>JBKJIA010000357.1:0-16288 GCA_046598735.1 Polyangiales bacterium
GCTCCCGCTCCCGCTCTCGCTCTCGCTCCCGCTCCCGCCCCCGCTCCCCCGAAGCGCGACCACCCACGGCACGAATCGCGTTGGCGACACGTTCGGCTTCTTCGATGCGGCGATCGCTCACCACAACCTCGGCGCCGCGGCGACACAACGCGCGAGACAGGGCCTCTCCAATGCCCGATCCGCCGCCGGTCATGAGTACGATAGCGTCGCGATAAAGACGAAGGCCCGAGGTCGCCGTGGTGGTCATGGAGCCCATGGTAAACGAGTGCGGAAGCTAAGGCTCAGCTCAATTCGAGCGTCGTCGATTGATCCGCGATTCGTTCGTAGACGCTCCTCACCACGTCTTCGCTGTCAGCCGCGCGCGTGCGCGAATGGCTGGTGTTAGTTTGCGATATGGCCGTGGCAAACGGCCGCCCTTCGGCCGCGCCAGCGAGTTTCGCGGAAAATCGGTTATATAAACAATGTAAACATGGTGAGTTTCAAGGAGCCCCGGCTCGCAGTACGGATCTGGGGCACGCAACCGTAAGACACATCAACGGAGGAGCCGGATGTTGGAAATCTCCTTGTCCGGATCTGGCGAGGGCCCTGGGGGGAGCGATCCTCTGGGGCTACTCTACAAACCGGGGTCGCCCCCGAAACTGCCGACGTTTACACTGTTACCTAACCTCTGGTTCTGCGAACCCGAGCAAGAACGGCCGAAGGGCGGCAACAGGAGACTAGGTACATGCGCATAACCTTTAGCATAAACTCGAAAACCGCCGCGTTGTCGCTGGCCGCGGTGTCATTGGTCACTCTGGTAGGGTCGGCTCGAGCAGACAGCTCGTCATCGAGCCGACCATCCGGCCAACCTACTGTTGTTGCACGCTGGAACGCGGCTGCGCTCCAGGGCGTGCGTGACTCGAAACTGGGTCCGCCCATGGTAGCTCGAGCACTTGCGATCGTGCACACGTGCATCTTCGATGCATGGTCCGCCTACGCCGCGAGGGTGATCCCGACACGGACAAGCGCCGTGATGCGTCCGCCCCAGAGAGAGAGCACGGATGCCAACAAGACCAAGGCCATCAGCTACGCCGCCTATCGAGCCTTGAGCGACTTGATGCCGGCCGATATTGCGACCGTCTACGACCCGTTGATGCGTTCACTCGGCTTCGACCCCACAGACACCTCGCAGGACGTGACCGAGCCCCAGGGCATCGGCAACGTTGCGTGCGCTGCCGTGCTTGAGTACCGCCACCACGACGGCTCGAACCAGCTCGGCGATCTGCATCCGGGCGCCTACTCTGACTACACTGGTTACCTACCAGTCAATGCACCGAGCATGGTGCCAGTTGACCCAGCCATGGTGAGTGACGTCGCGCGCTGGCAGCCACTCCAATATTACGATCTCGCGGGCAACTTCGTCACACAGTCCTATGCCGGTCCGTTTTGGAATAAGGTCGCTCCCTTTGCGCTTTCGTCGGCGTCTCAGTTTCGTCCTTCCCCGCCCGTGGCCAGCAATACTCCAGCTTTTGTTGCTCAGGCTCGGGAGCTTATCGACGTCTCCGCCAACCTGACCGACAGGCAAAAGATGATCGCAGAGTATTGGGCGAACGGGCCGCGCACGGAGCTGCCGCCCGGGCACTGGAACCTGTTCGCGCAGTTCGTGTCCATTCGTGACCACCAGGGCATCGACGACGATGCGATGATGTTCTTCGCGCTGACCAACGCCATCTTCGATGCGGGCATTGCCGCCTGGGACGCGAAGATTGCCTATGACTCCGTACGCCCCGTAACGGCCATCGCGGTGCTGTTTGCCGGGGATCGGATCCGGAGCTGGGGCGGGCCATCGCAGGGCACCGTCGAGATGGATGGCGCCGAGTGGAGGCCGTATCAGCCCGCTTCATTTCCAACACCACCGTTCGCGGAGTATGTCTCGGGCCACAGCGCATTCAGTGCCGCGGGTGCTGAAATTCTTCGGTCCTGGACCGGGGCAGATTCCTTCGGGGGGTCGGTCAGCTTCCTGCCGGGCAGCTCGATCATTGAGCCAGGCACCGTTCCGAGCGAGCCGCTTACACTGAACTGGCAGACGTTCACCGCCGCGGCAGACGAAGCGGGTGTGTCGCGCGTTTACGGAGGAATTCACTTCAACGATGGCGACCTCAATGGCCGACGGCTCGGACGCCTTGTCGGCGAAGTGGCGTGGTACAAAGCGTGCGAGCATTTCAGGGTGCACCGTCGCTGTCACAAGGAGAGGGACTGACACGCTGATGCGGCTGACCGCTTCGTCACAAACGAAACGGTAAGCACATGATGGACATCGCGTGACTCGGCGTGCCCAACAACGTGATCTGCCACACCCTACGGGTCCAACCTTCCAACGGTCCAAACTTTACAGGTTGGGTTACCTATCGCGACGAAGATCTCGATTTCGCTCAAGTGCTTGTAGAGACCAACCTTCCCCCGCTGGTGCTTGGCGATGCGGGCACCGTCCAGCGAGGTGATACCGCTTTCGTCGTGGGTGCTCCGAGAGGTATGACCTTCAGCATTTCTCAAGGCATAGTAAGTCATCCGATGCGAATTATTGCGGGGCACGGATACATTCAGATCGATGCTGCAGTCAATCCCTCGCTAAGTACCCAAGCTACGCGGAGTATCAGCAGCGTGTCTCGCGCCTTATGCCTTGGTTTCCGAGCTAGCGTGCCGGCACAGCCACACGTGCAGGTGGCTAGTACGCGCCGTACTCGGCGCCGCCCATGGTTCCGTTGAACGTGTCGATCAAGGCCCAGCCGCCCCACCAGGTGCGCTTGTAGAGCTTGATGCTGCCGGCAGCCCAGCCGGTGTTCCACAGGTTCGTATGATTCTTCTGACCGCGCGGGTTTTCGTAGTCGACCTTGAGCGACTTGCTCTTGGGCGCGGAGAAATCGATCACGATCTTATTACCCAGATCTGCCGCTTCGACCTGCCAACGAAGGCTCGTGCTGGTCTCGGTCACGTTGGCTTTCTGGGTGAGTAGTTCCTTGGTGAAGTTCCACTCGTAGAGCTTGCCTTCGTGATAGAAGGCGACCAGGACCTTCTTGCCGAGGGGGATCCCGAAGGCCACCGGCTCGCCGCCGCCGACGTCGAGGCTCGTGTTCGCGAGCAACTCACCGGTCTTGGCACTCTTGAGGTTGTTGCAGTTCAGCCAAATCCAGGGATTGGTAAGGTCGTTACCCCAGTTTTTATCCTGGTAACCTGCGGAGCTTGCCGGGATGACGTCGAAGATTTGGCCGTTGAAGGTTACCGTGCCTGAGTATTCCGACTTCATGCCCCGGGCGTGCCAGTACATGGCGAAGGCATCGAGGTGCGATGCGATTGTCGAGGCGGCGTAGCCAACGGAGTAAGACAGCTTCTTGTCGACCTGCAGGTTCCACGTCATCGTGCCCGCATCGGACATGTACTCGGGATGGGCTGCCGCATTGGCCGCGCTCATCGTGGCGGAGCCGGCGAGCTCCACGTCGCTTGCGTAGTTGGTACCGATGTGGACATCCATGTAGCTGACCTCGGCAGTCAGACTGTTGATGCCGTAGAAGTTGTTGATCTCGACCGAGCCGTTTTGGGCCCAGGTGCCCGCTTTGATCATCGCGTAGGAGGGCTTGATGCCAGCGGCCTTGTTGGCCGGTAGCTGTCCGAGCACGGGCGCTGCGCCACCTAGCTCCGGGTTGACCACGTAATACTCGACGAAGAACGGCTGCATGGCGCCTGTCGCGCGGTTCTTGCCAACGAAGGAATGCCACCACCAATCGAAGCCGTTGTCCGTGAGTGGGTTGTCCGTGTAGCCGAACACGGCACCCGAAAGAGGATCGAGCATGTAACCGTTGCGGCGATCGTCATCGCAGGCCGATAGGGGAAGGGCCACTGCACACAAGAGGGCGGCCTGAAACATCTGACGCGAAAGCATGGGGAACAGCTCGTAGGGGGGAGGAAGGGGCCTCACGCGGCAGACTCTACGGTAGGACTCGTACGGGTCGAGAAAATTGTTTTGACCTTACTTTGTGTACAAAGGTGATCGCAAGGTGGGTCTTGTGGCCGCGTTGACCTGAGGTTTACTTTAGCTTCGCGCACCGATTAAAAACAGACAGCGCTCGGCCATGGCGGTGATGGTAAGGCTTGGATTTACCCCGACATTTGCCGGAATCGCGGAGCCGTCGACGACAAACAAGTTGGGATAGGAAAACGCCTCATTGCGCGAATCGACCACCCCTTCTTCGATGTTCGGGCCCATCGCGCACCCCCCCAAAATGTGTGCGGTGATCGACAAGTTACCGACGCTCTCCAGCAAGATGTTGAGCGGCGCACCGCCACTTGCGTGGGCAAAAGCACGAGCGGCGCGATTGGCCTCTTCGATGTAGGCATGCGCGCGTGCGGTGCCTTCAGACACACTGATCAGGCCGCGGCGAAACGCTGTCAGCCACGAGCGGCCCAGCCGAAGGGTAAGGCGTTGGTCGTCGGACTGCATGACCGTCAGCACGCTTACCCGCTTGTACCAATTGCGCGCCAGGGCCGAGCGCAGGAACTTGCGCGGCATCAGCGCGAGCTGGGTTAGCGTCTTGAATGCGCGCCGCAGGGGCCGTGCATCGTCGACCATCGGGCCCATGTAAAAGCGCATGAAGTTGTAACCGCGCGGGAAGCGATTCTGAGTGATGTGCGTGCGCTCGTTCGCGTGAAAGTGCGAGGAGATGGCGGTGCCGTGCGTCAGGTCGATCGACTTGTCGTCTGAGAGGATGCCGACCACGGCTTCGCTGTTGGTGCGCACAAGCTGCCCGAGCCGTGCCGAAAGCTTAGGTAAGGTGCGGTGTACGTCACGGCAGTTGAGTAAGAGCTCAACGCTTCCCAACACGCCCGCCGCGACGAAGACCTTCTTGGTGCGGTAGGTCGTGCGTGGCGCGTTTTTGTCGAACGGGTGTTCGGCCTCGACTTCGTATTCGCCATCGATCGGACGGATTAATCGCGCGCGTTGCTCGGGTATGACTTCTGCGCCCAGCTTCTCTGCGAGGTAGAGGTAATTCTTATCCAAGCTGTTTTTCGCGTTGTATGGACAGCCGGTGAGACAGCCGCCGCATTGGATGCAGCCTGTGCGTGCGGGCCCACGTCCGGCAAAGTAAGGGTCGGGGACGTCTTCGCCCGGGCGATCGAAGTAGATACCTTGCGGCACGCGACCGTAGGAGGGGTGTACCCCTAAGGTCTGGGCGGTTTGCTCCAGCCAGACGTCCATCTGGCCGCGATGCGGATTTTGTGCGCGGCCGAGCATGCGGGCGGCGGTCACATAGTAAGGTGCGAGCTCGCTTTCGAAGTCCACTCCCAATCTGCGCATGGCGGGGTCGTCATAGAAAGGTCGTTTTGGCTCGAGCAGCACGGCTGCGTACACCAAGCTGCCGCCGCCGACGCCGACCCCCCCGACGATGCCGACGTGTTTGAACACGCGTTGCGTGAAGTAGCCGTGCATGCCGAGCGCGGGCGCCCAAAACAGGCGCTTGGGATCCTGGCCAGCGGCGATCATGTCAGCGGGAGAGATACGGCGGCCCTGTTCGAGCACAGCTACCCGATAACCTTTTTCTGCAAGGCGAAGCGCGGCGACGCTGCCACCGAAGCCGCTGCCAATCACGATCGCATCGTACGTGTTGGGCGCGTTCACGGCCGACCACCTGAGTGTTTGCGGGTTGCGTGCACGCGGCGTTGTACGAGAGGCGTTACCAGGTCAGCTCGACATCGCAGTCGCAGCGACTGATCGAGCGCACGCGAACGCGGGGCTTCTCACCATAACTTTGGACGCCTGCAGCAAGCACGCCTGCTTGATAGCAATCGGGGTACTCCCAAAAGTTGCGCAGCTCGAACACGGCGCGCCGTGCTTCGTGCTCGACGACCGTGACGCTGCTCGAAGAGGCGACCGCTGCGTAGGCACGCGCGGTGAGGCGAATGGCTGCGTGCACATCGCGCCCCGCCACGCTCATCACGACGCGTCCGACCGTGGACTCGCTGAACGTGCGATAGATGTGAAAACCCGTCTCGAACAAAGCCGAATGTATCGACAAACGTGGATATGCCAATCGTGCACATTCAGGCAGCATCTCGAGCCACTCGCGTAAAGGATAGCTTTTGAACCGCGTGTACGTCTCGCGCCCGGGCGCGCTGCCTGACTTCTCGCGCGCGAGGTCATTGACGCACGTGAAGAACATGCCCTTGACGGTGCCTGCGGGATTTGCGCCGCTGAGGTAGGGCTCGATGTGCAGCGGCGCATGCCACCGTGGCTCCTCGAAGTCTCCAGAAAAACTGGCAGCGGCTGAAGCGGACATACTTTGGAAGACTATCCTCGAGCGTGCGTGACACACGATAGAAAACGTCGCTGCGCGATCAGATCACAGTATTGCGCTGCGGCGCTAATGGTAAGTGCGCGGATCTAGGCAAGGCTGGACGCGCGAGCATTCCAAAATCCCGCAACGTGATTGCGGTTCGGGCCGCGGCGCCGGTGCTGGAAATTGCCGTCGATCCACCTTGAATCGCTGCTTAGTACTGGCCACAGTTCCTTATGGCGCGGCGAATGGCGCCGCGTCGCTCAAGGAGGCTCGTCATGGGCACCCTCAGTACTAAGTCGGAGGTCTATCAAGATATTCAACAGATGTTTGGCGCCGTCCCGGGCTGGGCCAAGCAGCTGCCCGAGGCTGCATTGCCAGGCTTCTGGAGCGTGATGCGGGACTTTCAGCTCGCTGAGACCCGCATTCCCAACAAGTATAAGGAACTGATCGGGCTGGCCGTGTCGGGCGCCACGCGCTGTCGTTATTGCGCGTTGTTTCACACGGAAGCTGCACGACTCTTCGGTGCAACGGATGAGGAGCTTGCCGAAGCGAGCATGATGGGCGCGCACACTATGTTCGCCAGCACGTTCCTGAATGCCCAACAGATCGACTACCACACCTTCCACGAAGAGACGCTCGGCATCGTGGCGTACGTCAAGAAGCAGATGGAAGCGACGCACGGTAAGGGCACGCAAGCGCAGCCTAGCGAGAGTCAAGCGGCCCATGCTTGACGCACGTTGCGAGCTGCTGCGTGCACTCGAAGGCGATGGGCTCGTGCAACTTGGACCTAGCGGGGCCAGCACGAGCCCACGCTTTCGGAGCGCGATGGCGCGTGCGGCACTCCGCTTGTTTCAAGCCGGCGATGCGTCCGATGACTTGCGGGTGCCGATCGCCATGGCCCTGCTCGATGTTTGCGACGGTGGGCTTTCAGACGACGACCTTGCGGGGCGCGTCGAGGTCATGCTGGCCTTGGAAGTCGCCGAGCTTGGGCCGACTCTGGGGCGCGCACGTTGATGCGGGCGACGTCTCGGGGCACGCGGAGAAGTGCGCGCGCGCAGTCGGCGACTGACCACCCCTCCTGAGCCAGCTCCGCATCCGCTCGGCGCAATCGCGGCCGAGCTCGCTCGATTCAAGGACCAACGCCTCAGCAGGAGCAGCGCAAGATGTCGGGATGCCATGGAGTTAGTTACAACAGATCCGTACATGTTTGCCATATAATTTTGTACGAGTATGCTGCGGGCGAACAGGGCAAGAGCTGGCGAGCTCTGACGCTGCGAAAGCGAAGGCCAATTAAGCACGCACTAAGATTCTAAGTCGCGACATAACTTTATAACAGAAGCTCGTTGGACCATACCGTCATCCCCTCGGCAGGAAGTAAGCTCGCAGGCAGGCCCGCTGTCGCGCGCCAGTGCGTTCGCGCGTCTGATGCCCAGCCTTTGAGGTGTGGCAAGCGCACTGCACCGGGCGTTTGCAGGGGGGTGGCCGCGCTCGCATCACCCCATTATTCTTTCTCGTTCCATGTGGCAGTTTCACCTGCCTTGTGGCAAGAGGGCAGCGGCTCTTTTGCTGGCAGCTTTGCTTAGCTTCCCCCCCCTCACCGATTTCGTCGGAGCCTATGTTCAAAATCAGACTATTGCCGCTGCTCATGCTCGGCCTCCTCGGCGCTTGTCAGGGCGCCCCATCCACCAAGCTTCAAGAAGGTGACGCTGCGAACGGTACGCCCCCAGTGGGAGCGCTACACGTGTTGGCTCAGGTACCTGATGCCACTGTAGACCGTGTCGAGTACACCGTACTCTCGGGTACAAATGCGCGCGGGTTGACCGGTACCTTAGCTGTCGCCGATGGCGTGGCCCAGGGTCAGATCCAGGTACCCCAGGCCACTCAGTTTGATGTCGAGCTGCGCTTCTTGTCAGCCGGCGTAGAGCGCTGTGACGGCCGCGCGCAAGGCCTTACCGTCGAGACGGGTCGTACTTCTCAGGTCAATATCCTGCCCCTCTGTGGCCAGGCGCGGGTCAACAACGATCGCAAAGGCAAGAAGAACAAGGCCCCGCGCATCGAAGCCGTATTCGCATCACGTCGCAACGTACGCTTCGGCGAAAGTGTGGCGATCTCCGTGGCCGCTTCGGACGAAGACGGCGACCGCCTGCGTTACCGCTGGACCGAGTCCATCGCGGGCCTGGGCTTCGCCGATGCGACGGCTGCCGCCACCGCCTGGAAGGCCGGCCCACGCGCGATCGCGCGCAACACCCTGCACATCACCGTAAGCGACGACCGCGACGGCTCCGCACGCGCCAGCCTCGAGATGAGCTTCGAAGCCCTCGCGCTCAAGCCGGGCACCTGTGCCACGCCGACGCCTATCAAGGTCGGCGACACCATCCGTGGCTTCACCGTTGGATCGCCCAGTCAACACATCTCGACCGCATGCTCCTTTGACGCAGTCAATCCGGCGCCCGAGCACGTGTTCAAGATCGAGCTCACCACGCAGCAGGATCTGTCGGTCTCGGTAGCGGGCTCTGCTTTCTTTGCAAGCGTCTACGTGCGACGTGACGAGTGCGCCAATCCGGCCGCTGAGCTGTCCTGCGATCAGGGTTCGCAACGGGTCGACTTGCCCAATGCTGAGCCGGGCACGTACTTCGTGTTCGTGGATGGCAACAGTGTGTTCGGCCAAGGTGAGTACGCACTGAGTGTATTCTCTGGCACGCAGCCGGAAGCCTGCCGCAACTTCTCCGACGACGATGGCGATAGCCTCGTCGACTGCGCGGATCCGGACTGCAGCTCGGAGGTCGGCTGCCTCGAGTGTCCCTTCGATTGCGATCCCAGTCCCAATGACTGTGTCGCCGGACAATGTGATCGCTTCACGGGACGCTGCAACAACTTCGTCGAGTTCGGCTCAACTTGCGATACCGACGGCAATCCCAAAACGCGTCAAGCCTGTGGCGACTCTGGCCGCTGCGTCGTCGTCGTCTGCGGTAACGGTACGATCGAGCCGGGCGAGCAGTGCGACGACGGTAACACCACCGCTGGCGACGGCTGCGATCAGACCTGTCAGGTCGTGCCGGTGTGTGGCAACAGCATCGTGGAGTTCCCCGAGGAATGCGACGATGGCAACACGGTGGGCGGCGATGGCTGCGAAGCCGACTGTCGTATCATCCCGATCTGTGGAAACGGTGTGTTCGAGCGCGACGAGGAGTGCGACGATGGCAATACCCGCTCCGGCGACGGCTGCGACGCGACCTGCCGCCTCGAGCGCTGCGGCGACGTAATCTGCGACGATGGCAATCCGTGCACCATCAACACCTGTCAGGACGCATCGACTGGTACCTGCGCAGTCACGCCGATTGCCAATGGCACCAGCTGCGAGTTGGACGGTCTTGCAGAGACCCTCGAGCAGTGCCAGGGCGGCATTTGCGCATCGCTACCGCCTGACCAAGGGCTCATCATCCTCAACCCCGAGGTGCTCGCCGACCCAGCGTTCTCGCTGCGCGCCATGCACAACCGACTTGCCCGCGACGGCGACGGCTCTCGGCTGTTCGACCAATGGGCCACCACCCTTACGGTTACCACCACCACCAGCGGCCGCACCGTGGCTGCACGCAGCGGGTTCACGACCTTCTTCGACAGTCTGAGCCGCGACGTCAGCGGAAGCGTCGACCTGGACCTTGCGGGCTTTTTGCCCTCGGCGTTCGTCAATCGCTTCGACCTGCGCACTCCCGGCAACTGCGGCGAGAACCGCCTCGTCTTCACGAAGACGTCGGGCGTCGCCAATGGAAGCGATCGCATGACGATGATCTTCGAGTTCAACGTCCCTGACGACGGCTCCGACTGCCGGAACGGCCTTGCTCGCTGGACGGCACTGCGCGGTCTACAGGGTGACGCACTGCGTACCGCTTCGGTCGCGCTGCTCGAGCAGATTGCCCTTCCCCTCCAAGTAAACACCCTGCGTACCAACGAATTCATCAATGAGCCCTTCTGGGAGCTGCGCGAATTTCACTTGGTCGATGGCGAGATGATGCCGGCCCTCGTGGTCGACTCCGTGCCGTTCGAGCTCGCCCAGGAGGCGACGTTCCGCAGGTTCGTCGTGCAGAACGCCGTCACGCTCAATCACGGTGCGCGCGAAATCGGCATTATCCCCACGCAGTTCCTCGCGGCGGCCCATCGCGCAGACGGCAGCACGCTGGCCCTCGGCAACATCGTGCCCAGCGTTCCCGGACTTGAAGCCAACATCAACATCCTGTCCTGCTCCGGCTGCCATCTCACGCAGACGGGCACCGGCTTTGTGCACATCATTGAACGCAACGAAGACCAGCCAAGCCAGCTCTCCACGTTCATGCGTAGCGAGCTCGAGTTCCGCGGCCGGACCCTCGACACGTTCCTCGCACGATAAGCGCTAAAGCCCGCTGACACCGCGGGATGAGCAGGCGGGCTGGTTCTGTCGCAAACTCGAGGTCGCGCCTCTTGTAGTCGACGGTATCGCCAGCCAGCTTCACTCTGTGAAGCGCATACGCCAGTGCGGCCGTCAACAGCTCAGGGAGCAGTGATATCCAAGCTGAACATGCGGTCGTCGCGTGCGCCGTCTGTATCGGTCGCGCTGAGCACCAACGTCGCCGAACCCGTGTAGCTCGAAGCCCCGACCGTGACCGTCACCGTGGCTGTGCTCGCATTGGTGGTGACTTGCGTCTGTGCCAGCGGATGGAGCGCCTGGGAGCTCGTGTACAAGCGAGCAGAGTAAGATGCGCCGGCGGCCGCTGCGCTCAGGGTAAGGTTTGCGGTGACGCTACTGCCCCTCTTCACGCTGGTCGCACTAAGTGTGGCGGCGGTGATGGTGATCGAAGGTTCCACCACCTCGGTGACTTGATTGCGAGCAAGGTAGAACATCGCCTGAGCGACGCCGCTTGGCCACAGGATCTCAGTATGCAGCTCTTTCGCCGCGCCCAAGCCAGTAAACATGCGCGGATCGCTGGGACCGCTCGTTCCAGACGTGGCACGGCGTTCGTCGAGACGACTGAAACTCTCCGTTGTCCAGAGTACGGCAGCGCCGATGCCATCGCGATTGCTGTCGGTGCCGAGCAGATTGAGCGCAGCCCAGCCGTTCGTGGTGGTGGTTTGGTTCTTCAGTAATTGCGCGCCGCCCAACGCATTGAGCTGCAGGATATCGACGTCGCCATCGTTGTCGTAATCGCCAAACGCTACGCCGCGCCCACGTCGGGGATCGGCCGTGCCGGCCGATAGCGCCACATCGGTAAAGGTTGCGCCTGCATTGTTGCGCAGCAGCGCGTTCGGACTGTAAGGCGCGACTCCAGCCACGCCAGGCACCTCACCACCGTTGGATACGTAGAGGTCGAGCCAGCCGTCCGCATCGAAGTCGTAGAAGCCCGCTTCCCAGCTGGCCGTGGTCTGCGCGGTGCAGGCATCCTTGGCCAACAAAACTGATGCGGTGCTTGCGACATCGCTGAAGGTCGTGCCGTTCTGCCAGAGGGCATTGTTACCGATCGCGGCCCAGTAATAGTCTGTGTCGCCATCGCGATCGTAATCGCCAGCACCACCACCCAAGCAATCGAAGGAAGCCGCATTTTCTCGGGTAAAACGGCCCGTCATGCCCGCCGTCGCGCTGCCGCTATTGCGGTAGACGACGTTCCCGTCAAAGCTCGCCGTTGCATCGTTGCAGACGAGCAGGTCGGCGAAACCGTCCCCATCGATGTCTGATGCAACCACGGCCATGGTCTTACCGAGCCCTGCGACCTCGGCCGCACTCGTGACGTTCGCGAACGTTCCGTCGCCGAGATTTCGAAAGAGCTGATTGGCTGCCGCCGGAGGCTGATGCGCGACATAGAGATCGAGCCAGCCATCCCCATCCAGATCTGCAAACGTAGACGCCACCGAGATGCCGGGGCTCGAGACACCGGCAGTGGACGCGACATTGCGGAAGACGCCCGTGCCATCGTTCCTCAGCAACGCAGCCGACGCGGTGCTCGTGACGTAGAGATCCACGTCCCCGTCGTTGTCGTAATCGGCCGCCGTCGCGCTGGTCGGCGAGCTGACCGCAGGGATGCGCAGATCGGGCTCGAAGATTCCTTGGCCGGCGTTGAGGTAGAGGATGAGTCCGTGTGCTTCGCTCACGAACAACACGTCGAGCAAGCCGTCGCCATCTACATCGACGAATCCGCCCGTTGCACGCAGCGGCATGTTGCCTGCTTCGTGGGGCCAGATGAGTCCCGCTTGCGAGGTCACGTCCGCAAAGCAGAAACCGTTCGCACATGCTTGTCCCGCATAGGCGGTTGGTTGCGTGCATTGGCCGGAGGTCTCGTCACAGGTGCCCGCTGCATGGCAGCTATCGAGCGCGGTGCAGCTGCGCAAGGTCTGGGCCGTGCAGGTTCCCTGCTCACAGGTCGAGCTCGTGGCACAGAGGCTGTCGTCGTTGCAGACCGTGCCATCCCTGGCGGCGGTACCCACGCAGATGCCCTGACTCGGATCGCACTCGGCATTGAGCAAGCACGGCTCGTTGCACGTGACCGCTTCGCCCTGGCACTGGCCGTCGATACACGCGTCGCCGTTCGTGCATAGATCGTCGTCATCGCATGCAAGGCCGTTGTCGACCCAGGTCACGCTGCACAGTCCCGAGTCGGGCTGGCATACGCCGGGTAGGTGACAGCCATTGAGGGCGGTACAGACGCGCGGCGTGCCCGCCTGACATGTGCCACCGGCGCATTGATCTGCATCCGTGCACAAGTCGTCATCCTGGCAGCTGGTGCCGTCGGGAGCCGCTTCAGTCAGGCAGCCCTGTGCAGCATCGCAGGCGATCGGCACGCGGCACGGATCGTTGCTGACGCAGGTGACTGCGGAGCCACCGCCGCACGTTCCATTCACGCACGTAGTGCCCCGCGTGCAGAGGTCGTCGTCCACACACGTGGTGCCATTGGCCAGCGCGATCTCACCACACGCGCCCGTCGAGGAGTCACAGCTGCCCCCCATCGAGCAAGGCCCACTCGCGGTGCAAACACGTGGCGCGCCCGATTTGCACAGGCCTGCGTTGCAGCGATCAGCGAGCGTACATTTGTCGCCGTCTTCGCAGCTTGTGTCGTTCGGTGCATTTGGATACACGCAACCCGTACCCGACTGACAACTGCCAGCGAGGTGACAAGTGTCTGGTGCGGGACAACTCTTAGGGGTAGGACCGGCGCAGACGCCCGCGCGGCAGCGATCGCCCGCCGTGCAGACCTCGCCATCGTCGCAACTTGCGCCGTCATTCTTGATGGGGTTGCTGCATGCGCCCGTTTCCGGATCACACACGCCCGCCTCGTGACAGCCATCGAGTGGCTCACAGACGATGGGAGCGAGTACACAGGCGCCCTGACCATCGCAGCGACCCGCCGCGCAGTTCTTCTGCTCGCTTGCGCCGCAGCCACTTCCCGCTGCTTTGGGTAGGTACGTGCAGCTGCCGGTGGCTGCGTTGCAAGCGGCGGCCTCGTAGCACTGCTCCGGTGCCGGGCACTTGGTGGGCGTGCCCACGCAGGCGCCGTCGCTGCAGTGATCCTCGGACGTGCAGGCGTCGTCGTCGCCACAGGCTCTGCCGTCTTCTGCCTTGGGTTGAGAGCAGCCCGTTTTCGAGTCGCACTCGCCGACGAGGTGGCACGCATCGAGGGGCTGACACACGACTTCGCCACCGCCCTCGCATGCGCCCGAAGCACATCGATCGCTGTACGTGCAGGCGTCGCCATCATCACAGCTCGCGCCGTCGGGCAGCTCTTCGTACACGCACTCGCCGCTGTCCGGATCGCACATGCCCGCGCTGTGACAAGCATCGGGAGCCTTACACTTAACCTTAGCGCAAAGGTCCTCCTCAGCCGATTCCGTGGCCTCGGGATAATATTCGAAGCGTTCATTCGTACAACCGCTCAGGGCAAGCGCCGTTAGACCGAGCCAGCGTAGACCGAGCCAGCACAATGCATATCGAAGGCCCATGGCGTGGCTTCCCTTTTCTTGGATAGATCGCATTACTTGCACTGCTGTTGGACGCTATAGGTCGGTCGGTGGCAAGTAGTGGTCGCCCAGAACCCACACCCGTTGTAGTAAGGACCGGTTTCGCCGCACTCGCGCACGGTGGTCTGCCAACCCGGCGAGCCGCCGCTATTGCAACCCGCCGCGCCCCAGTCGTAGGCGCAGCCCGAGTCCGAGCCTACGGCGGTGTAGCGCTTCGTCCCAGCACCACCACTGGCGCTGCAGTCCCAGTCCCAGTGGCCACAAGCCGTCGCCGCGGTCTTCCAGTTGGCTTGGCCCGGATAAGCACCCGAGTCAGTATCACAGCAATCGAAGCTGGCTCCCTTCGCGCGATACCCAGCCGGTGCTGCGCCACAGCTACATACGGCGTCGGCTGCATTGGCATAGCCGTCCGCGTCGGCATCTCTGAAGTACTGATTGAACGTGGCAGGACAGCCCTGGGTCGGCACGGTGCCCGCCGGCACGTCGTCGGCAGTCCCGTTGCAGTCATCATCGAGACCATTGCAGGTCTCGGTCCTAGGTGTGTAAGAGGTAGGCTCGCAAACCGAAGCCTTACCACCTTGCGCGTTTGCTAGGCACTTATAGGTACCCTTTGCGCATTCCCCGCTTAGGCCCGCGGGGGTGCACGCAAGTCCGTCGCGAGGTTGCTGCGTCACGGCATCGACGAAGTTCTCGTCGATCTTACTGTCGCAATCCTGGTCGGCACCGTCGCAGGTTTCGAGGACCGTATTAGGTTGGACCACGAACACGCAGGCAGGAGCCGCGCTAATCGTGGGCGGAGCATCGACGCTACGTACGCACTGCATGCGGCCCGGCCGGCAAATGCCGTAGGCGTTGGGCACATCGCAGCTCACCTCGGTTCCCACCCGCAGATCACGACTGAGCAACGATTCGTCGCGCTGCTTCGTGGTCTCGTTGACGATGTCGTCGGTAAACGTGTCGTCGTCGTTGTCCCTGCCGTCGCACAGCTCCCAGGCATCGCAGGACGTGGCAGTCAACTCGCCGAATGGACCTGCACTGCAGGAGACCGCCGCAGGGTTGGCTGCATAGCCGGGGCACTGGAGCACGCCTGTCACACACTCGTTGATACAGCCGCGCTCGTAGACCAACTGCGTGCCGAGTGAGGTAGAAGGGCACTGCGTCGCCAAAGGATCCGCGACCGTGCAATCGACGAGGCCGTCAGCATCTTGATCCACGGGAAAGCCCTCATGGAAGCGATAGGCCACCGAGGCCCAGAGCGCCTCGCCGAGTCGCGCGCTCGACGTGGCAATCGGTGCGCAAGCAGGTACTGCCGTTGGTGAGCCCGTGCCCTCACGCTCGAGCGTGCAGCGCGACAGCGCGTGCTTGGCCGAGGCGAGCTGGGCTACCGATTTCTCCTGGGGAGCAAGTGGGTCAGGATCGGCTTCGATGACCACGCACTTGAATTGACTGTGGTGCACCATGCCGCTCCACGGCGAAGTACTGCCCGCGGGCGAGTCATAGTATTGGGAGAAGTCCATCCCCACGGCGGGATCCTGAATTCGATGTTTCGCGTCGCGCAGCACGCGGCAGGTTCGCCAATCCTCGTCCGCGGCCACGCCATAGCTGAGCGGAAGAGTGGGCTTGTCACCCGCATCCGCAGGCGCGAGCCGCGAACGTTCGCGAATTCGGTAGGCGCCCGCTCCCGTGCCCGAACCTGACGGTTCATAGGCACTGGTATGCAGCTCTGCGAAGTATGAGAACTGATTGAACGCCGTCTGCTCCGGCCGCAGCAGCGGACCGCGGGGAGCTGACGCCCACTCACCCACGTCTGGCGCGCCGTTATCGTTGTAGTCCGCAAGCCGGCTACCGCAGTACTTGGTGAAGCGGTTGAGCTGCGCGGCCGACGCGAGCTCGGTTCCACTGCCGTAGGCGGGAAGCTTGAGCGCAGTCCAGTATGCATTCAGGATGCGGTCGTCGTCATTGCGATCGGTTTCATAGAGTGCGAGTGGCGCCTTGAGGCGCTC
>JBKJIA010000611.1:0-7327 GCA_046598735.1 Polyangiales bacterium
GACCTTCTGCTTCGAGAAGCCGGTCACCTTCTTCATCTCGTGCACCATCGCGTCGAGCGGGTTCGAGATCACGATCACGAACGCACCGGGCGCGTGCTTCTTGATGCCCTCGCCCACGACGCGAATGATCTTGAGGTTGATCGACAACAAATCGTCGCGGCTCATGCCGGGCTTGCGAGGCACGCCAGCGGTCACGATCACCACGTCCGATCCGGCGATGTCTTCGTAGTTCGAAGTGCCGGTGATCTTCGCATCGAAACCTTCGACGGCTGCCGCTTGAGCAAGGTCGAGCGCCTTACCCTTTGCAACGCCTTCCTTTTCAGGAATATCGAGCAACACGACGTCACCAAGCTGACGACGTGCGGCGGCGGCGGCAAGCTCACCACCGATGTTACCTGCGCCAATGAGCGCGATCTTCTTACGCTGCGGCATAACGAAACTCCTTGTAGGAAAGAACGGGAACAAGAACGTGTGCGAGGTTGGAACGAGCGGCTGCTACATCGCCTTGATGATGGCGTCGCCGAACTCGGAGCACTTGAGCTTCGTTGCGCCTTCCATCTGACGGTGGAAGTCGTACGTGACCGTCTTCTCGCCGATGGCGCCGTCGAGGCCCTTGATGATCAAGTCCGCTGCTTCAACCCAGCCCATGTGCCGCAGCATCATCTCGCCGCTCAGGATGACCGAGCCGGGATTGACCATGTCTTTGTCGGCGTACTTGGGGGCGGTGCCGTGGGTCGCTTCGAAGATGGCGTGCCCGCTCACGTAGTTGATGTTGCCGCCGGGCGCGATGCCGATGCCGCCCACCTGCGCTGCCAGCGCATCGCTCAGGTAGTCCCCGTTCAAGTTCAAGGTGGCGATCACCTCGAAGTCCTTGGGACGCGTGAGCACTTGCTGCAGCGTGATGTCTGCAATCGCGTCCTTGATGATGATCTTACCGGCCTTGATCGCCGCATCCTGCTCGGCGTTGGCGGCGTCTTCACCCTTGGCAGCCTTGGTGACTTCCCACTGCTCCCACGTGTACACCTTGTCGCCAAATTCCTTGGCCGCGAGCGCGTAACCGAAGTTGCGGAACGCCCCCTCGGTGTACTTCATGATGTTACCCTTGTGCACCAGCGTGACGCTCTTACGGTGGTTGATGATCGCGTACTCGATGGCCGCGCGCACAAGACGCTCAGTGCCTTCGCGCGACACGGGCTTGATGCCCAAACCGGTCGTCTCCGGAAAGCGAATTTTGGCGTAGGACTTGGGGAACTCGGCCTTGAGGAAGGCGAGCATCTTCTTGGCGCCCTCGCTGCCCTGCTCGAACTCGATGCCCGCGTAGATGTCTTCCGTGTTCTCGCGGAAGATCACCATGTCGACCGCGCCCGGATCTTTCACCGGCGAAGGTACACCCTTGAACCAACGCACGGGGCGCAGGCAAACGTAGAGATCGAGCATCTGGCGCAACGCCACGTTGAGCGAAGTAATACCGCCACCGATCGGCGTGGTGAGCGGCCCCTTGATGCCGATCAAGTACTTACGAAAGCCTTCGACCGTCTGATCGGGCAGCCAGTTGTTGAACTTCTCGAAGGCCTTTTCGCCCGCGTAAACTTCCCACCAAGCGATCTTCTTTTGGCCCTTGTAAGCCTTCTCCACGGCCGCATCGAGCACGCGCACGGAAGCGCGCCAGATGTCGCGTCCCGTTCCGTCGCCTTCGATGAAAGGGATGATCGGATCGTTCGGGACGTTCAGTTTGCCATTGGCACCCATCGTGATGGGGGTACCTGCGCTGGGCCACGGAAACTCGGCGTTGCTCATGGTGCTGTCTCCTACGTACGGTTGACGGCGTTCATCGCACGTGAGCCGCGAAACACTACGCGAGCTCACAGGCAAAAAAGCTGGGCGCTTATAGCACGGTGCATCCGTCGCACGAGCCCGACGGAAAATGGGCGGCGCGCCCCGCCTAACCCGGCTCGATGATTTGGCTAACCGCCCCTAGCCACACCCCTAACCTCGCGGGTGGTAACGCTGATGAACCGCCCGTAAGTGGTCGCCCATCACATGCGTGTAAACCTGGGTGGTCGCAATATCGGCGTGACCCAACATGGTCTGAACCGCACGCAGATCGGCCCCGCCTTCGAGCAGATGCGTAGCGAATGAGTGGCGCAACTTGTGCGGACTGAGCTGCTTTGTGATGCCGGCTGTCAACGCGTGCCTGCGCACCACAAACCAAAACGCCTGACGCGTCATGCCGTGACCGCGCGGGGTTACGAACACACATCCCTCATCGGGCTCGGCCCACTTACCGCGCACCGTGTCGAGATACGGAACAATCTTCGCCGCTGCGGCATCGCCTACTGGCACGAGCCGTTGCTTATCGCCCTTGCCTGTCACCGACAGCAGCCCGCGATCCAAAAACAGCCCGCTCAACTTAAGACCGACTAGTTCACTCACGCGCAAACCTGACGCGTACATCGTGTAGAGCATGGCCGCATCGCGTACGCCGAGCGGAGTGCTGAGCATCGGCGCAGCCAATAGACCACGGATCTCTTCCCGCGTGAGGACCACCGGCAGACCAGTCCGCTGCCTGGGACTATCGAGGAGCTCGGTCGGATCGGTTGCTACCCGTCGTTCAGAACGCAAGTAACGAAACAAACCGCGCAGGGCCGATAAATAACGCGCTTGGGATCGACCGCCCACACCGCGCGACCTGATTACATCCAAAAAACCCGCGATGTCTTCGACGCCAGCCTGATCGAGCGCCCGCCCTTGGGCCTCGAGATGCGCGTGGAACACTGCGAGATCGTGCGCATAGGCTTCGAGTGTGTTGCGCGAAAGCCCGCGCTCGACCTTGAGATGGTCCAGGTAATCGTCCACCCAAAACGCAGTGGATTCTTCGGCCATCGCGTCACCTTGCCATGGCGCGCAACCACCCCGAAGAAAGCGACTGGCTGGGCGTTCTGGACTGAGCCTGTGGTACACTCATTCGAACATGCTCTCCCTCGAGCACTTGCGTGTGGACACCTTGATTCTGGTACTTCTAGCGACCGCGTTGGCGATCGTGGGCCTGCGTGCAGTGGCTGCCTTGGGCAAGCTGCACGTAGCGCGCGAGGGCGACCGCGCGATCGCAAGCGTGAAGCGACAAGAAACCCATCATCTTCACAGACCCGGCAGCGAAGCAGCAGCAAACAAGCCTTGAAACGTTTCGTGTGCGTAGACGTCGAAAGTGCAAAGGCGCAAGCTTAACCAAGCGAGGTTCTTCCTATGGCCCGTCTCATCGGATACATGGCAAACCGCGCGGATCGCCTTCGCGATGCGTTTCATCAGGAGCGCGCCGCGATTACCGCTTCGCCGGCCGATCTGCGCAGCGCGTGGGGCATCGGCTTCTATCAAGGCGATGAGGTGCTGCACAAGAAGCAGCCCACCCCGGAAGGCGCGGTGCAATGGAGCGCAGTCGCCGAGAACGTGCGCACGGATTGCGCGGTCGCCCACGTGCGCCAGGCGACCGTAGGCGGCTTCAGCGTCGACAATACGCATCCCTTCCGGTTGAGGCAGTGGTTGTTCGCGCATGTGGGCACGCTGACCGCGTTCGAAGAGATTCACGAAAAGCTGCGCGCCGATTTGCCCGACTTCCTGCGCCGCAACATCCGCGGCAGCTCTGACAGCGAGCTGTTCTTTCACTGGATCCTCGCAGGTTTGCACGAGGCCAATCAGCTCGAAGCGCAGACTCCCAGTCCTGCGGTCGTGCTCAAAGCCATCGCTCAAGCCGTCAACAAAATTGACGACCTGGTCGGCGATGCGCGGACGCCGAGCACGCTCAACATGATTCTATCGAACGGACGCGGGATGTTCGCGCTCAGGCACGGCGGCGCGCTCAGCTACGTCGAACGCACGGGTGTGATCGATCCGGACGGTGCCGCGGAAAAGGAAGCGCGACCGGGCTCGCCTCTGCTGCGCTACGTCATGATCGTATCGGGCGGTCCAGAAGCACCCATCGGCTATCAAAGCCTGAACGATCGGCAATTACTGTTCGTGAATCGCGACCTGGAAGTACGGGTTCACGCGTTGTGAGTCCGCAACCGTAAGTGCTCAGATCACGCTGCGTCCAGAATACTCATGGCGGCGCGAATCGCGCTGCTCGTGCCCACGACGTAGACCACATCACCCGGGATGAGCGGCGTATTCGGGTCGAACGGTTCGAGCAGCTCGCCTGCCCGCCTGACGGCCACGATCAGGGCGCCGGTTTTGCTGCGTAAAGACAAATCGATGATGGAGCGATTGGCAGCTTGACTGTCGATCTCGATCGCAAGGCTGTCGATCTTGAGATCGGCAAGGGGCCCCTGCGGGCTCATCGATGCCCGGGGCAGCGTGGGTGCACGTTCGCTGGTTTGCGTAGCTTCGCGCGCTTCGCGCACGCGCGCTTGGATGCGATTGCGCGGGATATCGAGCGACCTCATCAAGCGCGCCAGCACCTCGACTGCGCCTTCGACTTCTTCGGCCACGATGTCATCCGCACCGATTTTGGAGAGTGCTGACTTCTCCGCGAGATAGCGGGCGCGCACAAGAATCGGCACGCCGGGTGCGACGCGTTTGGCAGTGTCGACCACGCGTTGCGCCGCCTGAGCATCGCTCATCACGAGCACGAGCGCCCTGGCCTCCTGGAGGTGTGCATGACCTAGCGCTTCTTCGCTGGTTGCGTCTGCATAGTAAACTTGCTCACCCGCGGCGCGCGCATTGCGGACAGTGTCGGCGTTGAGCTCGAGCACCACGAAGCGAATGTCCGAGTCGGTCAGGGCACGACCGATCAGACGCCCAGCGACGCCGAAGCCTACGATCACGATATGCCCCGACAGTTGTGTTCCCTGCGTGTCTAGACCGTCGATGCCGCGCACACCGATCAGGCGTTCGAGGGGCGCGAGCAAACGTTCCCCTGCGCTAATGTGGGGTGCCACGCGCACGAGCACGGGCGTCAGGAACATGCTGGCGATACCCGCCGTAAGCAACGGCGACATATCCTCAGCGGTCACCACGCCACTTTCAACACCGAGCTTACCAAGCACGAAGCTGAACTCTCCAAACTGCGCGAGGCCCACGCCTGCAAGCCATGCAACGCGCGCCGGGAAGCGCATGACCACGGCAGCCAAAGTCGCGAGAAACCCTTTGACCACGATCAGGCCCACCAAGATCGACAGCACGAGCACGGGCATTTCGATCACCACGCGTACGTCGAACAACATGCCTAGCGAGACGAAAAAAATGCTCACGAACGTGTCGCGCAGCGGCAGCATGTCGCCGAGCGCGCGATGACCGTAATCGGTGTCGGCCACGACCATACCGCCGAGAAAAGCACCGAGAGCAAGTGACAGGCCCATGAGCGACGTGAGCCACGCGGTACCTGTGCACAGAGCTAGAACGGCAAGCAGGAAAACCTCGCGACTGCCGCTCTGGGTCACCCAACGCAAAATCTGTGGCGCAGCAAAGCGGGCCGCGCCGAACAGTAAGATCACGATCGCGAGTGCTTTGGCTAGGGCCCAGGCAAGCTCGGTCGTCATGCGCGAGAAATCCCCGCCTTCGCGTAACAAGGGAACGATCAACACCATCGGCACCACGCACACGTCCTGAAAAATCAGCGTGCCGACGATGAAGCGACCGTGGGGTGCATCGAGCTCGCGACGATCGTTGAGCGCGCGCAATACGATAGCCGTGCTCGAAAGCGCGAAAAGAAAGCCGTAGAACACGCCGCGTGGCACTGGCACGCCAAAGGCAGCCGCGATTGCCACCGTGCATAGGATCGTAAGCCCCACCTGCACGAGGCCGCCCACCGCGACCTGGCGCATGATGTGGCGCATGCGCGCGAGCGAGAACTCGAGACCGATCGTGAACAGCAACATCACGACCCCAACCTCGGCCAGAAGCTCGATCGTCTCGACCGAACGCAGGAAACCGAGGCCGTAAGGTCCGGCCAGGGCACCCGCGAATAGCAAGCCCGCCACGGTGGGTAGCTTGAGGCGCGCCAAAAGTACCGTCACCAACACGGCAAGGCTTGCGATCAGCGCGAGCTCGTCCAGTAACGGGATGTGGCCCATTGACTAACGTTGATCCTTCGCGCGCAGCGCTTTCAAGTTCAATGACCCTAGGAACTGGCGTGCATCCGGGATCAGCGCCGAGCGCGGCCACTTTGCGAGCAGCTTGCGCAGCTGCGCGCGTGCGCCGTCGAGGTCGCCCAAATCGTCCAGCGTCTGCGCGAGCAACCAAGTCGCATCGGCGTGCACTTCCTTGTCGCTGTTTTGCGCCAACACGGCTTCGAGCTCGAGCTTGGCCTGAGCGTGTTTACCAAGCTGCTGCAGCGCGTGCGCGAGCTGAAAATGCACTTGAGGGACGTGCGCTGCGGACTCATCCAAGCGCACGGCGTCTTGGAAAGATTCGGTGGCTTCCGCGTAACGTCCGGTGCGCAAAAGCTCGAGACCCTGCTGATAAGCTTCGACACTGAGCTCGGCATGAAAGCGCGTGACGATGTCGCGCAGCACTGCGCGCTCGGCTGGCGAAAGCAGCTCTTTGTTGAGCTCGTTCCAGCGTTCGATGGCTTCGGCGCGCTGCTTGTCCTTGATCAGCTCGTAAAACTGCACGGCCTTGGATTCGGCTTGGCCGCGCTTTTCTGCGCGCCGCACTTCTTCGTCTAGGCCTGTGCGTAAACGCTTCACCTCTTGGGTGAGGTTTTCCTTCTCGGCTTCCATCTCGCGAATGCTCACATCGAGCAACAGACGAAACCCGAACAAAGACACCGCGCCAAGCAGCGCGTACGCGACCACCGAGTTCCACCACGTGCGGCGCTCATGGGTGGCCTGACGCTTGGCGATGGCCTTGATATCGGCCCCCAGCGCATTCGTCAGGTTGTTGGTCTTGATGATGAGACCACGAGATTCGATGATCTCCTTCTTGATCTCTCGAATCTCTTCGTCTACCTCGCGCATCACGGCGGGGCAGATACTCGGCATGCTGCGGATTTTCAAGCGGCGTCTGACGGAGCGCGCTGTGGACTATCGACCCCCTGGTGGCCGCGAAGCCGACCTGCTAGAAGGGCACGTTCCATGGGACGCCTTGCCATCGGCCTCTCGGCCCTGCTTCTGTCGCTCGCAGCCTGCGCGCAGGCCGCGCAGAGCTACCCGCTCGTCACAGCGGCGAGCGCAAATGGCGCAACGGGCTCGGTCGAAGTCGAACAGATCGAAGGCGGAGAAAAACTCGTGGTCGTCGAGCTCGACAAGCTGCCGCCACCCGAACGCATCGGCGCGGGCATGCGCGAGTTCGTGGTCTGGGTCGTAGCCGAAGATGGCTCGCCAGCACGTGCAGG
>JBKJIA010000619.1:0-10838 GCA_046598735.1 Polyangiales bacterium
GCTCATCGCAGCCGGTCGCGATGCTGAGCTTGCCACAGAGCGCGGCGGCTTTGGCGGTCTGGTGCGTCGCAAGCGTTCGAAGCCACTCGTTGCGGCCGTGCACTCGAGTGCATTCGCCGGCGGCTTCGAGCTCGTAATCGCCTGCGACATGGTCGTGGCGGCGCAAGGCATCCAGTTCGGTTTGCCTGAGGTGAAGCGTTCGCTCGTGGCGCTCGCAGGCGGGCTTGTGGAGTTGCCCGCATTGCTGGGCGAGAAGCTTGCGTATGAAATCGCGCTCACGGGTGATCCCATCCCGGTCGAACGGCTGTATCAGGTGGGCTTCATCAACCGACTTGTCACGGCCGATCAAGTGCTCGATGAGGCGATCAAGTTGGCGACGGCCATCTGCGACAACGGCCCGCTCGCCGTGCGCGCATCCAAGCGCATCATCGCGGAAGGTCGCGACATCGCAACGGACGCGCGTTGGAAGATGGCCAATGACGTCGGCTATCCGGTGTTCAGGACCGAAGACGCCAAGGAAGGCGCGCGCGCGTTCATCGAGAAGCGTAAACCCGTGTGGAAAGGTCGCTGAACGACCCACCTACCCAAGCTGGTCGTTCAGGGGAGATAATGCCTGCTCGGAGGCCAGCGCTTGGATCGTCGCGACGTTGTCATTACTGGCTTTCGCCTGAACGCGAATGAGCAACCTACCAAGGTCTTGCAGCGTGTGCTGGGCATGGAGGAAAGTCAGGCGCGTGAACTGTCCAAGCGCTTTCCGTGCATCGTACGCGCGGACGAAGCCTGGACCGAAGCCGAGCGTCTAATGCTCGCCCTGCGCGACGCGGGAGCTTATGCGCACCTGCGTGAGCCGAGCGCGCGTTCCGAGCTTCCTGCGCGCGCTGCGAGCAGCGTGCCCCCAGCTGAACTAGCACCGTTACCCAAAGAAGAATGGGGTACGCCTCCCACGCTCTTCAGTAGTCCCGTCACCGAAGAACCTGCCCGCGTATCGCGCTACTCCCTGGGCGAGCTCGAAATCGTAGCGCCCAAGAGTCAGCCCGCACCCGCGATCAAGAGTCAGCCCGCACCTGCTATCAAGAGTCAGCCCGCACCCGCAATCAAGAGTCAGCCCGCGCCCGCAATCAAGAGTCAGCCCGCACCCGCAATCAAGAGTCAGCCCGCACCTGCGATCAAGAGTCAGCCCGCACCGGCGCAAGACATCGGCATGGAAGCCGGGGGTCTGCGCATGTTGGGAGATTCGTTTCAGGACGAGATGGATGGTGGGCATTCGTTCGAGCTCGATGAGCGCGCGCTAGGTCATCAGACCAATCGCGTGCAAACGCAACCGCGTGGCAATGCGTTAATCGCCGCGCCGCCACGCAAGCGCCGAGGCCTGTTCGCAACGCTCCTGTTGCCGCTCGTGTTCGCGCAAGCCTCCATCCCCCATGCGCTCGCGCTCACCGGCGTGGCCGCGGCATCAGGCGCTGCCGTGTACCTCGCGCGCACCGCGCAGCTCGGCAGCGGACAAAACAAAGGCAAGCAACTTGACGATGCGGATCTCGCTGCCGATCCCGGCTCTGAAAAAATCGAGCGCAAGCAGGCCACCCATCCGCTGGTCCGCATGGCGCCCAAGGCGATGGAAGGCTCAATCGCCTCGATCCTGCGCGCGCGCATTCGCGGCGTCCATAAGGTCAGCATCAAATGGGCAGAAGGAACCAGACCCGAAGGAAACGTGGAGTGCATGTTGCTCGAACAAGCCGAGGCCGCGAACCTCAAGGAGCTCGCGAGCACCGGCTCAGTCGTCGAGGTGCCGCCTGCGGTACGCGACCAGCTGCGAGACCATATCCTCGTGCTGCGCACCGCCAACGCGGACCCCGACGCGGGCTACCTTCCCATTTGTCTTGCGAACTGAGCGCGCGCGGCCTAACGAACGTGCATGTCATGCGTGCCATGGATCCCCCGGTTTGCTCCAGCGTTGACGGTGGCTTTAACTGCGGCATGCGCACATAGCGCGGAGCAACCTTGCCCTGCGACCGCGAACGCGCCGGCCTCACAGACAGAACGCACCGAGCTCGCAAGCCTCGGCTGGCTGGACCCGGCAAGCCTGGCCGAGGCGCAAACACCGCTCGCACTTTTCGATGTGCGTTGGCTGATTTTGACGGGCGATTCGGGCGCTTTTGCCAGCGTGCCGAAGACCTTGCACAACTTCACGCTCGGTCGCTGGGAATGCGCATTGAGCGCGGAGAAGCCCAGCGACCGCCTCGAAGACGGTAAGGTCAGCGTAGACCGCAAGCGACGCGTGGTATGCACACATGCCACCGGCGTCATCGCGCAAAGCGAGCTTCAGTGCGCGTGGCAAACCCCGTCACCGGTCAAGAACGGCTCCCCTGCGCAAGGCAAGCGCGAGCTGCGTCTGTCGTTGAGCGATGCGCCTGGCGTCAGCATCTCGTGCGAGCCCGAGAGCAAAGAGCGCCTGCCCGTCTACACGGGCGAGCGCGAGCGCAGCGCCGAAGCCTGCATCGTAAACGGACGGGTCTTATCCTGCCCCAGCGCGACACCGTAAGACCCGCGTCACGCAGGTTGCCCAGTCCCCGCCGCTTTCGTGTATCGTGAAGCGTGGGGGGCGTGGTTGAGGGCAATAATCGGCGTCGTGGTCTTGGCCGGCCTGATCGTGGCGGGCGCTGCCTACGTTTATCTCGGCAGCGCGATGCGCGGCAGGGTTTTGCAAAGCAGCACGAAGTCCCTGGGCGACCGAGTCGAAAAAGTGCTGTTTTTCCCGGCTTTCGATCCGCGCGACAGGTTTACGCCGCGCATCGAGGTCGCCCTCACGCCCGTAGCTCGCGGCCTGACTCAACCCACGGACATTGCGTTTCTGCCGCCGCCGCACGAAGCCATGGTAGTGATCGAACAGCCAGGACGCGTGACGCGGGTGGACCTCAAAAGCGGCACCGGCGCCCGTTGGCTCGATGTCGAAGTCCAACACTCGGGTCCCGAACAGGGCATGCTCGGGATTGCGATACATCCCAAATTTGGAGAAAACGGACGGCTGTTTCTCAACTACACGGCCGACGAAGAAGGTAAGACTTACAGCTTCGTTTCCGAGTATCGCGCGCCCGAGCCCGACAAGCCGTTCGGCGAGACGCCATTTTTCGTGAAGCACATCATCAAGCTCGAGCAGCCCTACACAAATCACAACGGCGGCTGCACGCGCTTTGGCCCCGATGGGATGCTGTACATCGGTTGGGGTGACGGTGGCTCCGGGAGCGATCCCCAAGGACACGGACAAAACGGTAAGACTTGGCTTGGCTCCATTTTGCGCATCGATATCGACGCCGAGGAGCCCCCCCTCGCCTATCGCATCCCGGCCGACAACCCGCTGCGGAACAACGAAAAGATGGCGCCCGAAACGTTCGCGATCGGCGTGCGCAACCCGTGGCGCTTTAGCTGGGATGCCGCCGGGCGCATGGTAGTCGCCGACGTAGGACAAGACGATTGGGAAGAGGTTGGCTTCGCATTTCCTGGCGACAATCTCGGCTGGAATACCATGGAAGGCCAGGTCTGCTTCAGCGGCCCCGACTGCGACACCTCGCATTTGCGCGTGCCATTTCATGTCTACGGACGCGCCGACGGAAATAGCGTGACGGGAGGTTTCGTCTCCCAGGCAAGCGTGCCCGCCGCATTGCGAGGCCTTTACGTGTTCGGCGATTACGGCAGCGGCCGCCTCTGGGCCCTCGCCCTACCCAAGGACCCTACCGCCAAAAAGGCTACGCGCGCCGTGCTCGGTGAGTGGCCCATTCACCCCAGCGCATTCGGACGTGATTCGACCGGGCGCTTGTATGTCGCGGATCATGCGCGGGGCATCGTCTTTCGCTTCGACGAAAAACCGAAGTAACGCGCGCTCAAGCCCGCTCAGACCGATGCGCAGCGAGCTTACCCCCAAGCCTTGGGGCGCTTATCGAGACTGCGTTGCAAGAGCGTCTGAGTTGCGACACCAAATCTGCCGTGGGCATCGAATAGCTGTGCGCACGCGATGCCGGCCCCGATGGATCCATACGTGGCGCTCGCCTCGAGACCTATCCATTCACCCTCGGGCGGACGCGCGACGACGAAATGATTATCCGCATTGATTGCAACGAACGGGCGGGCGGCCATGCGCGCAGGATCCGCGGTCCACTGGCGTAGCGAGACGCACGCGTACACCCAGTCGACCGCCACGGCCGCGCGAACGAGGGGCGAAAGTACTTCGCCGAGCACGAGCGGCAACAACATACGCACCCACATCGCAGACTGTGCCAAGCCGCGCACGGGTGACAGATGCAGCGCATCATGGAACGCTTCGCCAGCATTGGACGGGAGGGGAATGCGCGCGTCAGCGTCGAGAGGTGGCGCAGCGACCATGTCACTCCAACCGTCAGGAACCGGTAAATCCGCCAGCCGCGTGCGAACGCCGTGGGCGCGCGCGCAGAGCTCATCGCCTGCGAACAAACGCGCCTCCACAAACTCCAAGCTCTTACCCTTGTGCTTACGTTCAGTCTCTACGCGCAACGGAGCGAACGGCGCCGCGCGCAACAAATCCACCGTCATGCGCGTGAGCTGCATGGGCTGGTCGCAAGCGAGCGCTTCAAGCTCGTGCGCTAGCAGCCCAGACATCGCGCTGCCATGCTGACTATTCGGATGCCACGGCCCTTGAGCCAAGCCCGTGGGTACAAACAGCGCATCGTCGCGCACGAAGATCGATTCAGAGGCCACGCCGCACCCTAGCAGAGGGCGGATCGTGGCGAGCGCTTCCCTGATATGATCGTGAACATGCGCAATCGATCGCACGGCAGTGGCGCGTTTCGACCTGAGGATCTTGCCGCTTGCGGTGAAGACTGCATTTTCGAAACCGGCGTGCTGCTTTTTCACCCAGAAAACGTGCGCCTGGGTCGCAACGTCTACGTCGGGCACTACACGATCCTCAAGGGCTACTACAAGAACATGCTCGAGATTGGCGACGAGACTTGGATCGGCCAACAGTGCTTCTTTCATAGCGCCGGCGGCCTATTCATCGGCCCGCGCGTGGGCATCGGGCCGGGCGTCAAGATCCTGACCTCGCAACACACAGAGGTCGGTCGGGAAACCGCCATCTTCAATGCGCCCGTTGAATTCAAACCTGTGCGCATCGAGGAAGGCGTCGATATCGGCGTCAACGCTGTGATCTTGCCGGGCGTCACGATCGGTGCGGGAGCACAGGTCGGCGCGGGCGCGGTGGTCACGCGAGATGTACCCGCTTACGCGGTCGTCGCAGGCATGCCAGCCAGAGTGTTGAGAGAACGTCCATGAGCGAATCAAAAAGCAGCGTAAACAGCGAAACCGCACCCGGCTCGATGGCCCTGATCCTGTTTGCCTACAACGAAAGCGAAAACATTCGCCCGGTCATCGCCGAGCTGTGCGCGTGGCTCGAAGCGCATGAGCCCGACGCCGAGATCGTATTCGTCGACGACGGCTCCACAGACGACACCTTCGAAGTCGCGAAGAGCGCGTTGGCCGGCAAACGCGCGACCGTGCTGCGCCACGAGATCAATCGCGGCATCGGCGCGGCGCTCAAAACGGGCGTCGCTGCCGCATCCGCGCCATGGGTCACGTTCATGCCGGCCGATGGTCAGATCGAGCCCGACGCCATGGGCATCCTACGAGCCGCCGCACACGATGGTAAGGTCGAGGTTGTGCTCTCCATCTACGACGATCGCAACGACGGCTTCGATCGCAAAGTGCTCTCTTTTGGCGTGCGCGCGCTGATCACCCTCGTGCACGGCGTGCGCTTACGCAGCGATGGCCCTTACCTATTCAAGCGCTCCCTGTTCGATCCGAGTCAGCTCAAGCCCGACACGTTCTTCCTCAACTTCGAGTTTCCAATTCGCGCGCTCGCCGCTGGGATAGCGACTAGCACTGTCACCATTCGGTGCCGGCCGCGCATGGCTGGTGTCTCAAAGTCCACGGGACTCAAACGCATTTGGGGCGTAGCCAAGGACCTCGTCGACCTACGCATACGTCGATGGAGCGGGCAATAGCGAAACGCATGGGCTAGCCTCCGCCCATGAGCGACGAAAATGCACTCTCTGAAGCAGAGCTAGAGGCTCTGGAAGACCATCTCGCGAACCTAGAAACGTGCCTGATCGAAGGCGATCTCGAAGGTGCCCGCGCAAGCTTGAGCGCTGCCCGTGATCTGGCGGGCGACGACGACCCCGACGTCAGCTACGGACGCGCGCTGATCGCATGGGAACAGGGCGATCTCGATCTTGCAGTGCGCGAATTGCGCGAAGTGCTTGAGGTCGATCCCGAGTTTGCCGATGCGCATCACACGCTCGGTCTCGTGCTCGAAGAGCTCGGCGACGAGCCAGGCAAGGTCCATCACTTCATGCGCACGCGTGTGCTCGACGCCAAGCAAGACCAAGAGGTCGCGCTCGCGATTCGCGCCGAGGCAGAGCGCATCGAACGCGTAGCCCGCGAGGTGCTCGACCGCCTTCCGGACGAGTTCGCAGACAAGCTGCGCAACGTGCCCGTGATGCTCGAAAATCGCCCCAGCCGCAGTCTCGTGGAGGAAGGTTTCGACCCACGCTCCTTCGGTCTGTTCGAAGGCCCACCCCACGGCGACGACGCGCCCGCGCCAACACGCATCGTGCTTTATACGCACAACATGTTGTCGGCTTTCGGGAGCGACGATCTAGACGAGCAGGTCGAAATCACCGTGCTGCACGAAGTGGGTCACTACTTCGGCCTCGACGAAGACGACATGGTCCGCCTCGGCCTCGACTGAGCTCTTCACTCTGTCGTCAGTAGGGGCGCGGTGCCCCGCTTACTGCGCGAAAGCCGATCGCGAAGCGTGCTGCGAGGAATCGAAAGCGCGCGCGAGACAGCCGACAAGTTGCCGCGATACACCTCCATGGCGCGGCGGACGGCTCCCTCATCCGGCTCCATCGCTTCGATCGGATCGCTGACGCGCCGGATTGCCACGTCCACGTCTTTGACGTCCAGTATCGATGCTGGCGTAAGCGCGGCCGCCGCGCACAACACGTTCCGCAGCTCGCGCGCGTTGCCGGGCCATGTGTGCGCAAGCAGGCGACGACCTGCCGCCGTCGACAAAGCGCGTGGTCCCATTTCCGGCTCAAGAGACGCAAGAAAGTGTTCCGCGAGCGGCAGGATATCGTCGGGTCGCGCCGATAGCGCCGGCACGCGCACGACCAACCGCGTCAGTCGATAGAACAAATCCTGACGAAACGTTCCCGCTGCCACCATCTGACCTAAGTCGCGATGGGTGGCGCAAATCAACCGCATATCGAGGTCGATCACACCTTCTCCGCCCACCCGCCGAATCTGCCAAGTCTCGAGCACGCGCAAGAGTCGCGTTTGCATATCGAGCGGCAATTCACCGATTTCGTCGAGTAAGAGGGTGCCGCCTTGCGCTTGCTCGAACGCACCGCGCCGTTGCCCCACCGCGCCCGTGAACGCACCGCGCTCGTGTCCAAACAGCTCGCTCTCGATAAGCTCGCGCGGCAAACCACCGGCGTTGAGCGCCACAAACGGGCCTTTGGCGCGTTTGCTTCCGCGATGCAGCGCCGCCGAGATCTCTTCTTTGCCGGCACCGCTAGGCCCAAGCACCAGAACCGGCCACGACAGATGCGCAAAGCCCATCGCTTCGACCAGCACCTGTTGCATCGCGGCCGAGGCAGCCACGAGTGGCGCGCGCACTCGCTCGCTGCGCCGCTCCGCCGCAAGCACGCACAAGTCTGTACGCCCCACACGAATACGCGTGCCCGTCGCTACTTCCATGCGCTGCACTCGCATCCCGTGAACGTGGCTGCCGTTGGTGCTGTCCAGATCTCGCAGGATAAGCGCATCCCCACTCGGCTCGAAGCGACAGTGCCTGCCGCTCACCGTGGGATCATGCAGCACCAGGTCGTTCTCGGGTGCGCTTCCCACGCGCAAAGGACGATCGGTAACCGTCACACGACGCGCTTCGAGACTGCTACCGACCAAGATGGTCCAACTCGACGCCGTAGTGGCGCTGGGCTCGAGGCGTTGCGTAGCACGCGGGTTGTCCACGCCCTCGTCGGTAGGGGCAAAAGGCCGCTCGTCTGGTGGCCCCCACGACTCGCGGATGATGAAGTGCTCGCCCCCGAGCGCGATGCGCTGACCGATGGGCATCACCCTTGGTTCGAGCGCCGGTGCATCAAGCTCGAAAATCCAGACGGTTCCGCCGCGAGGCTGGATCAAGAGCGCGCGCACGTCGGGTGCATCGACCGCCAAATCCGCATTGGGTGACGGCCCGACTTCGACCGCTAAATCGCCAAGCAGGACACGGCTCAGCAGCTCTTCGTTTCGATACAGCAGAATGGTGTTTTGCTTCACGGCCGCGGTATCGGCCGGCCGCCTGCGCGGTTGCGTACCAAATGCTCGTTAGCCGCGTAGGGGCGTAGGCGAAGGAGTGGAGCGAGCCAATGTCCCACCGGCACTGAGCTGGGCGGCGCGCGCTGCTTTGACAGCGAAGTATGCGCCCATCGCCCAAAGGCCTCCGGGGACAATGGCCACCAAGATCCAGAGACCGACCGTCATTGCGCGCTTCTTCCACATCATAACGACCTGGACATGAGCAACTTCCACGCCACCGAATGATATGCCCCGAAAACTGGATTTCTTGAACGCGTCGTGAACCACCTCTATGACATCTGTGTCTGCTCACCCGAGCACGTTGTGCCGAGTCGCCACACGGCTTGAATCGCGCGGGGTGCGCCACTATGGTCGGCCGCGTGACAGACACCCTCAAACGAACCCCACTTTTCGACGCACACAAGGCGGCTTCAGCGCGCATCGTTCCCTTCGCGGGCTGGGAGATGCCGGTGCAATACGCAGGCATCGTCGAGGAACATCGCGCGGTTCGTGAGCGCGCTGGCCTGTTCGACGTTTCGCACATGGGAGAGCTCAGATTGCGCGGTCCAGAGGCCGAAGCAGTGGTGGACTCGCTGTGCACGAACGACGTTCGCAAGCTCGAAGTTGGTAAGGCGCTCTACACCGTGGCGCTCAACGAACAGGGAACGATTCTCGACGACCTGATCATCTATCGCGTGGGCGAAGGTGATGTGCTGGTGGTTTGTAACGCTGGCAACCGCGACAAGATGTCGCCGCACTTCGCCAAGCACGCCAAGGGTCGTTGCGAGTTCGAGGACCAGAGCGACGCGACCGCGCTGCTTGCGCTGCAGGGACCGAAGGCCATCGAGGTGATGCGTGCTGCCTCAGCGAGCGACAATCTTGTCGCGCTTCCACGTTTTGGTGTGGGTGCGGGCAAGGTTGCCGGCATCGAAGTGCTGGTCGCACGCACCGGATACACGGCCGAGGATGGCTTCGAGCTGTTCGTGAAGAACGCGGATTCGATCCCGCTTTGGAATGCGCTTCTCAAGGCCGGCGCGGGCGTCGGCATCCAGCCGATCGGACTTGGAGCGCGCGACACCTTGCGCCTCGAGGGGGCCTTGCGTCTTTACGGCAATGATATCGATGAGACCACGGACCCGCTCGAAGCCGGCCTATCCTGGACGGTCAAAGCCGAAGGCCGCGAGTTCCTCGGCAAGAAGGCCTTGCTCGAGCGCAAGGCACGCGGCCTGACCCGCAAGCTAGTGGGCTTGGAGATGGTCGGCCGGGGCATCGCCAGGCACGACTACCCGGTCGTCGACGCCGCGGGCAAGGTGATCGGCAAAGTAACGAGCGGATCGCCTGCGCCGACGGTTGGCAAGAACGTGGGTCTCGCTTACGTTCCTATCGCGTCCGCCGAGCTCGGTAGCCAGTTACTCGTGGACGTGCGTGGCAAAGCTGTCGAAGCCCGCGTCGTAGCCTTACCGTTCTACAAGCGATCGACTTGACCTGATTTGATTCCCAACCAGCCCAAGTGAACGAGACCATGAACGATATTCCAAAGCAGCTTCGCTACACGAAAGATCACGAATGGGCCGTCGAGAAAAACGGACTCATCGAAGTGGGCATCACCGCCTACGCAGTCGAGCAGTTGGGTGACGTCACCCTCGTCGACCTGCCCGAGGTCGGCACTAAGCTCGCGGCTCACAAGCGCTTCGGGGACATCGAGTCGGTCAAGACGGTGAGCGAGCTATTCGCGCCGGTGGCCGGCGAAGTCGCCGAAATCAACGAAGCCCTGCGCGACAAGCCAGAGCTTATCAATGACGGTCCCTACGAGCAGGGCTGGATGGTGCGCCTTCGTCCCGCCGCTGCCGGTTCGCTTTCAGAGCTGATGGACGCGGCCGCGTACGAGACCTTCCTCGGCACCTTGGATCACTGATGCGCTACCTGCCCCACACCGAGGCTGAGATTCACGCGATGCTCGAACGCATCGGTGTGAAAGATATCGACGCGCTTTTTGAGCCAATTCCTGCTGCCAGCCGCCTCAATCGGCCGCTCGCGCTCGAAGCCACGCTCGACGAGGCGCAGCTGATGGCGCATCTCGAAGCCTTGGCGGCTAAGAACGTCGGAGTGAGTAAGCTGTCGTTCTTGGGTGGCGGCATGTACGACCATCACATTCCGCCCGCTGTCGATCAACTGCTGTTGCGCAGCGAGTTCTACACAGCTTACACACCTTACCAACCTGAGTATTCGCAAGGCACGCTGCAGGCGACCTACGAATTCCAGACGCTGGTCTGTCAGCTGCTGGGCATGGAAGTGGCGAATGCTTCCATGTACGACGGCGCCAGTGCCGCGGCCGAAGCCGTGTTGATGGCACGGCGCATGAATCGCAAGCGTCGCGTGATCATCTCCGAGGGCGTGCACCCTGAGTATTTGGAGACCGTTCGCACGTACCTTGCGGGCATGGGCGAAGCTGACGC
>JBKJIA010000019.1:0-5250 GCA_046598735.1 Polyangiales bacterium
GACGGACGGATGCATTGCACACGTGTAGTGGGAGATCTTGCCGCCTGCTCCCGCTTGCTCGTGCTTGTGCTCGTGCTCGTCGCTGGTCAACTCACTAACTGGCGCTCCTTCCCATGGGGTAGCGACACCACACGCAGGCATCGCTTTGCCCATGTAGGGGTTTTCGAGGCGATCGCTCGGTTGGAACCACTTCTGGAACCCCTCCGCCATCGGACATTTGAAGAGATGAAGCCCCGCCGTCAGCTGCGGGTCCGTGCCTGCGAGTGCGATGAGCGTTCGGCCGAGCTCAGCAAACGCGACACGCGCTTGCCCAACGTCGCTTGCCTTCGCAAGACGGGTGGCCGCCAAAGCGCCGTCGCTCAGCGCGGCAGCGACCGGCGAAGGTAGGTGGCCGGCAGCCTTTGCGGCTTGGTCGAGAGCCGCGCGAGCCTGTGTCGCGGGGCCCTCTAGACCTTCTGTCGAGTCCTTGGCGAGCAGCGCACGCACCTGTTCGTAGGCGTCGAACGCCGTGTGCAGATGCTCGAGAGTCGACGCGCTGAAGTGGTGGGATGGTGGTGGTGTCTCCGCAGCGGTGGGTAGTGCTTTGCCCGAGAACCACCCGACAAGCTCGAGGCGAAACACCAGGGCAGCGAGGGCGACGGAGAGCACCACGATTGCGGGAACGAGCTTGTGCCGGTGCTTCGAGAACCTGGTCGAGATCGTCATGGTGCACCTCGCTCGGCATCAAGCCCGGGAACCCGACCGAGCACCTGGACGAGCTGCGCACGCCGCTCGCCGAGCGTGGCGAGAGCCTGGAGGTAGCTCAGCTCCACATTGCGCAGCGAACGCTCAGCATCGATGAGCGCCTGAAAGCCCGTCTGGCCGGTCACATAACCAGACTTCGCCGCATCGATCTGAGCACGCGATGCGGGCAAGAGTCGGCTGCGATAGAGGCGTATGACATGGCCAGCCTCGATGAAGCGCTGATGCGCTTCTGCCACTTCCACGCGGATCTGATCGCTTGCGCTAAGAAGTTGGGCGCGCGCTTGGGCGATTCGCGCTTGCGCCTGGTCCACCGCGCCACGCCGCTTTGCCAGTTGCAGCGGGATGTTGAGCGACACGCCAGCCATCCATTGATGCTCAGGCATCTCCCACATCGAGTTGTAGGAGGCCATGACGCCAAAGTCTGGATAGGACTCGCGGGCAGCCAGATCTCGTGCAGCTTGTTGACCACGAATCGTCGCGTGCTGAGCGCGGAGCTCTGGACGATGCGACAGAGCCTCCTCCTGGAGCTGAGCCGACGTGGCCGGGGCAAGGTCCGGAAGATCGAGCTCAGCGGGCGGTGCAGGCAGCGCTGTTTCGGGCGGTTGATGCAAGAGGCCGTTCATCTGCGCGACGACGATGGCGCGTTCGGATGAGAGAACGATCCGTTGGTGCTCTACATGAGCGAGCTCGACCTCCGCCTGAAGCGGCTCCTGCTGCGAGCCGCGCCCTGTCGCATACTGTGCATGGGCCGCCTCTTTGATCTCCTCCACGAGCGCCTGATGCTGGTCGTTGATCTCGAGCGAGCGTTCGACCGCGTAGTAACGATCGAACAGCAGTGAAGCCATCAGCGCGAGACGCCGGCGCGCTGCCTCAAAATCTTCCTGAAGAACTTCGGCCTCGGCCAGCGCGACGTCGCCGGCGAGCGCCCTCTTGCCAGGCCACGGGAGTTTTTGGCTCACCGTGATGACTTGGCCATAGGGCACGTTGCTGGATGCGATGCTGAGCGGAGCGAACGAGTATTCGAGCATCGGGTCATCGAGCGCATTCCGCTGTGCGTGCTCTGCCAGAGCGCCGCGCCAAGCCTGTCGCGTTGACTCGAGGCTCGGATTGCGTTCCAGGACCGCGTGTATGAATGCAGCACGGCCTAAGATGTCGTCTGAGCCTGTCGCGGGGCTGTAGGTTGCTGGGGGCGTCGCTCCGGTCGCAGCCGATGCCTCCCACGCTGAGAGCGCATCGTCGTAGCGCCGGCTCTGCGCCTCTGCAGCAGCCGGAAAACCAAACACACAAAGGGCCATGCCCAGCCCTCGATAGGGACGGGGATGCCGCCTTACTCTTCCAAACATGGATCACCTGCACACGTTCGCGTCTGACCGCGTTCCATTTCGGAAGCGGTCACCACCGATTTAGGGCGCGGAAACGCCCCAAACCTAGCCCACGGTCGTGTGAAGGCTCAGATCAGATAGCGGCAGTTGAGAACGAAGATCCGTGCACCCGTGCCACGAGGCGGCGCACGGGCCCCCACCGGGACCACGCGGTCTCGCGACGTAAGGGGTGGCACGTCGAGGGCCTGCGACTGGCTCGCTAACAAGACAAGCGGCTGAGCGTCGTGCTGCACCCCGTGCTGAGTCGTAGCCGGCGACTGCGCCAGCGCCGAGACCCGGACTTCGCAGCATCGGTGGTCGCGTTCGACCTTCGCACCCTCGTCCGCAGCTTCGGCTCGGCTCGCACTACAACAGCAGGTCGTGCGCGTCTGGCCGTCCATCAGACACAGGTACGTGACGCTACTCGCCATCCCGGTGGCGAGCACCAGGCTGATAGCGACGAGAACGGCGGCGACACGAAAGTACATGGACCAGGTAGAAGTCTGCGCCGACGCTTCTTGGCGCGCCAGGGGCGTTAGGTATTTCCCCGTGCAGCAGGCGATACGCTAGGTGTGTTCGGTAGCGCTGCCAACGTCTCGGTCATGCGCACGGCGACGACGACGCCCGACGCGAACGTCAGCGCTGCCACAAGCCACATCGCCGCGGGCAAGCCGAGCGCGTCGGCCGTGAGACCCGCAAGCAGCGCGCCGATTGCGTAGCCGAGGTCGCGCCACAGGCGATACACACCGACCGAGGACGCGCCACGCGGGATGCGCCACGTCTCCGATGGCTGCAAGCCCCCCAGGTGGCCGGGTAGATCGCCGCGAGCGTGCCGATTTGACCAAGGTCCATCCGAGCCGCCGCGAAGAACAGCGGAAAGAGCCCCCACGCCATGCCGTCGTTGAGGTGGTCGTAAATAGCGTCCTTGAACTGCCGATGGGCCGTCATCGTAATTCAAGTATTCAACAGTCTTGTTGAATAGTCAGGATCCGCTGCTTTCCTCAGGCGTGCTCAACCTGCGCCTCGACCCACTAGCGGCGGCCGATCCATGCACTACGGTTCATCCATGCAAATCGCGATGACAAAGCAGAAAGGGCAGGGCGGTATGAGTCCCTTCAGAGTTACGATACTTGCGTTCGTTTGGCTGCACGCCTCAGTGGCCTGCGCGCATCCGCCTTCCGCCCATGGTGTGCAGGTACCAAGGCCCGCAAACCCCGCGGTATCGACTGCCGAAGCTTCTACCCCCCTCGCGATCGCGGAGGCCTTCGCGGCCGCCCTCGCCGGGGGAGATGCCTCCGCCGCCCTTTCCGTGCTCGCAGAGGATGTCCTGATCTACGAGTCCGGTGGCCAGGAGAGCTCGCGTCAGGAATACGCGTCGCACCACCTAAAGAGCGACATGGAATTCTTGTCAGAAATGGCGGTTCAGATTCTCGAGCGTAAGGTCGGCCCCGCAGGCGAGCTGGCATGGGTTGCTACCAGGTCGCGCATCACCGGCACCTATCACGGAAAATCCGTGGACCTGTACAGCACCGAGAGCTTACTCATGAGCCGCGCCACGGGCCGCTGGCAGATCGTTCACATCCACTGGTCTTCGATGACCGCGACGCCTGACGCCTGAGAGGAACAACGATGCACGAACATACCCTTGGTCATCACGAGCCCACCCCGCAGAACGCCACGCCCACCGACGGCGCAGCTCGCGATCCCGTGTGTGGAATGACAGTGCGGCCCGATTCCCCCCACAGACTCGAGCACGACGGGCAGAAGTACGGGTTTTGCAGCGCGCGATGTCTCGAGAAGTTCCGCACCGACCCGGCAAGCTTCCTCGACGAACCCAAGGCGGGAACACCACAGCCCCCGCAAGCCGCAGGGGCCGTCTACACGTGCCCGATGCACCCCGAGATCGTGCGCGACGCTCCAGGGGCCTGTCCGATCTGCGGCATGGCGCTCGAGCCGCGCACGGTCGCCGCCGACGAGGAAGAGAGCGCGGAGCTCAAGGATATGCGGCGGCGTTTCTGGTTCGCCGCTGCGCTGACCTTACCAATCGTCGTGGTTTCCATGGGCGACATGCTACCAGGCCACCCAATCTCGTCTCTGATATCCATGCGCACGCGCGTGTGGCTGGAGCTCGCGCTGGCGACGCCCGTTTGTTTGTGGTCGGCATGGCCGTTCTTCGTGCGCGCGGTGGACTCGGTGAAGAACCGAAGCCTCAACATGTTCACGTTGATCGGGCTCGGCGTGAGCGTGGCCTATGTCTACAGCCTGGTCGCAGCGCTGCTGCCCGACATCTTTCCGCCGTCATTCCGGCAGGAGTCGGGCGAAGTCGCGGTGTACTTCGAAGCCGCTGCAGTCATCACCACCCTGATCCTTCTCGGCCAAGTGCTCGAGCTTCGCGCGCGTAGCCAGACGAGCTCGGCCATCAGGAAGCTGCTCGGAATGGCGGCCAAGTCGGCACGGCGTCTGCGCGACGACGGAACCGAAGAGGATGTGCCGCTCGACAGCGTTCAGGCTGGAGACCGTCTGCGGGTGCGACCGGGAGAAAAGGTTCCCGTGGATGGCGTCGTCTTGGAAGGAGCGAGCTCTGTGGACGAATCGCTTGTGACCGGCGAGCCTATGCCTGTCGAAAAACACGTCGGCGATCACGTCATTGGCGCGACCCTTAACGGCACGGGTGGGATCGTCATGCGGGCCGAGAAGGTCGGGGCTGAGACGCTTTTGTCGCGGATCGTCGCGATGGTCTCGGAGGCGCAGCGAAGTCGCGCCCCGATCCAGAAGCTGGCAGATGTCGTGGCGGGATACTTCGTGCCCGTCGTCATCGCGAGCGCGCTGCTGACGTTTGGCGTCTGGGCTTGGTTCGGTCCGGAGCCAGCCATGGCGCACGCCATCATCAACGCCGTGGCCGTGCTGATCATCGCCTGTCCGTGCGCGCTCGGCCTGGCGACACCGATGTCGATCATGGTGGCGACGGGAAAGGGTGCGGGAGTAGGAGTACTCTTCAAGAACGCGGAAGCCATCGAGGTGCTGCGTAAGGTCGATACTCTGGTGGTCGACAAGACGGGAACCCTTACCGAGGGTAAGCCTAAGCTCGTCAGCGTCGTGGTCGAAGGGGGCGTGGATGAAGCGACGTTGCTGCGGCTCGCGGCCA
>JBKJIA010000270.1:0-29352 GCA_046598735.1 Polyangiales bacterium
CAACAAGCCGCGCGTGTACGGATGTTGCGGGGCCGCGAACAGATCTGCGCAACTGGCGCTTTCCACGACCTTACCCGCGTACATGACCACGACCTCGTGCGCATGCTCCGCGATCACACCAAGGTCGTGCGTGATGAGCAGCATGCTCATACCGAGGTCACGTTGTAGCGAGGCGAGCAAGTCGAGGATTTGCGCTTGAATCGTGACGTCGAGCGCGGTGGTGGGCTCGTCTGCGATCAAAAGCTCAGGTTCCGAGCCGAGCGCAATCGCGATCATCACGCGCTGGCGCATGCCGCCCGACAGCTGATGTGGATAGGCTTCGATGCGCTCGGCCGGCGCAGGAATTCCCACGCGCGTGAACAGCTCGATGGCGCGCGCTCGCGCTGCTGTGCGCGATACTTTGGCGTGCGCGCGCACGGCTTCCATCACTTGCATGCCCACTGTGAACACGGGATTGAGCGCGGTCATCGGCTCTTGAAAGATCATGCCGATTTTGGCGCCGCGTATTTTTCGTAGCTCGCGTTCACTCAAGCCGACAAGCTCGCGGCCATCAAAGCGGATGCTACCGCGCTCGATCCGACCAGGCGGCGAAGGCACAAGCCCCATGATGCTGAGGGACGTGACGCTCTTACCGCAGCCGCTTTCGCCGACTAGCCCCACGGTTTTGCCGCGTGGCACGTCGAAGGAGACGCCGTCCACCGCGCGGATCACGCCAGCGTCCGTGTGAAACGACACCACCAAATCGCGCACTTCCAGCAACGCCATCGCGCGCAGAGCTTAGCGCCCGGCACAAAATTAGGCGATCGATCACTCGCAGCTGACGTCTTCGATCGTGAGGCCCGTGCGCGGCGTCTGTGAGAACGCGCCGGTCGGAATCGGCACGTTCACGTCGATGTCATCAAAGCGCAAGAGCGCATCGGCCCCCCGCCGCACGTCCTCGACATGCACACGAAAGGGCAGCACGAGGCCGCCCTGGACTTGGCGATAGTCATCGTAGCTCACGCGCCAAAGCGCCTTGTTTTTGGCATCGAAACGTTGCGAGCGCACGAGGCGCAGGCGCTGCTCGATGGGTGGCTTCTTGAAGTCGTCTTCGTGCACGGCGAACACGAGCTCTTGACGCTCGCCGCCCTGAGCATTCAGATCGACGCGATAGCCGCCTTCGTTCGAGCATTGCAACGTAGGTTGCGCGCCCGCCAAGCGCGGCGAGTCGCCGAACAAAATGCTGACCACGTCTTCTGCCGACATCGCGACGCCGATCATGCGTGCGATGTTGCGGGCACAAGCAGGCCCATTGAGATAGCGATTTTCCTTGAAGTCACTGAGCGCGAAATTTTGGCCGTCACTGGTCAAGACGAGTGCCGGGCCAAACTGCGTGACCGCGTCGAAGCGCACGTGATCGGGGCGCTCGAGGAACATCATCACTTTGCCGCGCACGCGACCCTCCGGTCCGCGTTGATCGACGGTGGCCTCGGCGCGCAGCGTGCGCACGGCCGAAGCGCGCGTGCTGTGCTCACCTAGCACGCGCGTGGGATCGGTATGAAGCTGCACAGGACATGCGGGGCCCTGACACGCACTCGAGAGCACGCTCGCGATCAATAGTAAGAATGATGAACCGTAAGCTCTGATCCCATCGCTCATCGAACGATGCCTTCGATCACCTGGACAGCGAGCTCGTAGCGACCGAAGGGCGGCATGATGTACGCGCCGGCCACCCGGTCTTTAAAGGCTTCGAGCATCTCGCGCGCCACGGTCACGCCCTCTTTGCGGCCGGCCTCGGGCGTAGAAGCTTTGCGCATGCGCTCGCGAATGTGCTCGGGGATTTGCATGCCGGGCACCTCGTTGTGCAAGAATTCCGCGTTGCGATAGCTTGCAAGCGGCAAGAGACCGACCAGCACGGGAATACCCAGGGGCTCGATCGCGCGCAGCATGCGGTCGAGCATCTCGGGATCGTACACGGGCTGCGTCATCACAAGCTCAGCCCCGGCATCGCGCTTTCGATGCAGGCGCTCGAGCTCGCGCGGCATGTCTTGGGCGCCCGGCTCTGCACCGGTTGCGCACAGAAATTTCGTCGCCGAGCCGAGGGGCTTACCACCGGGATCAAAACCGCGATTCATGTTGCTGACGAGGCGCAACAAGCCGACCGAGTCGGTGTCGTAGACCGCCGTCGCATCCGGAAAATCGCCCATTTTCGGTGGGTCACCGGTGATTACCACTAGGTTTTGCACGCCTAGCTCATGGGCTGCCAATAGGTAAGCAACTTGACCAAGCAAATTGCGGTCGCGCGTGGTGATGTGCATCAACGTGGGCAACCCCACCTGCTCTTGGATGCGGATACACAGCGCGATGTTGCCCATGCGTGCTTGCGCGCGTGCTCCGTCCGCCACGTTGATGATGTCGACACCGGCTGCTTTCAGCAGACGCGCACCCTCGATCGCCGATGAAAGCGATAGGCCCGGCGGGGGATTGACCTCGACCGACACCAGGAACTTCTTACCGAGTTGCTCGCCAATCACGCCCTTTTCAGAGGTGGGGGTCACGCGAACGCCCGGGGCCACGGCGGCGTTTCGCGTATCTTCTTCGCGCATGCCGCCGCCCGTGACTTCGACGACATGCGCGCCCTGCCCGCCAGCAGTCATGCGCGCCGCGGCGACGATGCGACGAATGTGCTCTGGCGTGGTGCCGCAGCATCCGCCCACCACCGCCACGCCGGCCTTGAATAAGCGGCGCGCGTAGAGCTGGAAATACTCAGGTGTCGCCATGTAGGCGAGGCGCCCCTCCACTTGTTGCGGCATACCGGCGTTCGGGATCGCGATAAGCGGCTTACCCGGCTCACGCATACGCGTGACCATTTCGTAGGCACCCGCGGGGCCCGTGGCGCAGTTCACGCCGATGGCGTCTGCGCCCCAGGCAGCGATCAGGTGTGCGACCTCTTCCGGCTGCTTACCATCTGCTGTCGTACCGCCCGCATCGAACGACACGCAAGCGAGCACGGCCATGCTGCCCTTGGTCGATTCGAGAGCTGCTTCGAGCGCAAGTCTCAGTTCTTCGGGCTCGCGAAAGGTTTCGAGGATCAAGGCATCCACGCCTGCCTCGACCAGCGCATCGCATTGCTCGCGAAAGGCCGCCTTCACATCGGACAGCCAGGCACTTGGTAAGGTCTTGAGCACGAGGCCCGTAGGCCCCACGTCGCCCGCGACGAAGGCGCGCTTGCCCGCCACTTCGCGCGCGAGCTGCACGCCCGCATGATTGATCTCGCGCACTTTGCTTTCGAAGCCGTGACGCGCGAGGCGAAAGCGATTGGCTCCAAACGTGTTGGTCTCGAGCACGTGGCAACCCGCCTCGACGAAGCCACGATGCACTTGGCGCACATCGTCAGGCCGCGACAGATTGAACTCGTCGAAACAGGCGGTGTAGAGGTTACCTTTTTCGTACAACGCCGTGCCCATGGCGCCGTCAAAGACGAGCCCCCCTGCGGCGAGGGCTTCACGAAAGGCTTGAGGACGTGCAGAGCTAGGATCGAGGCCGGTATGAGGCATGTGCAAAGGCTCTACCGCGCGCCTGGCCACACAGCAATCACGTCATGTTACATCCGCGGGCTTACAGCCTGCGCTCGCACCGCATGCCCCTCCGGCGCGCAGTCAGCACGAGCCTGCGGTCTACATGCCCGCGTCGGCCTTGGACACGCCCGCATCGCCATCGACCGCGCCATCGCCGGTTCCATCGACGGCTTCACCAGGCTTGGGCGCGCCCTCTTTGATCCACGTGATGACTTGCTGGACGCCGCACTCGAGCGGAAGCTGACCGAACGGCATGATCCCGTCGCAAACACTAAGTGGACTCGCCGCGCCGCCGCCCATTTTTGCCACCAAGTACGACGCTGCCGGATCGCCAGGGACCACGAGCGGGGCTCCGGGCATGTTGCAGTCATCGCTGCCGCCCGTGGCGCCCTTTTTCGTCAATGACTCGTACGCAATCTGGGGATCGCTCAGATCGAAGCCCTCGTAGTCTCCGGGCGGCGCAATGCCGCCCGCGGTATGACAGCCCGCGACACAAGTCTGGCCAAGCACGTTGGCGTAGAGCTGATCGAAGGTGATCGGCGCTTCGCAGTCTTGGCAGAACGGCATCTGCTGCCCCACGGTGCCCGGACGACCTGCGGGGGTCTGCGTCAACACACTGACGGGAACCGCGTTGTTCGACAACTCGACCACGGGTGCGCCACACGCCAGCCAGTTGCGAACGATCGTCCGCGTGCCCTTGGTGGAAATGGCACCCAGCGCATCGCTGCCACGCTTGCACCTCGCGCCATCGACGGTCACGTCGTAGCCGGGCACAGCCTTGCGAAAAGCAGCGCCCACACCCTCAGGTGGCATCAGACGATCTTTGATCTGATCCCAAATCTCGTCGCGCCTGTCGAATACAAGGCGTTGGTTTCTGCGCAGCTTGGCCAGCGCCTTAGCGTTCACTTGCATGCTGCCGGAAGGCACGCCCTCGTCGGAAGTGGCAGATACGGCCGGTGCCGGCTGCAAATCGAAGTCGAGGTCCTTGGGCACGCCTTGACGTTGAGCGCCCTTGGCCCCGGAGGAATGACACTGCCCCGCGGCGCAGGAGATATTCAGGATCGATTGGCCGGCGTACAGAGCCTGCCCCTCGCCGTTGACGACGAGCGTGCGCGCTTTGTCTTTATCGCACTTGCCGAGGTCGTCGCAGCCAGCGCCCAACACACTCAGCAGCGCAACGACAGCCGACCACGCCGGCCAGGTCGCGCGCGACCGGTGGTTTGACATGTTCGAAGGCATGGCGGATCGGAGAACAGTTCGTAATTGCATGCGTCCAGAGCACGATGGCGCCCGGCCGCATAGTTGGTCAAGCGAACTTTGAAGGGGCACGCGGGCCGGTGCTATAAGCGGCCCTGCTCGGCATGACCACAACCCCTCCCAAACCCAAGCGCGAGCGCAATCCGGAAGAAACTCGCAGGCGTATTCTCGATGCGGCAGAGAGCGAATTCGCCCGCAAAGGATACGACGGAACCCGGCTGCGCGATGTAGCCCTAGCCGTCGGTGTGCATCACGCGCTGCTACATCACTATTTCAAAGACAAAGAAGGCTTGTTCCGCGCCGTGCTGGAGCGCGCCATCGGCAGTGTGTCCTCCAAGGCCTTTGAGCTCCTGCGCACCACCGATGACATTCGCGCGTTGACCGTGAGCTTCGTGGAGACGCTGGTGGACTTTCTTGCGGAGAACCAGCACCTGGCGTTGATCCTCCATTTTGCGAGCCTCGATGAAGGCTCGCCTGCGTTTACGATCTGCGAAGAAATCGGCTTTTTGCTGGTGAAACCGCTACTCGACGCCACGACAAAAGCGATCAAGGCCGGCCAACAAGCGGGCGTGTTGCGCGATGACGTGGACGCGCAAGCCATCGTGATCGCAGGCCTCGGCACGGTCGCGTTTCCGTTTCACGCCGACAAGCTCATCCAAGGCGTTTTCGGGCGCGATCCGCGCGCGCCAGATGAAGTTGCAAGGCATAAGCGCGCCACCGTGGCGCTGATTCTCGAAGGCGTCACGAAGCGGGCTTAATCGCGTTCAGAGCCCGCAGCGCTCCTTGCAGCGATCGTCACGACTCAAGCTCAGTAGGCGCGCGAAGCGTGGCACTCAGGCGGCCGGCGCGAACTCGGACAAGGCCGTGCGCAGCTTGTCGCGCACCCGCACTTCGAGTTGACGCACACGTTCTTTGCTGACGCCAAACTCTTTGCCCAGTGCTTCGAGTGTGCTCGGTTCGTCGCTCAGCAAACGTGCATGCGCGATGCGCCGCTCGCGCTTGTCGAGGCGCCGCAAGGCAAGTCGCACGGCGCTTTCAGTCGCCACACCTTCACGACGTGCAAGCGCGAGATCTTCAGGCGTGGGCGAACCGCTCGGCATGCGCTCGATCACGGGACCGCTCGCGTCGTCATAGGTCACATCGAGCGAGGAATCGCGCTGCACGAGCACGGGCCACAACATTTCGCAGCGTGCGAGCGGCATGCCGCTGCGCGCGGCCAGCTGCGCGACGTTCTCGATCGATTCGCGCCGAAAAGCGCGCAATGCTCGGCGTTCCGAACGCGTGGTGCCGAGGCGCACGATTCGATAGCTGCGCATCAAATAATCGCGAATTTCCGCGCGAATCCAGTACACGGCGTAGCTAATCAAACGCACTTCTTTTTCGCTGTCGAACTTCTCTGCGGCGCGCAACAAGCCGAGGTTACCCTGCTGCACCAGGTCTTCGATCGGCACACCCCAGCGACGATACTCAACCGCGATGCGAATCACGAACGGTAAGCAAGCCTCGATGAGTTTCACGCCGGACTGACGGTCTCCGGCGCGATAGTCGCGGGCCAAGCTCCGCTCGGTTTCGGCGTCGAGCGGCGCAAGACCTCGCAAAGAGTGCATGTACTCATCGAGACCTGAGCGAAGCATGGGGCAGCACCTCCGCCCCGCCTACTGCAGCCGGCGTGCCGAAAAGGAAACCCCCGTGGTTTCGTGCCGTGTAGCGCCGCAAAGGCCCGAATGCGCAGGCGTGCCGCGGCAAGTTGCCGCGGCAGAAGAGCGAGGCGACCAGCACGGCCTAGTCGCATTGTCCCGCTTATCCTCCCAAAGAGTCGGCGCCAGCGTCTGGAAGCTTAGGAACCATTACACTACACGGCGGCAGGGGTTCTGTGGCTACCACCACGTCGTCGAACCACGCGGTGAATGCACCTTGGTCTGGTGTGCCCGCCCCAAGGCCAAGCCTGAGCTCGAAGGGTGCGCGCGCCTCGAAGGTAAAGATGGGTCCGCTCGTGATGACGACGGCATCGTCGATGCGAGTCTCGACAACGCCGGTGGGCAAGGCCGCTTCGCTCTTCTCGTCGAGTGCAATACGAATGTCGAGGCAGGTCCACCTGTCGGGCTTGAAGTTCGCCGAGCCGATCCAGTTGTTGTGGACGGTGTTCCACGGAAACAGGTTGAGCTCGATCTGACTGTCCGCGGCGTTCCAGTCCTGCAATATGAGCGCCGTGCCTTGGACCGAACCAAGCCAAAGGATGCTGACCTTGTTGAGCGGCTCGTTCGGCACCCACACGCGCATCTGAGCGTAGAGAGTCACGCCCTTTGCCAGGGAGTCGGGCAGCACAACGTTGAGCTGCGCTGTCCCTGCACCCATCAGCTCGGATTTGTAGGATGCGCCGCTCTCGTAGCCGCGGGTGACGTCGCGTTGCACGGTCCCGAGGTTCGTGTCGCCAGCCCAGCGGCTCAGGTCGCCTTCGAAGTCGTCGCAGAAAATCGCATTCGGCACTCCATCGCAGAAGCTGTGCCCCGCGTCGGTGCCCCCGTCGAAGGGGGAACCGTCCAACGTCGGGCCGTCGGGCGGAGGCGGCATGCTCCCGTCGAAGGCGGAGCCGTCCAACGTCGGGCCGTCAGGCGGAGGCGGCATGGAATCGTATGCGTAGCCAGCGTCGCTAGGTGAGTAGCCAGGGTGAGAGCCGTCAAGCGGCCCATCTGCGTCCGCGTCGACTGCGGTGGATGGGTTCAGTGTCGCGTCGGGGGCAAACACAGGCTCGGCGCAGGCTGCCCCGGCCAAGGTCGCCAAGGTCGCGACGCTGAGCGTAGCAATGAAGCCCGCGTGAGTGCAGGACGCTTGCCGACGAGCAAGTTGCTTGAGAAGCATCATCGAAAACACTGGACCTCGGTCAAGGTTCGGGGGGAGTGGTGAAGTGTAGGCTCTGCTCGCGTGATCTTCCACGTGCATGCGCAGTGTGGACAGAAGGGATGCCACGCAGGCACACGGAGCGTCCCGAAGACGTGGCCTTGCCCACAAACGTGAGACGTCGTGGCTTCAGAACGAGCCCACCATACCGAGTGTCCAGTCGCCGGTGCTCACCGTCGCGATGGGTGACACCACGCTGCGCTTGAGTCGCATCAACCAAATCGACCCTCCGGCCAAGAAGCCGAGCGCAAGCGTGCCGCTCACGATCGTGGTGCTCACGGCTTCCCTACGCTGCCGCTGAAGCTGTTCGCGGTTTTCGCAGCTAGGCACGCGCTTGTTGCAGCGTTCGATAGCGTCCATACGCCCTAGCCACCATAGCGTCAGCGGGTACGTGGCTCCCGAAAGCGCAAGGCCTCCTACGATCATGGCACGCGCCGCAAACAATGAAGGGCGCCCCGCAGCAACGCGCGACGGTATAGCGATGGATGTCGAATGGCTCGGAACTGCCGCCGCAACGGGTGCAGGGGTGACTATGTTCGAATCGGGCTGCGGCGCGGGCGTGACGGCCAGCGGCACGGAAAGACTCAGATCCACGGACTCGGTGGGATCGCTGTCGGGCGCAAGTTGCAGAGCGATTACGCGCAGCGCCTGGCCTCGCTCGATCATGTCGGCATGTTCGACCGGATTGGCAATGCGATCAAAAGCATCGAGCGTTGCAAGTCCTGCGCTGCGCAGGCCGAGCTTGACCTCGGCCACGGCGAGGTTGAGTAGGGTTGCGGCCTTGGGCTTCAATGCCGCGGAACGACGTAAGTAATCTCGGGCCTGTGTCCAGCGTTCCGCACCGCTTGCACCCACGCCTGCATCGAACAGCACGCGCGCCTCGTCTGCCGACTGTGCCCGGGCGGGGGGCCACGCAAAGCACATCTCAAATAGTAAGATCCCCGATAAAAAGACCCAACCTAAGCGCATGGCCCGACGATTGTAACATCGCCGCCTGAGACGCAAGTGCGTTGCGGGTGATCCGGGTCGCAACAAAGCAACACCGACTACAAACCTGCGCGCTCTGGCTAGCCGGGGCACGGCCGGACGAGTAGCATCCCGACGCGCCTCCAGCGTTCCCCATGGTATCCATCGCTTCTCAAAGCCGACTTGGCAGCGTCATCGGCGGCCGCTACCGCGTGCTCTCCGTGCTCGGACACGGTGGCATGGGCGCAGTCTACGTTGCGGAGCACATTTTTACGCGACGGCGCGTCGCACTCAAGCTGCTGAAGGCAGAGTCCGACGAAGATCCCAGCGAGCTCGAGCAACTCCGCATGCGCTTTCTGAACGAAGCACGCGCTGCAGCGGCAGTTTCCCATCCCAACATCGTCGATGTGCTCGACATGGGCTCCGATGAAGACGGCTCGCCTTTCTTAGCGATGGAGCTGCTCGAAGGCACCTCACTCGACAGGCTACTGTGCGAGCGGGGCAAGCTCTCTCCCGAACAAACCCTCAGCATCTTGCTACCGATCATCGGTGCACTCGCCAGACTGCATGAAGCAGGCATCGTGCATCGCGATGTCAAACCCTCCAATATCTTTCTGCAAAACGCAGCACGCAACGCAGTGGTACCCCAGCTCTTGGATTTCGGACTTGCGCATTCGCTTTCGGACCTTCGACTGACACGCTCAGGTCTGGTGATGGGCACGCCTTTGTACATGGCACCCGAGCATGCCGCAGGCGAAGACGTAGGACCCGCCGCAGATGTATGGTCCATGGGTGTCGTGTTGTATGAATGCGCAAGCGGCGAGCTTCCCTTCAACATGCGCGACCGATCGGCTGTGGCAGCGCAAGTGCTGGCAGGGCAGATTCGCCCACTCAGCCGCGTCGCCACGACGCTGCCTCCGGCCTTCGCCTATGCCATCGAACGTGCGCTGCGCCGAGACTTGTCTCTGCGGTACGCAAGTATGCGAGAGCTCGCTCAAGGCCTCGTCTTGGGCGCTCAGACTTGTGGCTTACTCCTACCGAGTGACCCTGATCCGGTGGGGCTACCTGAATATCAAACGTGGCTGATGTCATCAGCTGCGACGGCAATCACGTCAAGTGTCTCAGTGCGCGCCTTACCCGGGGAAGTCAGTGCCACAGAGCCGCCGAGGGAAGAGCTCGCCCGCACCCCGCCGAACCCCGTCCCCCTTGCACGCAAGAGCCTGCCGAATGGGCGAAGGCTCGCACTCGTCGTTCTCGCAATCGCGTGTTTGTCGGTCGCTGGGTATTGGTGGGCGAGCCGCGCGCGCGTACCCGCCGTGGCGCCATCAAGCCGCGACCGGGTGCAGACCGCCGCGCCCGCCTCGTCCAAGACGCGGCCGGCGTTACCGGTAGCTGCTGCGAGTACAAGCGACGCAGCTGCTGTGCCAGTCATCCCTAAGATAGAGGGCTCGCAAACGCCGGACGCTGCGGCACCGCGTGGCGACATCCCGCTTGGATCGGCAAAAGAGGGACTGATGCCTGTCCAGCGTGCTCGCAAAGTCCTTGGGATGAAGCCTTCGAAGACAGCGGCACCGATCGAACCTCCCGCTGTGCCCAATCCCCCCGCGCCCGACCCATTTCGCGTCGAAGCCGAGTGGCACTGAGCGCGGGGCGTGTGTCGCGAGCTGCTCACCCGGAACGCGGTTCTCCTCGCGTGGGAGGCGCTTCAGTCAGCCGCAGGCGCTTCAGTCAGCCGCAGGCGCGTCAGTGAGCCGCAGGCGCTTCGGCAAGCAACGCCGAGTCCGCGCGGACTTCGAGGCGATAACGGCTGTTGGCCGTTTGGATGTAGTAGACCTCTCGGCCTGCCAAACGCAGGATCCGCTTTACCGGTGTGGTCACGTACTCGTGCAAGCCGTCCGGGAACTCAATGACGACAACCGCGCCTTTGCGCGGAGCACGGAGCAAGCGGCCAATGACGGCTCGCCCAGGCTTTCGCCCGACCTTGCGCAGTACGACCTCCACAGAACCAACGCTAGCACAGGCATTCGGCGCGAAAAAGTGTGATCAGCGAAGGTTGCGAAGGCTCACAGAAAGCGACAGGTGGGCCGGCTTCCAGCGCTGCACGCGGCGTGCCGCCCGTCAGGTCAGTTGCAGCGCGCCGAGCTCGCGGACGAGGTCGCGGAGCAAGACCTGCAACCGCTCGAAATCACCCGGCTTCGGCCGACAGGTCTGCTCGTCCATGTAGAGCGCGCGGTTGATCTCGATCTGGATCGCGTGCAGGCCCTGGTCCGGGCGGCCGTAGTGGGCGGTGGTGAAACCACCTCGATAGGGGTCGTCGTGCCGGACCGATAAACCGGCCCTGCGGAAGAACTGATCGACGCAATCGATGACGCTGCGGTCCGCGCTGGTGCCGCCAAGCGAGCCGGGCACGATGTCGGCGCGACGTGCGGAATCGCGCGCGCCACGGCGGGTAGCGCTGGGCATCGAATGGCCCGCCACCAACACTGCGTAGCCGAACTGCTTATGCGTACTGTCCAAGGTTTCGCGCAGCGTGTGGTGGTAAGGCGCGTGGTAGCGATCCAGCCGCTCGCGCAAGGATTCGTAGTCGAGGGGCGTACGCAGCACGGGACGGCCTTCGGTGGTGACTCGCCAGACTACTCCGCGGGGTTGCAGCACGCGTGGGGCGGGGTGGTCGACGACGGTCTCGAGATCGACGTCATCCGGCGCGCGATTGAGATCGACGACGTAGCGCGAGACGCGCGCCGTGAGCAGCGCTGCCCCTACTTCGGGCGCGTGCACGTACAGCTTGTCGACGTGCAAGTCTGCGTCGCGCTGGATCGCTTCCTCGCTTGCCATGATGTCAGGGCGCACGAGGGCGGGGATTTCGAGGCCCGCATGAGGCACCTCGACCACGACCGCCGTGCGGCCATGCTCAGGCACAGTCAACGCGAGCAGCGACATTCTTACGGCCTTAGCATGAAGGCGGCATGAAGGCGTGCAGACGGTCACGCGGCGCGGATGAGCTCGCACGACAGACCAAGGTACAGCGCTCGGTATACATCTTCGATGTCGTGTCCGGCCGACGATTCGCGAGCCAGGACCGAGGACAACGTGCCCTTGCCGTTCACCCCGTCGATCAAGCGATGCCAGCTCTCCGGCACGCGGTACGCAAGCAGCGGCATCGGCGGGGATGGGGTGCGGATCAAGACGCGTTCGCGCACCGCTTCGAGCGCGGATTCGAGCTCCTGGGCGTGGGCTGCACCTGCTGCATCGCGCATCAGCTCACAGGAGTCCTGGGAGACCGAAAAAGTCTCCTCGTTGCTGCGCACGCCGCGCACGTACTTCCACTCGCCGGTGCGCCAGGTGAACGCGTCGAGAAAGCGCTTTTTCACCTGGATCTGAACGGCGCGCACGAGCTCAACGGACCGTAAGACGCCGAGCCCTACCAGTGCATCGCCAAGCCGCCCGTCGTAGCGAGGCAGCACGGCCAGCGCCATGTCGACTTCCATGCGCAAACACGTGCCGGTGCTGACGAGATGCTCGCCCAACATTTCGTTGCGATCGGTGGACGCGATGAAATCGGGCCGGCCATCCAAGAAGTACAGCTTTTTGCGGCGTCCCATCCCTTCCAAATGCACCACGCCAGTTTCACGGAGGGCGGTCAAGCGATGCACGATCGGCAACAAGGATGCTTGCGCGAGCTGACCATGCCACGTGGGATTTGCGAGCTCGCGCGAACGCCATTGCAGCGCTGAAGACTTGAGGAAACGATTGAGCTCGTCCATCTGTTGCGCACGTTGAAACGGCAAGCCTGCACGACTGATCATCGTATCGCCGTCAATGCGACCGCTCAGGATTTGCTCCACCAATTCGGCATACGAGAGCGGGCCGATTTGGCCAAGCTCCGTGCGCGCGCGATAGGCCGCCGCTTCGAAACTAGGCGGCGGATCGGACAGATCTTGCACGCGCGGTGGCGAGCTCAGATCTAGGAAGTTCGTGGGCTTGGCGCCCGGCTCGAGCGCAAGCTCATCGCCGGGTCGCACGGAGACCAGCGACAAGCGCGCGAGCAGTCGCGCCAAGCGTGCGCTGCCTGCGGCAATGCCGCGACGTTGCGCAAGCTCGTGCAACAAATGCAAAAAGCCGGTGGCATCCGGGCGTTGCTCGGGATTTCTGGCGAGCCCCTGTTCGATCACAGCTCGCACGTCCGCCGGCACGCGACGCTTCGTGCGATCGAGCACGCCCAAATCCACGTCTCGAATGCGCATCAGCACATCGAGGTCGTTGCCTTTACCAAACAGCGGCTCGGCCACGAGCATTTCCGCGAGCACGGTCGTGAGCGTGAACACATCGCTGCGCCCGTCTAGATCGCGACCGAGCACTTGTTCGGGTGACATGTAGCCGAGCTTGCCGCGCAGCTGTCCGGTTTGCGTGCGCGCTTCGTAACTCGCGGCGCGCGCGATGCCGAAGTCGCTCAACTTCATATGACCATCGCGCGTGAGCAGTAAGTTCGCGGGACTTACATCGCGATGCACCACGTGCAAAAGCTTACCATCGTCGTCCCGCAGCGAATGAGCGTGCGCAAGTCCTGCGGCGGCTTCCGTTGCAATGTGCAATGCAATCTCGAGCGGCACCGCTTCATCGCGCGCAGCCACCGCACGCAAAAGCTGGTTGACGTTCGAGCCGTCCACGAGCTCCATCGCGATGTAGAACGAATTGTCGTACTGACCAAAATCGAAGACCTGCACGATGTTCGCGTGATCGAGGCGTGCAGCCAGACGCGCCTCGTCGATGAACATGTGTACGAAGTCAGGCTCTAGCGCGAATTGCGGCAAAATACGCTTCAAAGCCACGCGTTTTTCGAAACCGTGCGGGCCGATGCGTTTGGCTACGAACACTTCGGCCATGCCGCCCGCTGCGAGCCTGCGTTCGATGTAATAAGGCTCTTCTTCGCCTCTAGACAAAAACCCACCCCTTGCCGATCGCGCTGTCGCGGGCGCTGTGACGTCGCTGTCGTCACGGCTGCCACGCGAACAGGTCCTCACACAGGATACGGACTCTGGAGGGTGGATCTCAAGGCTGCGAAGCGCACACACAACGCACGGGGGATCACCCAGTCACACACCGCTATGCAAAGCGTGGCTTCGCGTCACGAAGCATGAATGCGCTCCTGGTGATCGCGGTAGCTGTGTATGATGGCGAGAGGTTCTTTTCGTTTTTAGAGGGGAGCAGCGGAGCCGAAATGGTCACGACTAAGGGATCTTCCCGTCGCTCGCAAACGGACGAGTACATCGGCAAAGTTGTCGCCGGACGCTACCGACTCGAGACACGACTCGGCGAGGGCGGGATGGGCGTCGTGTACCGCGCGCGCCACGTGCTCATCGATCGCGTCGTCGCGCTCAAGCTGATTCGCCCCGATTTACGCGGTGAAACGCATCTTCGCGCTTGGATGTTGCGCGAAGCACGTGCGGCCAATCGCGTCGATCACGCGCACATCGTGGACATCCACGACGTAGGCGAAACCGAAGAGGGCGAGCTGTATTTGGTGATGGAGTATCTGCAGGGTCAGTCGCTCTCGCATGAGTGCGCCAAAGGTCCGTTGCCTCTCACCCGCGCAGTCGACGTGCTCGAGCAAATGTGCGCAGCGTTGTCGCGCGCGCACGATTTGGGCGTGATCCATCGCGATTTGAAGAGCGACAATATCATGCTCACCACGCGTGGTGGCCGCCGCGATTTCGTCAAGATTCTTGACTTTGGGTTGGCAGCGCTATCACGCGACCCCCGGCTTGCGCCCAAGGGAGCGGTGTTCGGCACGCCCGAATATATGTCGCCTGAGCAAGCACGCGGTGAAGACGCGGCAGCGCAAAGCGATTTGTATGCGCTCGGCATCTTGTTCTTCGAGATGGTGACGGGCCAGCTACCTTACCGTTCGAACGATCGCGAGACGTTGCTCGAGATGCAGCGCTCGGCACCTGCCCCGCGTCCGCGTGCATTGCGTACGGATCTGCCGCAGACGGCTGAGAACATCATCCTCAAGCTGCTCGAAAAGGATCTGCGCAAGCGCTTCCGCGACGGTCACCATCTGCAAGAAGAGCTCAAGGCCTTCCAGCGTTCATTGCCGCAATCGCCTTGGGATGTGCAGTCCAATCAGCAGGAAGCGCCGGTTGCACCGCCACCACCGCCACCGGCGCCTACGCCGCACGTGGTGGAATGGGGCACGCGCGCCGCGCACTTTGCACGCATGGTCGCGCGCGCTTATCCGAATGGTAAGGCGCCGACGGACGTGCAACAGGCTGCCGATCGCTGTTGGGAGCTTGCGGCACGTGCCTCGCGCCTTGAAGGCGAGCTGTCGAGTCACTCGCGTAAGCTCGAAGCCATCGAACGGCGCGGACGGGCGTTACGCGCTGAAATCGGCCGTAAGGTCGAAGAGCTTGCGGCCGAAGAATCGCGCGCCCTACGTGAAGCGGCGAGCGAGCGCGAAGAAGTCGAGCGCGTCCAAAGCTCCCGTCAACAAGCCGAACGACGCGCAGCCGATGCGGTCGCCCGTGCCGATCAAGCGGCAAAAGAGGTGAAAGACATCCCGAGCTTGCGGCGCATTTTCGAAGAAGCCGGCGCCTCACGCGTGGGCGTCGAAGAGTTGTCGCGGTTGACGCAAAGGCACGAAGGTCGTGCTAGCACGCGCGAAGAATCCGCCAAAGATTTGCGCCGGCAGATCGACGAGCTACGCGCGCAGTTGTCACGTTATGGCGACGCGCTCGAGAACGATTTGGCTGCCGGACGCGAACGCATTGCCACGCGCGTGCGTGAAGCGCTCGGTTACGAGCAAGCTTTTGCGAGCGCCACGGCCTTACTCTTGAACCACTTGCGCGGTCGCCCGGAATGCCGCGAGCTACTCGAAGAAATGGAAGCGGCCACCAGCAGCAGCGTCGTCGCGAAGATGGCGAGCTTGGCCTCGCAGCAGAGCAGCACAGCCTGAGCCTGCTCGTTCGCGCAGTCCTGGCTTTTGGCTGCCTACACGAACTCAACGCGACCTCCGAACTCCGAACAATGCGCATCGGATTTGCGTAAACGCCACGAGCGGCTAAGGTTGCCGCCTCGTTTGGCCGAGTGGCGGAATGGCAGACGCGACGGACTCAAAATCCGTTGTCCTCACAGGCGTGTCGGTTCAAGTCCGACCTCGGCTACCACCCATGCAGCAATCTAGCGTCGATCGCGTCGCGGTCGTGGTCAACGGGCGGGCACGCCAGGTGACCGCTGACCTCGTCGACGTGCTCGACCAAATCGTGCAAAGCGGCGACTTGTTCGTTTCACGCGATTTGGACGAAGCGGATCGCATCGCCAACACCATCGTCGAGCGCGGCTACCGTACGGTGCTGACCGGCGGGGGCGACGGCACCTTCGTGCAAATGGTCACGCGCGTGGTGCGCACGGCGCGCGCAGCCGGCGTCACGCCGCCGCGGTTTGGACTGCTCAAGCTCGGCACCGGCAACGCGCTGGCGTGGGTGCTCGGCAATCAGAACCCGCGCGGCAAGGGCGTGGTCGCCGATCTGGGACGCTTGCGCAGCGAAGGGGGCAGCCGCGCTTTACGTTTGCTCGAAGTGGCGGGTCTTTTGACGCCGTTTGCCGGCCTGGGCGTGGATGCGATCTGCCTAGATCACTACGCGCAGACAAAAGACTTACTGGCGCGCTCGCGACTGACGCGCCCCCTCGCCACGGGGGCTCCGGCCTATCTGATGGCCGCTGTAGCCCGTAGCCTGCCCGAATTCGTATTGCGGCCCCATCCCCACGTGCGCGTCGTGAACGAGGGCGCAGAGGCCGTTTTGATGGGCGCAGACGACAAGGTCGCGCAGCGCTTTGCCAAAGGCGCCGTGCTGTTCGATGGCCCCTCACGGCTCGTGTGCATGTCGACCATTCCCTATTGGGGCTTTGGAGCCCGGATTTTCCCGTTTGCCGATGAGCGCGACGATCGCTTCAACCTGCGCGTAGCCGACGTCACCTCGAGCGAAGTAGCGCGGCATATCGGCGCGATCTGGCGCGGCAGCTATCGCAGTCCCACGATCCAGGACTTTCTCGTCGAGCGCATCTCGATTCACCACGAAGAACCGATGGCCTTACAGGTGGGCGGCGACGTGGTCGGTAAGCACCGAACGGTGCACGCGGCCTTGGCGGACGCCATCGAGGTGGTCGATTATTACGCTCCGCCGCCGGTTTAGTCGGCTCGAACGGGCGCCAGGCGACCTCATCCATTGACCGCTTGGTCTCGCCTTCGGTAAGTTGGCGTCCAGTCGGAAACCTCCTCTGCCCGGAGGCTTGGCCGACAGAGGATGCATGAAACGAAACAAGCGGGCCGTTGGCCTTAGGTACGGAACGCTCTTGACTCTGTTCGCTACTGGCGGTTTCACTGCCGCGGGGATCAGCAATCAGGCTGCAGCCACGGATGTGCGCGGAAGCGTGCGTGCCGTGGGCGATGCCGCAGCCCCGAAAGATGGCGCCGTGCGTCCCGCGTATTGGCAGGAATGGAACGGCTTCATCGAGCCCAAAAAGCCCTCAGCCGACCTCAGCCGCGAAGTGGCCGTGGTGTTGATTGGCGCTCAAGCCACGCGCGATGCCGCGAGCATGCTGATGAAAGATGGCGCGCTGTCGCCCAGCACCATCGTGATGCAGCAGGGCACAAGCCTGCGCGTGCGTAACGAGGACGATTTCGTGCACAAGTTGTTCGTCGAAGGGTTGAAGGCGTTCGATCCGATCGAAACGAGCGGCGGCCAAGGACGTCAGGTGCAAATCGATCAAGTGGGCACGTTTGCGGTGCGTGATGCGCTCGCTCCACACGTACGTGGCACCCTGCACGTGCTCGCGAAATTGACCGCCGTGGCAAGCCCGCAAGCCGATGGCACCTTCAGCTTCCAAGACGTCGCGCCCGGCACCTACACACTCAAGGTCTTTCGTGGCCCAACCGAAGTCAGCTCGACATCGTTGGAAGTCGAAGACTCGCGCGAGCTCGTGGTGGACCCGATCAACATCGACCTCAAGGCCGGAAAGTAGAGGCCCGACATGCTGCTCTCACGCTTCTGGTTTTTGGTGCTCGCGGTCGCTGCGATCATGGGCCTTGCGGCTGCTCTGCTCGCACGCGGCATCATCAATCGACAACATTTGGCCGGCGTGGACGATGGTCTGCGCCGTGACCGCTTCGAAATGGAATCCCTGCTCAAGCTCGACGCGCGCGCCCGGCTCGACACGCTGGCCCCGATCGCTGCAGACAGCGTGATACGCGAAGCCGTGCGCACCAAGGGACAAAGTAAGGTCGAGGGCCAAGACGGCCAAAAAGCGCTCAAAGACCGACTTCGTACGCTCAATCAACAACTGGAAGAATTGCGCGCCGATCTGTTGATCGCGGTCGACGCCAACGGCCTGATCCTCGCGCAAGAAGGTCGCAAGCCGGCGCGGGCAGGCGCAGGTCTTGGGCGTGTGCCGCTGGTGGAACGCGCACTGTCTGGTTACATCGGCGATGACGTGTGGGTCTACGATGGCGCGGTCTATCGCATGGCCGCGCGGCCGATCGTCGATCGCGGAACGTACGTGGGCGCGCTGCTGCATGCGCAGCGCTTCGATGCAACGTTGGCACAAAGGCTGTCTGAGCGTCTGGGCGGCGCAAGCATCGGCTTCTTCTTCCGCGATGCCATGATTGCGAGCTACACGCCGACGGATGTGCCTGGTGCACCCACGCAGGCGGAGCTAGCCGCACCACTCGCTCAAGTGCTGACCGACGAGCGCTTGAAAAAAGGCGAACGCACGGACAGCTACGATCTCGGGGGGCGCGGACACGCCGTGTACTCACTGGTCGCGGGCAGCGCATCTGCCAACGAGGTCGGGTACAGCATCGCGCGCCCAATCAAAGTGATCGAGAGCCCTTGGGCGGTCTTCGATCAAACCGCCAAAGAAGACGTCGACAGTTTGCCGCGCGCGCAGTTAGCGGGTGGTCTCGTCGTGTTGTTTCTCTTGGCGATGGGCATTTTGTGGTGGGAGCGCGATCGCCCCCTCGGCATCTTGCGCGCCAGCACCGAGCAACTCGCCACGGGACAAATCGAAGAGCTCGACCTCGCTGTGCTCAGCGGGCAATACCGTAAGGTCGGTGAACGAATCAACCGCGCCCTCGATGTGATCGTTGAAAAAGGTGGCGGCAAGCGACGCGCGCAGAAAGCAGACCTGAACCAGATCCTGGGACCTGCGCCGGAGACCTTGACGAGCTCCGCATTCAGCTTTGGCTCCGAAGCAGAAGGGGCGCCGCAGGCATCAGCACCGCTCGCGATGCCCATGCCCATGCCGATGCCAATGCCGGCACCCTCGCCCGCCATGAACGGCGCGATGTCCGCACCGCGACCGGCCGTGCCCTCCATGCCCAAGCCGCCGCCGCCCGCGCCCAAGGTCCCGGCGCCTGCTGCTGTGATCCCTCTGGTCTCGAGCACGTCGCGAAGCGATGACAAATCCGTGATGCTCAAGCTCGACGGTTCGAGCGACGAAGATCAAACAGTGGTCGCCGAAATTCCGGACCAGCTCCGAAACGCTTCTCGCGACGACGAGAGCCACTTTCGTGATGTGTTCTCCCAGTACCTGGCGCTGCGTGAACAGTGCGGCGAATCGAACGCGGAGCTCACCTATGAGCGATTTGCGATGACCCTCAGGAAGAATCGCGAACAAATCATCATGTCGCGACCCGATGCCAGAGACGTGCGTTTTACGGTCTACGTTAAAGCCGGTAAAGCGTCGCTCAAAGCGTCGCCTGTCAAGACCTAAGCGCGCTCAACGCCCCTCTGTCTGCACTAAATATCATGAGCGTGAGCGAGCTTGCGCAAACGCGAAGGCACGCTTGACCGCACGCGCGCAGGGCCTTACTTTCAGTGGATGGTTCCTCTGTGGAGCCCGTGAGCGTTGGAGCGAAAGAATCCCTTACAAGTAGCCAACCAGGGAGTAACCCTCGATCATGGTGTGCATGCCCGGTTTTACCGGGAAGCCTGAAGTGGTCGATACCCACGCCCACCTAGCAAACGCTAGGGGTTCACTGCGTCCAACCCACGGCCTTACGGTACGAACCTCTCTCTTCCAGACCCCTCAGCGAAAAGCTTAGGGGTCTGTTTTTCTTAAGCCCCGCGTTCGGTGGAAGCGCAACGCCAAGGAGCGTAGGCGCCCCGGCGGACTGCACTCGCCAGCCACACTAGGCGTTGCGGCCGGCGCCGATCCAAGGCACGTCCGCGATCCCGGCCCGATGATTGGCAAGACGCGCCAGCACGAACAGGGTGTCGCTCAATCGGTTCACGTAGCGGATGCATTCCGGCCGCACGCTTTCGGACTCGGCAAGCGCGACCAACCTGCGTTCCGCGCGGCGACAGACGGTGCGCGCCAAATGCAAATACGCCGCAGCACGCGAGCCGCCGGGTAACACAAACGTGCGCAACGGTGCAAGCTCCGTTTCGGCCTTGTCGATGGTGCGCTCGAGCAGCTCGACGTCTGCCTCGGTCACGCCGGCGATGCCGAGTGCGACCTTACTATCCGGCGAAGTGGCAAGCTCGGCGCCTAAGTCGAACAAGCGGCTTTGGACGCTCGCAAAGAGCTCGTCAATTTCATTGTCTATCGGTTCGGTGCGCACGAGACCTAGCACGCTGTTGAGCTCGTCGACTTCGCCGTAGGTATCTACGCGCAAGCTTGCTTTCGATACGCGCCCACCGCCGAACAAGCCTGTGTCGCCAGCGTCGCCGGTCTTGGTGTAGATCTTCATGTTTTGTCTCCGTGACCGACCAGCTCCGCGTGCGCAGCCAGACGCTCGCCCGCTTTGATCGGATGACCCGCGAGGTAGACGCTGGCACTCATCTTCTTTTTGCCCTCGGCTTGCAGCTCATCGATGCGAACGAGCCCGCGGCCGCAGGCGACTACGAGGCCGCCACCGTCGGCGGAAACCAGAGTACCTGGCGCGCCATAGCTGCCTTCACGTTCGAGTACGCCCGTGACGTGCACCTTGATCCGCCGACCGTTCAGCGCCGTGAATGCTCCCGGCCACGGAGATACGCCGCGTACCCGATCGTGCACGGCCTGTGCGGACTGCAAGAAGTCCAGGGCGCCATCGTTCTTTTCGAGCATGCGCGCATGGCTCACGCCCTCGCTCGGCTGCGGTACGGCCGTCAGCTCTCCACGTGCAAAACGCGGCAGCTCTTCGCGAATGAACGCACCTGACAGTTGCGACAGACGCTCGGCCAACGCACCTGAGGTTTCGTTTTCTTCGATGGGTAAGACGCGTCGCGCAAGCTCAGGGCCCGTGTCCATGCCTACGTCCATTTGCATGAGACATACGCCGGTTTCGGCATGGCCCTCGATCACAGCCCATTGAATGGGAGCCGCTCCTCGAAAGCGCGGCAGGAGCGAGCCGTGCACGTTCACGCAACCAAGACGCGGCGCACTCAACACGTCCGCGGGCAAGATACGTCCGTATGCCACGACCAGCGCGAAATCGAGCTCGTGACGCAGCAGCTCCGCGCGCAACCAACCATCCCGGACCTTGAGCGGCTGCACCACGGGCACACCGCGCGCCTCTGCCAACACCTTCACCGGCGGTGGCGTAAGCGTCAGGCCGCGGCCTTGGGGCTTGTCCGGCTGCGTCACCACGAGCGCCACGTCGGCCACGTCGAGTAAGGCTTCGAGGCAAGGCACCGCAAAAGCCGGTGTGCCCATGAACGCAGCGCGTGGTTTCGGAGAAACACCGCTATGTGGTTTCGGAGAAACCCCGCTATGCGGTTTCGAGGAAACCCCGCTATGCGGTTTCGAAGAACCACTGCTATCCATTTTTACAGGACCTTACTCTGCAGCTTCGCCAGAAGACGCGGCGCGCTTTTGCATGGCGCGGTGCACGATGCGGCGCTTGAGCGGGCTCAGATGATCGATCATCAGCTTGCCGATGATGTGATCGTTTTCATGTTGGATAGCGATCGCTAACAGCTCGTCTGCCTCAAGCTCAAACCAGGCACCTTGACGGTCTTGCGCGCGCACCTTGACGCGCTCGGCGCGACGGATGTCTTGATGAACGCCGGGAAAAGACAGGCAGCCCTCTTCCCAATCGACTTCGCCATCGAGCTTGACGATTTGAGTATTGATGAACACGCGAAGCTGGGTGGGGCCTTCGCCGTGCGACACGTCGATAATGAAGAGCTGCTTGGCTTCACCGATTTGCGTGGCAGCAAGACCTACGCCCGGCGCTGCGTACATCGTCTCGGCCATATCCTCCACGAGTTGCTGCAGCTCGGGACCGAAGTCCGTCACGGGCTCGCCGGGAATGCGCAGACGCTTGTCGGGGTAATGCAGGATCTTGCGGATCGCCATGCGTCAATCCTAGCACTGCGCGCAACAGCGCTCAATTCGCCTGGCGCTAAGACTTAGTCGAGCACGGCCTTAGGCGTCTTGGGGCCACTTTCGGGCAAGCTCGGCTTGGCCAACAACCCAGCGTCGGGAGTGCCTGTCAAAGTATCCAAAAACGCGACGATCGCGGCCACTTTGTCTGCCGGTAAGCGCCCGCCTGCGGTTTGGTGCTCCGACATGATGGTGACCGCTTCGGTGAGCGTCTTCACGGAACCATCGTGGAAGTAAGGTGCGGTTTTGGCGACGTTGCGCAGGGACGGCACCTTGAAGAAGAACTTGTCGGCTTCCTTGCCCGTGGCCCGAAAGCGACCTTCGTCAGCGGTGGGATAAGGCTTGAGCAAGCCCAGCTTCTGGAACATGGCGCCCCCAAAGCCCGGGCCTGAGTGACAGGCAATACAGCCGGCCGAGATGAACGTATCGAGGCCTTGGCGCTGCACCTCGCTCAGTAAATTATCTTGACCATCAAGGAACTTGTCGAAATTGTCGTGGGTCATCAGCTTACGTTCGAAGGCGCCGATCGCAGCGGCCATGTTGTCGTAGTTGATGGGCTCTTTCGCCTCGGGGAAAGACGTTTTGAACATGGCATCGTAGGCGGGGATCGACTTGATGACGGCCACGACACTCACGTCGTCGGTCATACCCATTTCCACGGGGTTGAGGATGGGGCCCTTGGCTTGCTCTTCGACGTCGGCGGCGCGGCCATCCCAGAACTGCGCGATGTGGATGGCGGCATTGAAGACGGTGGGTGAGTTGCGATCGCCGAACTTTTGGTTGTGGCCAAAGCTCGTGCCCTTGGCCACTGCTTCGGGGCGCGTGTCGACACCGTAGCCGTTGAGGTCGTGGCAGGAGTTACATGAGAAGAGCTGGCTCTTCGAGAAACGCGGATCGAAGTACAGGATTTGACCCAGCTTCACCGTGTCGTCGGTGAAAGGGCGGCCCTTTTGCGCAGCGAAAGCGGGCAGCTTGCCGAATAAGGCGGAGGCTTTGGCACGCAGCTCCGCAGCAGTAGGCGTAACCACCACCACCGGCTTGATGGCTTCTTCGACCTTGGCGGGCGCCTTGTCTCCGCAGCCCACTACCACGAGCACGAGCCCGCAGGCCCAACTTCGCTTCGATCCCATGCTTGTTCCCCCGAAAGTGCGGCGTAGCGCCATGATTGCTGCAACTAAAGCATCGACACCGGATCCACGTCTACGTGAGCCCGCGCCGGTGACACCCCCTCGTCGATGCGCTGGACGACAGCTTGCGCCACCTTACGCAGGGCCGCACGTGAACGACTGCGTAAAAGGAAACGCATGCGGTGACGACCGCGCAGACGCTCGATGGGGGCCGGCGCAGGCCCGAGGACCTGCACCACGCGCTCTTTCACTTCGGGCATGCGCTCGCAGACTTCGGCAAGCTCCTTGACTATTTTACGGGCCACCGTTTCATCGCCCGCATCGGCGCGCACCGCCACGAGACGGGCGATGGGCACGTAGCCAAGCTCGCGTCGGGTCTCGATTTCTTCGCGGTAAAAGCCCAGATAATCATGGTGCAGCGCAAAGCGCACGGCGTAGTGGTCGGACTGGTAGGTCTGCAGCAGCACGCGACCTGGTCTATCGCCGCGGCCGGCGCGACCGGACACCTGAGCGAGCAGTTGGAACGTGCGTTCGGCGGCGCGGAAATCAGGAAAGCTCAGGCTTTGATCGGCAAGCAGCACGCCGACCAGCGTGACACCCGGCAAATCATGCCCTTTTGTAACCATTTGCGTGCCGACCAAGATATCGAGCTCGCGTTTGCGCATGCGATCGAGCACTTCTTCGACGCCGCTGCCCGCGGCCGTATCGCGATCCAAGCGACCCACGCGCGCGCCGGTGAAGCTCGTCTGCAGGGCGTCTTCTACGCGCTCGGTACCGATGCCGACACGCTCGAGCGCGAGCGCATGGCACTGCGGACAAGCCTCCGTGATCGGCATCGCGAAGTCACAGTAGTGGCAGCGCAGCACGGCAGCGCGACGGTGCTCCGTCAATGACACGCTGCAGGCGGGACAACGTGCGACTTCCCCGCAGGCGCGGCAACGCAAGCTCGGCGCAAAGCCACGGCGATTTAGAAACAAAATTGCTTGGTCGCCATCGCTCAGACAACGTGCGATCGCGCGGTGTAGAGGCCCTGTGATCAAAGGATGGCCGCTGGGTCCGATGCCGGGATTGCGTGCCAGCTCCACGACTTCGACCTGAGGCATGACTTGATGCTTGGCGCGATGCGTCAAGGACAGGCGCGTCATCTTACCTTGTTCCGTCAAATAGTAAGATTCGACGGACGGCGTGGCGCTACCGAGCACGCACACGGCTTGGGTCATGTAGGCGCGCAACATGGCCATGTCGCGACCGTGGTAGCGAAAGCCTTCTTCTTGCTTGAACGACGAGTCGTGCTCTTCGTCGACGATGATCACGCCCAAGCGCGGCACCGGCGCAAACAAGGCTGAACGTGCTCCGATCGCCAGGCGCAGCTCGCCACGACGCAGCGCGCGCCAGGCATCATGACGTTCGCGATCGCTCAACCCACTGTGCAAGACCGCGATGCCTTCCCCAAAACGGGCACGAAAGCGCGCGACAAGCTGCGGAGTGAGGGCGATTTCGGGCACCAGCACGAGCGCACCTTGCTCGCGTTCGAGCGCATCGGCGACGAGCTGCAAGTACACCTCGGTCTTGCCAGAGCCGGTGACGCCATGCAGCAAAAACGCGCCACCCTTGCCTGCGCGTAGCGCCGTGGTGAGCGTGTCGATGGCGGCGCGCTGCTCCTCAGTCGCGTCGAAGGGCGCCTCGCGTGGCAGCGCGGCCGAGAAAAAGCGATCGGCTGCGATCTCCACGTCTTCTGTGTGCAGCACGCCCTTTTCGACCAGACTACTGAGCACGCCGCGCGCGCCAGGCACGAGCTTCGATAGCTCGGTCAACAACATGGCCCCGCGTTCTTCGATCAGAGCGACCAGCGCTTTTTGCTTTACGCCGGCACGTGCCGGGAGCACCACGTCGGGCGCACGCGTGACGCGTACCGTGACTTGCACGCTGGCACGGCGACCTTTGATGTCGTCCGCGTGTTCGACAAACCCGCTCTCTTTGAGGGCTTTGAACGCTTCTTTGGGCAAAGCCGGTGCGGCCAGCTTGAGCACTTCGCCTACGGGATGAAGGTAATAGTCGGCTGCGCGCAACAGGAAGTGATGCAGATCTTCGGGGAACACCGGCTCTGTTTCGAAGCTGCCGGCTACGGACAAGACTCGCTTGACGCCAGCGGGCGGCACGTCGTGCGCGCGCAGCACGAAACCGGCTAGTTTTTGACCGGAAAATGGCACCGCGACGCGCATACCCAAGCGTAAGGTCATCCCGTCCGGCACGCGGTAGGTGAAAGCGCGGTGTAAGGGTATGGGCAGCGCCACGTCGACGAACTGACTCACGGCTTATCCTGCCCGGGCTCTTGCTCACTAGCCAGCGTTTCGCGACGGATGTGCGCGCGTGCCGCACGCAGCTCGGGCGAACCGTAAGCTTCGCGTTCTTCTTCCTTACGCTCGCGACGCGTCATCCACAGCGAACGCCACCAGGCAGCGCGCGTCAGGGCGGCATCGATCCATGCGAGCAAAGCGAACGCCGCTGCCAAGCGCCATGCGCTCGACTGCAACACCGGCCCAAGCTCTGTGGTCTCGACGCGCAAGGCAGCGGGCAGGGCGCTGCCTACCACGACCGTGCACAGCACAGCCGCGAGCAGACCCGTCAGCCAGCGCGTGTGCTTGACCTTGTCGAAATGCTTACGTCGCGTGAACCAAGGCAGGCTAAAGCCGATGCCGCCTTGGGCGACGGAACGGGCCACGATCATCGCTCCAAGACACAGAACGAGTGCCAACGCGAGCATGGGGCCGAACGTCTCTATGGCGATCGAGCTCTGCTGACCGAGCGCAGGCATGGGGTCCGTGGCTGCCGTCTGCAACGAGTCACGCAGCAGGTTTTGGAGCCGGAGCACGAATCGATTGCCGTAGTTTGTCAGCAGCAACGCGAGCGCGAGCCATGCGGCCGCTGGCCCCGCGAGATCTGCACGCGGAACATGGCCGTGCGCGCGCGCCTCTTCCGCGCTGCTTGCGCTGGGGGGCTCGCTACGTGCCTGGGATGTGGAAGACGGGGCGGACATGGCGCGTGTAGCGAGCATAGCCTACGCCTTGCTGACTTCGCATGGACCCGTTCTCACGCCGCACGCGTTTCGAAGTGAACGAGAATGCGCTCACGCAAGCGCTCAAGCGAGCACGCGAGCACGCGCAGCAGAGGCCACTGCTCGACCTGAGCATCAGCAATGTCACGGAAGTCGGACTATCGCTCGATGCGCCAAGCTTGTACGCAGCGCTAGGTGACGAAGGCATTGCCAGCTATGCGCCCGAGCCGTTCGGTTGGCTCGGAGCGCGCGCGGCGCTCAGTGCACGCCAGCAAGCGCGCGGATTCCACGTTCCGCCCGAACAGATCATGCTCACGGCCAGTACCAGCGAAGCTTACGGTTACCTTTTCAAGCTACTGTGCGACCCTGGCGACTGCGTGCTCGTTCCGGCGCCAAGCTACCCTTTGTTCGATGTGCTTGCCGGGCTCGAAGGCGTACAGCTCGTACCTTACCCTTTGAGTTATGATGGCGAATGGCATCTTGATCGCAGCCTTCTTAGCATCGCGCGAGATAGTAAGGCCAAGGCCATCGTCACCGTGCACCCGAACAATCCGACCGGCTCCTTTCTGAAGCGCGCGGAGCTTGCTATCTTGTCCGAAAGCGGTCTGCCGATCCTGAGTGACGAAGTGTTTGCAGACTACGCATTCGCAGACGACGGTCAGCGGGCGGTCAGTGCGCTCGAGCTGTCAGATAGCTTGGTGTTTTGCATGGGTGGCTTGAGCAAAGCGCTCGGCCTGCCGCAGATGAAGCTCGCGTGGACGCTACTAAGTGGACCTTACGCACAGGTGGCTGAAGCATGCGCACGGCTCGAACACATCGCGGACAGCTACCTATCACCATCGGCGCCGGTGCAGCGAGCGCTGCCGCGTCTACTGGCGCACGCGCCGGTAGTGCAGTCACGCATTCGTGAGCGCTGCCTGCGCAATCTCGCGACTCTGCGAACGAGCTGTAACCATGACACCGGGATTTCGCTGCTGCAGGTTGAGGGTGGATGGTATGCGATCCTGCGCCTGCCCAATGTGCTCGACGATGAAGCATGGGCACTCAGCCTGCTCGAGCAGGATGGTGTGATCACGCAGCCCGGTTACTTCTACGGGCTGGCTGCGGGGGCGCATTTAGTGCTCAGTCTGATCACGCCCGAAGCGTCGTTTGCGCAGGGGATCAAGCGACTCGTGGCGCGGGTACAGGCGGTGTGTATCGCGGTGTGAATCCGCAAGGCATGGCCATCAGACCGCGCGGCGACGCCAGTGACGATGCTACCTTGCCAACATGGTGTTGTTCCTCGGGGCCATTCGCGGCCACCGCTTGATGTTCGTTTGCTTGTGGCTGGGCGCGCTGTTGAGTCTCGCTCCTGCCGCGCATGCCCAGACCAGCACAGCGCCATCTACATCGACTCCACAGGCAAACGACTTGCAAGCCCCAAAGCAAGCTGCCGCGCCCACACTCGGACGGCGCATCGGCGCGAGCGCACTCGCCCTCGGCCCAGGTCTGTTGGTGCACGGCACAGGTAGTTACGTCATGAAAGACAAGCTCGTCGCGCGGCGCTTGTTGCTGTCGGAGGGTGTGTCATTGGGCGCATTTTTGGCCGCCGGCAGTCTGCTCGCCGCCACTGGCGCGTCGCGCAAGCTGGTTGCTGTCGGCTTACCGATCGTGATGACCGGCCTAGCCGTTTTTATGATCGGTTGGGCCGCCGATATCTACGCAGTGACCACAGGCGGACGCGACGTCACCGGTACGCCGCAGCTTGCCGCGATCGAAGCCGAGCTAGGTCATCGCTATGTGTACGATCCCCAATTTGCATATCGAAACTTCATCTACGGTCACGCCGATCTGCGCGCGGGGCGCTTTCGTATTTCACCCAGCGCCTGGGTCGGGGCGGATGATGACAATCAGCGTCTGAATCTCGACTCCGCGTACCGCATGTGGGGTCGCAACATGCAGCGAGCTACGCGCGACGGCACGCATGCAGACCTGGCGATGGGCTTTACTTACCATCGCTACCCCGGCGAGAAATTCGCCGTTTACACGCCCGAATGGCGTATCGACGGTCGGCTCGATCTCAGTCACGTCGGCCCGAGCCTGCGCGGTGCATTCGTAGATGGCCAGCTCGGCTATGGCCTCGAGCTGTACGATTTCGAGGTTGCAAGCGGAGGCCCCGATCCATTCGGTATGTTGCTCGCGCGCTTTGGCTTCGGCGTGTACTTCGGAGACAGTGCCCTGCGCACGGGCGAAGCGAGCTTCTATTACGATCATCGCCACGACGACTTCGCCGCGGGGCTGGGTGTGCGGGGAATAGGTAGCGGACTTCTGGGGCATTTCGGGGTCAAAGCGCAGCAGTTTTTTCTGCCGGCTTGGGGCGCAGGAGTGCTGATTGAAGGTGGTTCGGCCATCGTCGCTGGGCTGTCCTTGAAGTACCGTTACCTAGGGCGGGAAGGAGCACGATGAAGAACTCGCTTTATGGCGTCTTGGTCTGCGGCAGTCTGCTCGTGGGCTGCTTGCGTCCGGCAAGTGAGCGCGTGGAGCTAGACCGTAAGGTCGGTCGCGCGGAAGCTGACGGAGTGAGTGTCAGCGTCGCGCATGGTCTGGCGGCGGTGCGCTCAGTGAGCGCGGAACGAGTCGAGCTGTGGGCGCAGGCTCCGGCGTTGGAAATTGCGCTAACTTCGGACACGCCACGCAGCTCGTTTCGCATCGATGTGCGCAACTGCATGCCAGGCGCGGTGCTGAAACATAGTAAGGGTGTGATCGAAGCCGATGACACGGATGCCTTGGCGAGCTGTAGCTTCAAGCTGCCCTTATCGGGCAAGCAAGTGCTGCAGCTCGGCCCGCCAGACGCAGCAGAAAACGAACCTTACGCTTTTGCGGTGCTCAGTGACATCCAACGGGGCATCTCGGAAGTCGACGACATTTACGAGCGCATGAACAGCGATCCGGAGTTGCGCTTTGTGGTGTCGACGGGAGACCTTACCAACGTGGGCTCGGGCGAGGAGCTACTGCGTTTTCAACGCGAGCTCGCGCGGCTGGAGATCCCCATGTTCTCCACTGTCGGCAATCACGAAATGGGAGAACATGGGGATCTCCAGCCGCGCGAGCTCGCGTTGAAAACGCAGTAGCTCCTCGCCCGAGCCCA
>JBKJIA010000327.1:0-10569 GCA_046598735.1 Polyangiales bacterium
CTCGGCCAATCGCGACGAGGATCTGTTCCCCGATCCGCATCGGCTCGATATTCGTCGTACCAACGCACGCGAGCACGTGGCGTTCGGCATCGGACAGCACTTCTGTTTGGGCTCGAACCTGGCGCGGCTCGAAATCCGCTTGTTGATGGAAGAGATCCTGACGCGACTTCCCGACATGCGCATGGAAGGCGCCTACCGTCGCCTGCGCTCGAGTTATCTCAACGGCTGTAAGGAGCTGCAGGTCAGCTTCACGCCCGAGAATCGCGCCAGCGCTGCTTGAGAGCCCTACTCGTCGTCTAGCAAGCCATCGGCTTCAGCCAGGGCGCGCAGCTTGTCCGTGACGCGCTCGAAGCGCTTGCGGTGGGCTGCGGGCGCGCGCTTCAACGCGGCTTGATCGAGCGGTTGCTCGGCCATCACTTCAGCGATCTCGAGCCACTCCAAATCGCGATCGATGCGCAGCGTCAGCAGCTCTTGCTCGTCTTCGGTGAGCTTCTGGCGCAGCATCGCCACGCGCGATTTCACGTCCGTTCGCAGATGGGGCAGCGTCGCAGTGCGTACGCGTTCGATGGCTTCATTGGCTTCGCCCAACGACGACAACGGGCGCGCGCGTTTGAGCTCGGGCGATCGCAAGTAGCGATAGCAAGCATTGCGGGCCACCGCATAAACCCACGTACGGAAGGTGCTGTGCCACTGCATGTTGGGCAGGCCCTTCCAGATGTCCTCGCAGGCTTGAGAGAAGACTTCCGTGGCCGCGTGTTCGTTGCGCAACATCGCGCCTAGAAAACGCAGCAGCTCGGGGCCATAGCCTTCGATCGCAAGCGTGGCCGCGGGGCCGTACTCGCCGGCTTGGGCAAGCGCTTTCACGCGTCCTTCGAGCTCTTGTCTCGCCTCTGTGATGCCCTCTGTCATGGGAACTCAGGATACAGCACGAACCCCGAACAAGTGCAGCAGGTGTATGCTTGAGGGCCGATGAGTGACAACGCGAAGCGCAACTTCGAATCGCTCTTGCGCAAGCTCGCCGCGCCGCCAGCCGCCGAAAAGCCGGACAATCTCACGGAAGGCACGCTCGTAGACGGCCGCTATCGCGTGCGACAAAAGCTCGGCGAAGGCGGGATGGGCGAAGTGTACGAAGTCGAGCACGTGCGCATCGGTCGCGTGCTGGCGCTCAAATGCATGCGTCGCGAGCTTGCGGGGGATCGCGAAGCACTCCTGCGTTTTCAAGCGGAGGCCAAGGCGGCGGCCCGCATCGGCAGCAAACACATCGTGGAAGTCACGGATTTGGGCGACCTCGCAGACGGCCGCCCTTACCTGTGCATGGAGTTGCTCGAGGGATACACGTGGGAAGTGGAGCTCGCGGGCCAACCGCAGGCGCTCGAGTTCGTGGTGCACGTGGTCTCACAGCTGTGCGACGCGCTGACTGTCGCGCACGCAGAAGGCATCGTGCACCGTGATCTCAAGCCGTCCAACGTGTTCCTTGTGCGCGAGGGGGACGACTCACGATTCGTCAAGCTGACTGACTTTGGCATCGCAAAGATGCTCGTCAGTCACGGCATGCGCCTGACTTCTACCGGGGTGCCGCTCGGTACGCCGCACTACATGGCGCCGGAGCAAGCCCTTGGCGACAAGAACCTTGACCATCGTGTCGACGTATACGGACTCGGCGTGATGCTGTACCAGGCATTGGCCGGCGCCCTACCCTTCGAGGAAGCCAATTTTGCGCGGCTCGTCACGCGCATCTGCACGGAAGATGCACCGGATTTGGCCGCGCGCCGACCTGATCTGGACGCGTCCGTATGCAGCATCGTGCAACAGAGCATGGCCCGAGACCCCGCGCAGCGGTTCGCCTCGTGCGCGGCACTCAAGATGGCGCTGTCTTACTATCTCTGACGGTCTCAGTGCGCGCTCATGCCCACGAGCACGCCGGCAAGGGCCGCCACGGCAACCATGGAAGCCATCGTCCAGAGCGTGGCGCGATTGTTCTCTTGCGCATCCAAGAGTGCGTCTTGTGGCCCAGGGCGAACCGGCTCTTCAGAACGTTCTACAGGTGACAGCACCACCACGGTGGCCGTCCTATGCGGGGCAAACGCGCGCTCTCGCGCCGCTTCGGCCACGCGCAGCAAGGCCACGGCCGAATCGCTTTGTTCGGCAGATAGCGGAACCCACGCCGCCTCCAATGCCGCCGTCAACCACACGCTGCAGTCACCAAAGTTCGAGCGCGCGCAGGCGATGCGGCCTAGGCCCCACTGGGCTTCGGCGCTCGGCCACAAACGGTAGGCCGTTCCGTAGGCCGATTCGGCGCCTGGCAAATCGCCCAGCTCCAACAGGAGCGTGGCGCGACGCATATATTCGCGAAAGCCAGCGGGTTCTTGCGCCACGGCGGCCAGCTGAGCGGAGGCCTGGGCTGAACAAAACCACAGTGCTATCCCAACCGCGAGCCGCCACACCATTTCTTGTCGCTCCTAGGCAGGGCCTCCGCTTCGACCGCAGGGGAATGACTCGGCTGCCGAGCCGTGTGACTGGGTAGTCTCACGTTTCGTCGATACCGGATAAGCTTGCCCGACGAGCGTGTGTCAGAATGGTCCCGAATTGCAGGGCGTTTCCACATGATGGCCCAGCGCGAACAACGTCTCGTCCCTGAGCGCGTGATCGGCGGTAAGTACAAAATCATTCGGCTGCTCGGTGAGGGCGGCATGGGTGGTGTGTACGAGGCCGAGAACGAGCTCACGCATAAGCGTGTTGCGATCAAATGGCTGCACCCTTCGCTCGCGTCGAGTCGCGACGCGGTGCAACGCCTATTGCGTGAAGCTCAGGCCTGCGCGCGTGTGCGTCATCCGCATGTGGTCGACGTGTACGACGTGGGCCAGGAGGACGACTCTATCTTCCTCGTCATGGAGTATCTCGAAGGGGAAACGTTACGCATCTTGCTGGCGCGCCGCGAGCTGCCTCTCGACGCGATGATCGGACTCTTGATCCCTGCGATGCGGGGCGTCGCGGCCGTCCACGCGCAAGGCATCATCCATCGCGATATCAAGCCCGACAACATCTTCTTGGCGCGCGTGCCTGACTACGCGAGTCCGGTGCCCAAAGTGCTGGATTTCGGCATTTCCAAGGTCGATTCGCGGCAAGGCGAGATGGATACGCTCACCCAAAGCGGCGTCACCATGGGCACGCCTTTGTATATGTCGTTCGAGCAATTGTCGGGCGCGAAAGATGCCGACGCACGTTCGGATATCTATGCATTCGGCGTGATTCTTTACGAAGCGGCCACGGGACAACCGCCGTTCGATGCGGATAGTTTTGCGGCGCTTGCAGTCAAGGTCGCGACCACCACGCCCACACTGCCGCGTGTACTTGCGCCCGGTATCGATCCGCAGCTCGAAGCGGTCATCATGAAGGCGATGGCGCGCGATCGTGCGCAGCGTTTTGCCTCGCTCGACGAGCTGATTGAAGAGCTCGAACCCTTCGCAACGTATGCGGAGCCGCGCGCGTCCAAGCCCACTCGCTCACGTCCAAGCGCTGGTTCCGTTGTGCCTGCTTCCGCTTTCGCGCACACGATGCCCCATACACCGCAGCTCAGCGCTGGGCAGGACCTTCGGCCGAAACGGCGTTGGCTTCCTCCAACGCTGGCACTCGTGATCGTCGCTGGTGTTGCGGCTTACTCCTATTTCCGGATGGGCAACTCGGCGGAGATCCCAGCCGCAGCTATGTCACCTGTGAGCAAGAGTCCGGCCGTGACACTCGAGGTCAACGCGAAGGCCGAGCCGGTGTTGCCTGCTGCGCTTCCGCCCCCGGCGACCCTGCCCACCGTGGCGGACATCAACGTCGCGCCCGCTGCAGCACCGGCTCCGTCCCAGCGTGAGCGTGCACGAACGAGCATCGCCAGCAGTCGCAAGCGACGTTCCAACGAAGGCGCCAGCCTGAGTGTTGTGCCAGCCCCCGAGCCTGCGCCTGTTACGCCCGCTACGCCGGCTGCCGTCGAAACACCGCCGCCTGCGCCGGCAGCCACCGACAAAGGGTTCCGCGCAGGGCAGCCGCGTCTGGACCAGTTTTAGGCGCGATCACGGGGCCGTGAAGCGCACGCCAGACCATTCACGCGCGCATCAGTCGTCGTCGCGACCGCCGAGCAGACCTGAGCGCAGAAGGAAGTAAAGCAGCGTCAGGATGGCGCTGAGTGCGCCGGCCACGTAGGTCATGGCTGCGGCGTTGAGCACGGCGCGCGTGCCTCCGATTTCACTGCTCGTGATCATGCCGGTCTGTTCGAGCACGGCCACGGCGCGATTCGAGGCATTGAACTCCACCGGCAGGGTAACCAGCGTGAACACGACGAACGCGCTGAACAGGATGACTCCGGCCAATACCATCTTGGTCGACGCCATCGCCAAACCGATCGCGCACAGAATGCCGCCCAAGTTCGAGCCAATCTGCGCGGGCTTCACCACGAGCGAACGAAACCAGAGCGGGCCGTAGCCAGTAGCGTGCTGGATCGCGTGCCCTGCCTCGTGGGCGGCGACGCCGAGCGAAGCGAGCGAACGGCCGTGATAAACGTCAGACGAGAGACGCAACACCTTCGCGCTTGGATCGTAATGATCCGAGAGAAAACCCTGCACCTCTTCGACGCTCACGTCGTGGATGCCTTTGCGCTGCAATAGCTCGGCCGCTGCTTGCGCACCCGACAGGCCTGACTGCGCGCGAACCTGGCTGTACTTGCGAAATGTGGATTTGACTCTGAAGGATGCCCACATGCTGAGCGCCATGCCCGGCAACATGAACAAGAGATACATCGGGTCGAAATACATAGAAGTGAAGTTAAGCCGCCCATCAGGGAACGCAAGGGGCACAGCGTGTCTACAGCGCTTGTGATTTGGGCGTAATCCTGAGTAAAAAGGGACTCACTCGCGCGTTACGCGCTTGAGCCGGAGATGGGGAACCGAGATGGAAGAGCTGGTGATAACCGCCGTAGGGCCCGATCGCCCGGGACTCGTGGGCCGATTGACCGCGCCCTTGTTCGAAGCGTCCGCCAATGTTGCGGACTCACGCATGGTGAATTTGCGCGGGCAATTCGCGGTGATCTTGTTGGCAGAGGTGCCGTCGAAGAATCTCGAGTCCGTGCAAGAGCAGATGCTGATGTTGGCCGAAGAGCTGGGCCTTACGATCACGTTCCGCGGTCATGAAGCGCAAGAAGACAAGTGGCCCACCACGGTCGGCGTGCCGTTTCGTTTGCGCACGTACGCGATGGATCAGCCGGGCCTCGTGCACCGCATCACGGATCTGCTGCAAAAACACGGCATCAACGTGGAGGAGCTGGAAACGCGTTCGCTGCCACGGCCTGAAACCGGCGCGCCCTTGTTCAGCATGGAGGTGTTGATGACCGTTCCCTCCACGCTGGCGATCAAGACCGTGCGCAGAGACCTCGAAGCGTTGTGCGACGAGCTCAACTGCGATGTCGAGCTGCAGCCCGCCAATCTGTCCAAGTAAGGTCGTCGCAAGCGTTCGCTTCTAGAGCGCCTTGCGCGGCACGAGCACACCGCGCGTGATGAACCGGAAGGTGTCGGTAAGCGTGACTAGCAAAACCAAGTCTTCACTTACCTTACGGTCCGCGGATAAGATCGTAAAGCCCTGGACCTCGCGCGCTGCCGTGGTCGGGAGGAGCTCGATGAAGCTGCGATTCTCGAGGCGCATCACTTCAACCAGCAATGGTGCCTGAGCGTCTTTCAACGTGGCGCGCCAGGAAAGCTTGAGGCCTTCGGCCTGGGTGTCGTCGCATTCGATGTTACCTAGACGTGGGCCCTCGTCAGGTCGCTTGACTTCTTTGAGGACCTTACCGTTGAGCACGATGCGGTGGGCGATGACTTCCTCCGTGATCTGAGCATGGGCGAGCCAGCCCAAGACCCATGTCGGATCGGCCGGCGTGATTTCGCTGGCGCGGCGCACCTCGGGGCTGCGCGGCTCGCGGTAGCTGCCTTCGAAATCCGTGCGGGTGCTGCTGCCATCACGATGCACGAGCTCGAGCCGAGGAATACCCACGGACTCAGCCAGCTCTTCCCCAGGCTGCGTGCTCGTCGTGGAGACTGAATAACTGGCCTCCTTTACGGCGACCTCACCCTGAGCATCATGCGTGAGCGAGATTTGCGCCCACAAAATGAGCTCGTTGCGCTGCTGACTCTGGGGCTCGGAGATGCAACCCGGCTGGGTTTCGTAAGGGTCAGGCTTGTAGGCAAGCTTGCTGAGCAGTTGCGCCAGTGCGGGATCATGTCTGCCGTGGGGCAGCGCGGGGGGCGGGAGCGACGCGTGCGGGGTTAGCGCCTTCGCGCTGGCCGACGCTGGCGGTTTGAGCGCGGTTTTGCCGACCGCTGCGTTTTCGTTCGCATTGCAAGCGAGCTCGAGGGCCGCGAGCAGAAAGGGCAGACCGCGCTTCATGGCCAAAACTGTAGGGCAAAACACGCTGAACCGCTTGTTTGCGCGAGGACCAAGGCATCAACCCCGTAGTAGCGTCAGCGCGCGCAAGAAGTTCTGGCCCAGGATCTTCTTGATCGCGCGCTCGCCAAAGCCGCGCCGCAGCATGATCTCCACCAAGCGCGGTAGCTCGAGCACGCTTTTCAAATCCCGAGGGGGGATGATCGCCCCGTCAAAGTCGCTGCCCAACGCCGCATGGTCTTCACCGACAAGCTCGACGATGTGCTGCAAATGATCGACCACACGCTCTGCGTTGACCTTACCCTTGCCTAAGAACTGACATTGAAACATGACCCCGATCACTCCCCCGGTCGCGGCAACGGCGCGCAGCTGGTCATCGGTCGCGTTACGCCAATGGGGATACACGGCATCCACGCCCGTGTGCGTGATCAACAGCGGCTGAGTCCCGTCGTGCACTTTGAGCACGTCGGCAAAGCCTTCGCGACTGATGTGTGCCAGGTCGACGAAAATGCGCTGGCGATTGAGCGCGCGTACGAGCTCTGCGCCGAACATGGTAAGGCTACGATCACCACGCACCAGCAACGCCGGCAACGCCGCGGCGCCGATGCGCGAACGAGTGAAATGCACCAGCGTCACGCGCACCAAGCGCCCATCCGCAAGCCTGTCGAAATCGGCCAGGTCATGTTCGAGCGCGTTGCCGCCCTGCACGGCGATAAAAGCGCCATGTTTGCCCCGTGCGCGCGCGGCGCGATAGCTAGCGGTCGAGGTGACAATCTCCGCCTGGCCGGTCGCAGTCAGTTGCGCGGAAAGCGCTGCGAGGTTTGCAAAGAACGTATCCCGCTTGCCCTTGCGCGTTCGCAACGGATTGGTGGTGACCACCCATTGCGCACCGGTGAGCCCGGAAGCCAGCACACGTGGTAAATCTGCTTGACCAAAAAAGCGTGCGTCTAGCAGGCCAGTACCGTGCTGCTTGTTCAGGTCGTAACCGAACACGCGCCGCCAAATGAAGGTATCGACGTGTAAATCGATGACATCGCTCGACTGATAGAGAGCGACGGCAGCCTCCGAGATGCCGAGAGCCGTCGCCCGCTGTTCGGAAGATGCGCTTTGCATAGGTCTCCGCCCACCGATCGTTGCAATGTTAAAAAAAGGGGCCCTAAAGGAAGTAAAAAGCAGCTTAAAAGAAAAAGGCCCGGAACGCTCCGAGCCTCGATCTTACTGTGTTGCGGCCGCGAAACGATCGCTGCCACAGCGCTCAGTCGGTGGCGTCCTTGATCTCTGCCATCAGGTCCTTCATGTCGTCGCTGGGCTGGACGCTCTGCAGCACCATGAGCTTGGTGACGTCGCCTTCGACGCGCATCTGGCCGCTCATGAACGCCTGCATGCCCGCCTGCTGGTCGCCTTCGATGAAGATCTTCTTCGCAAGGTCGGCCGGCACGATCACGGTGACGGGTGCGTCTTTGTGACCTTGGCCGAACACGCCCGCGTGCATGTGGATCTGCTTCTCAACGCCGCCGTCGAGGGTGACGGTCATGTTGAAGGTCAGATCCTTGAGGGGCCCGGGGATCTCGATCTCGCCCGCGTCGTCAGTCAGCTCTTTGACCTTCGCGAACCACTCATCAGATAGGAACTTCACTCCCATTGGCGTCTCCTTAACCTTCTGCTCGAACACGTTTCGGTCGAGCGTGGAGAAGGGGGATAGCACCTTTCGGGCGGTCTTTGACACGAAAAAACGACGCACTGCGCCAGGGCACGCCTAGCCGCTGCGGCCGATGTCGCGCTGCATGCCAATGAGCGTCAAAAGCTCCATGCGCGCGGCCGAATCCTTGAGAAAGACACCATGAAGCTTGCTCGTCGTGGTCCATGCGCTGGGCTTGCGCACGCCACGATGACACATGCAAAAGTGCTGGCATTGCACGATCACCGCCACGCCCTGGGGCTGAAGATGTGTTTGGATCGCATCGGCGATTTGCGCGGTCAGCTTCTCCTGCACCTGCAAGCGCTTGGCAAACACGTCCACCACGCGGGCAAGCTTACTAAGTCCCACTACACGCCCACTCGGGATGTACGCGACGTGCGCCTTACCGATGAAAGGCACCATGTGGTGCTCGCAGTGGCTTGCGATTTCGATGTCGCTAACGAGCACGAGCTCGTCGTACCCCTCCACCTCTTCGAACGTCTTCTTGAGGTAATCGGCGGGGTCTTGTTTGTAACCCGCAAACTGCTCTTCGTACGAACGCAAGACTCGGTCCGGGGTTTCACGCAAGCCCTCACGCTCGGGATCATCGCCCAGGAACTTAAGCAAAGCGCGCACATGCTCGAGCGCTTGATCACGCGTGCTAGGTGCATGACCGTTGGCATGACCGTTGGCATGACCGTTGGCGCGTCCGTAGGCTGCCCCGAGCGTCGAAACGATGCTGTCGTCAAGCATAGACAAACCTTTCGTGTGATATGAACAAACTCTACACGCCGTTTTATTAGGCGTCCAGCAGCTTTTTCAGCAACCGCTCACAAGGTTTGTCTAAGGTGCTTCAGAGGGCGACCAACGGACGGATGCCGCGCACGGGCAACTTCTGGCTGAATTCGAGCAAGTCGGTTTCCGTCACTTCGACGGCAGTGACCTTGAAGACGTGAATGCCTTCGCTGGCGTCCGGGATGATGAGCATGTTGGTGTCCACGCGATACGCACCGCCCGCCCCGACGCCTAGGTCGCCCGCCATGCCGGCTGTCAAAAGCTCGCTGGTCTCGGCGCTGTCGAGGTCGATCACGTAGGCCGTGTCGGGAGTCATGGCGGTGAAGTCGCCAGTGGCCACGGCCACCACGCGCGTGCCTCCGATGGAGACGGGCGCCGCGTAGATGACCGGTAGCTTTTTATCCGCCTGATAGGTGTGCTCGACCTTGGCCTTACCATCCGCTGCGACACTTACGAAAGCCAGGCCGGCGCTCGCACGATCACCGTAAGGCGACCCGGCGCAGCTTACGATCACGGCATCGTCGCGACCGGCGACAGGCACGAGCACGGCGCAGTTACTCAGCTTGGGAAGGTCGATGCCCGTGACCTTGTCGGTGTTGAGATCGAGGATCGCAAGCATACCTTCGGCAGCGGTGTACGAGTCGGTCAAGCGTGCCAGCGACACGGCTGCATGATCGCCCACGCGCACCATCGAGCCCGGGCGAGCATAGGCGATTTGCTCCACGCTATTGCCATCCATGTCAAAGCCGTCTGCTTTGCCCTGGAACTGACTCAAATCGATCCGCGATTTGCGCTTTTCAGCGTTCAGGTCGATGCGCAAGATGTCGTCGCCAAGATCGAGTTTGTCCGCCTTCGGGTCGAGATTCGCGGAAAAGCGCGAGACGAGCGCCTGACCATCACCCAGACACAGTATGTCCTGGGGGTTCGATGAGAAGGCGGCCTCTCCCGAGCTACCCTGCGTGGGAATCTGATGGATGACCTTACCATCTGCCAAATCGACCTGCAGAATGTAGTCACCGCCGGATCGCGCGACCACAGTAAGAATGCCTTCTTCGCAGGGCTGCGTCGGAAGGGCGATGTCACCGTGCAACGCGTTGCTCAGACCGGGCAGTGCGCTACCCGAGCTGATGTACTTCTTGCTCAAGACCTTACCATCGCCGTCGAGTAGCGCGACGCCCGCGCTCTCATAGTCCGACAGGCCGACGGCAAAGGTCGGCTCACCGCTCAGATTTTCGATGCCCTGTTCGGCGGTGTCATTGCAGGCGCCGCTCGCTGCGCCGCTCGCCGCCAAGGCGATGGCGACGATGATGTTTGTGGTGCGTTTCATAACTGTTCCTCTCGAATGCTGACTGATAAAGCAAAGAAGCGCCCCGGTAAGGGGAAACGTTGATAATCCTGACCGCGCGCATCGAGCAGGTCTGCGACGCGAGCGCTGAGCTCCAGACGCTCTCGCCAAAATGCGAGCGCAGCGCCGAAGCCTACGTGCGTGAAAGGGTCGCGCAGCACTTCATTGGCCTTATCGAAGTACGCAGTGGATATGTAGTCGGCCATGGCAAAGAACGTGACGCGTTCTACCCATCCGCCCGGAAAGACATTGCTCTCGGCGCGTCCGTAAAATCTTACCTTTGGCTGTCTTGGTAACTGCGCGTCGTAGTCCGTCACCGTTTGCATCAGGGTCGTCG
>JBKJIA010000371.1:0-20112 GCA_046598735.1 Polyangiales bacterium
CGTACGCTCAAGGCGCAAAGCTCAGGCTGCGCCCCGTCGTCCCGGAAGAAAGCGTATCGGAAACGGGCGGGCGCGCGGGATCGAGCATCTCATCCAGATCGCCAGCCGGACCGCTGCCGTAGGGTGTCCAGTAAAGGGTCCCGTCGTCTGGCACGGGCGTGATGCCAAGTACGCTCAGGCGCGCAAACGACAGCGAGCTTTCCTTGGTGTAGAGGCTCGCGGACACCCCTCGTGTCCCTTGAACCCAGTTGATTATCAGCAACGTGGCCGTGCCCGCCTGGGGTTTAAACTCGAGACGGGCCGTACGCGGCACGTCCACCGCTCCGTCATCTGGCGCAACGCAGGTCGCTGCCATGGGCAGGTCGACATTCACCTTGCGCACTGCCGCGCCGAAGTAGCGCACGGCTTCCATAGTGTCGTTGCCCAGGCGGCTGCGCACGATGAAGCGCGCGGGCGCAACATCTGGCAGCTGATCGGGCACATCCAGGCTGAACGTATTCGTTGCAGGCGACGACACGATCCTCGAGAACAGTCCGATCGATAGGTCGTAGTTCTCGAAGCCCGCGCCGGGCGGCAACACGACATTGAAGTTCACTGGGTGCAGCGTCACCGGCGAGAGCACGATGTCGAGCGTCGGCGACATCAGCGCACCACCATTGGTCAGCAGCACGGGTGCGGTTCCGAGACCCGTCACAGCACCGGTCAACTCATTGTGTTGAACGGCGAACACCGTGCCCGTGAGCGCAGCGAGCGTCGGGGACCACTGCAAGGTTTGCGGGCCCCACGAGCCGTTTTGCCCAGCCTTGCGAATCACGTTGAAGCCGATCGCGCTGGCGCCGATGAACGTCACATTCAGCTCGTGGTCGGCGGGCAGCGGAAAGCCGACGCCACCGGACACCACGCCCCTTACGGTTCCTGAGCTGCCCGAAAGGATACTATCGCGCAGCTCGGGATTGGGCCTGGTTAGGCCGAGGTACACCTCCGGGTCCCCACGCAGGATCTTCAGATCGTAAGGTAGACTGACGTCGTCGAACGCGAACGCGCCGTTCGCATCCGTCATTTTCGTCACGTTTCCGATCTGCACCGCCACCATCGGCCACGGGCTGCCGAAACGATCTGCATATCTTCCGCGCACGGCGATTTTATTCGGAACCGGTGCCTGACACGCGTTGAGCACGCAGGTTTCGCCCGCACCACACACCGTCCCGCAGTCACCGCAATGCCGCGCCTCCGAAGCAAGATCAAAACAGCCCGTGCCGCATGCCGAAAAACCTTGGGGACATGTCTGCACGCTGCCGGTCTTGAGCTTGAGCGTGCCCACGTCCTTGCACGCCCCCGCATCCTTGCCCACGGACGCGACCGCATTGCCCGTCGCGACCTTACTCGCGTCAGACACCGCGTTCAGGTACTGCGCGACCAGCACCACGTCTGCACCCGCGACCACGTCGCTTGCACCGCAGCCTGAGCCATCGGTGAAGAACGTGCTGACGCCCGCATGACTTGCGCCCACGATCCACACCTGAGCTCCTTGCAGCGCGTTGCCACCCGCATCTTCCACGCAGGCGCGAATGCATGTGCTCGCCTCGAAGAAGCGACCGACCGCCCACCACGACAAGTGCTCGACATCGACCTGATAGGCACGCACGCCCTCGCGCGTGAGCTGTGAGGCGCTGCCCTCTTCGACCCATTCGCCGGTCGCGTCATCAAAGCTGTAGGTCTTTTGCGTAAACGACGCGTCCGCACGCGCCGATGGCAGACGCGCCACGACATCGGCAATCTTGTTGACTGTCAATTCGCTTTCCGTATCGTCGAGAATTCTGATCGATAGCGCGCGCTCTAACGACGCTATTCCAACTGTCTGATCGAGCAGACGCGCGTGGCCATCGCCGGGCAGCGCAGCAGCCTGCGTGCGCACGCGGCCATCGATCTCAGCCAGCTCCAACGTGACCAGACCATTTACGCGCGCTCCCTGACGGTCTTCAACGGCGCCCGCCGGGATGTCGATCCCCGCACCACTTGGTAGACGCACGCTCACGCCTTGATCACCGCGAAACGAAACGCGCTCGTCGACTTTCTTCAGGAACACTTCCAGGTAACCGCCCGCCCCAGGCACGCGATATTTTGCCGGCACGTAGTCTTCATTTTTGGCCTCCAGCGTGCTCGCTTTGACTTTTGCGGCCGAAGCTAGCGAAAACGCGCCGCGCTGGTCGCTTGCGTCGCGCTCACTTGCGAGCGAAAGCGCCACCCCCGCCAAAGCCAATGCATCGTTGGCATCGAATACGCGGCCTGTGATTGCCTGACGCGGCCCCCCATCGGCCGTCCCCCCCTCTTCGACTGCGTTGCCCGCATCGCTGCCACCATCGGCCGCACAGTTGGCTTTGGCTTCGCAGCTCGCCTTCTTTTTGTCCGAGTCACAGCCATGCAGCGTGAGCAGCACGGCAAAACCCAGCCCGAGCCGCTTCATTCCCCAAATCAGTTGCATGGCTCAGCCCTAGCCTGAACTCGGGGAGCTGCACAAGGATTGCGCGAGCCCGAACCCGCCGGGCCTTCCTAAGGAAAGGTAAGATTAGTCCTCTTCGCCGCATGAACTCGCGTTCCCGGACGCCCGCCTCTGCGAGAGAATGACAATCGGCCCCTGGTAAATGGTGGACGATCCACCGTACCGTTAAGGCAGACGGGAGCCTCAGGCGATGCCAATGAAATCTGCACCAAGTCCATTTCTGCCTCGCCTCGCATGGATGTCGCTGGCGGCGATGTGCGTCGCCTGCGGCGACTCCAGCATGGTCGCGCCTGATGTAGGGGTCGCAGAGATGGGGAAGGAGTACCCTGATGCGTCCGTCCCTGCTGAGCCTGCGTGTCCCGAAGGCCCGCTCGGACCGGGCAAGTACTCGTTCAATATCGACCACAACGGACGACAGCGCACGTACCTACTTACCGTGCCTTCCACCCTGCCGGAGCGTGCGCCGCTAGTGCTCAACTTCCACGGCGCCGGGGGGACCGCGAGCCAACATCGATTCCTGACGGACCTGGACCCGCTCGCAGAGGCGAAGGGTTTCGTGATCGCCTATCCGGAAGGTTTAGAGACGCCTGGCGGAAGAGAGGGCGTCAGCGGAAGTACGCAGTCGTTTGACGGCGGCAGCTGCTGCTCGGGCACTGCGCACGATCGAGATGATGTGGGCTTCTCGCGCGCGGTGGTTGCGGACGTGCAAAGCCGCCTGTGCATCGATCGGACTCGTGTCTACGCAATGGGCATGTCGAACGGCGGCTTCATGGCCTATCGGCTCGCGTGCGAGGCCGCGGACATTTTCGCAGCGGCGGCTTCTGCCGTCGGTGTCCTCGGATTGGCCGAGGGCGAGTGCAATCCATCACGGCCGATCTCGTTCTTGCATCTTCACGGCACGGCAGACTCGCTCGTTCCCTACGAAGGAAACCAGGCGTGGCCGGGCGCTCGGGAGTCCATTGACGTCCTCGCCCGGAAGGATGGCTGCATCGGTCCTCCGGAGATCACGCTTCAGCAAGGAGCCGTGACCTGCGAGTCCTACACCAATTGCGACGGAAAGGCCGACGTGACGCTCTGCACCATCGAGGGCATGGACCATTGCTGGCCGGGCCGGAGCCTGTGCGCCGGTCCCAGCACCACGGAGATTTCCGCAAACGAGGCGATGTGGGAGCTGTTCGAGCGGTCTCGGCTCTAGGGACATCGCAACCGCCTATCGTCCGGCAGCGTACGCGATTCGCAGCGACAGCAGCGCTCCGATCGGCGGCGAGCGGTAGGCACGCCCCAGACCGTCGACAGAGAAATCAGCACTTCGCAGGGGGATGAGGGCCGAGACGCCAAGTTCAGCCCAGTAGTGTCGCGCCGCATGCACGAGCGCGAGTTCGATCGGGATCGTAAGCCACATCTTACTGGCGCTGCTGTTGCGGGTATACCCGCGCGCTTCGGTCCGAGTACGTCCCACATATACGCCTGAGCATAAGTCGAATCGAATGGATGCCCCACGCGCCGCGGCCACACAGCCACGCGCCACGCCGCTGAGTAAGGATGCGTGCAAACTGCCAGGTCCAAGGCTAAGCGTCTGGGGCAGCATTCCGAGACCGCCCAGGTGAGCGCGTACCCTTCCGAACGACGCGCCAGCCTCGACCACTAGCGCAGGTGCAACGGGCCTCACGATGCCGAACAGACCGGCGCCTCCCGCAGAAACGAGCCAGGTGACAACAGGGCTTGCTGGCTTTGGCCCATCGCTCACGCGGGCAGCTACAGGTGGGGATACACGGGCTGGTTTCGGCGTGAGCTTGCCGGGCGCGATCGGGGGCTTATCGGGCGGGGAGCTTGCCTCGTGGCCATCGGAGTCGCGCAGGAGTGCAAGCGTGATCGCTGTTGCCTGCTCGAGCGCGCGACAGTCCGGCCCCCGGTCATCGAGCACACGTGCACTGCCGCCGCTGCTCCGAATCGAGGCTTGAAATCCGCCGGGCGTGCGACTGAACGACACCGAATAGGCGCTCGAGCCTGTGACCTTATCGCCGCTCCCCAGCTTCACCACCTGGCCGGTAAGGCGTTCAAGGTCTGGACAGCTCTCGGCGCCGGCTCCACGCGTAACCGTCAGGGGCGGCAGGATTTGTGCTGTAGCCCGCTGAATGGGCGCAAGTGCCCAGGCCGCGCTGGCCAGAAGTCCGAGAGTGCAGAGCCTCCACACCGCACCAGCGTACCTGCGTGCGAGGCAGCATCGATTTTTTTGTGATCGCGAAGCGCGTGAGCGCCCACCGATTGGTTGATGATATCGTTAGAGCACCCTGGATTTGTCGAGCACCGTTGTCTGACATCGACTCATCTCACGCATGAGCACTCCCCTGCCAGAGTTCCGAGCGATCTATGACGCCCATTTCGACTTGGTCTGGTGCTCACTGCGTCGTCTTGGGGTGCGCGAGGCAGACGCATTCGACGCGTCACAGAAGGTCTTCTTGATTGTGCACGCGAAAATATCTGAGTTCGAGGGGCGGGCGCAGCTCAGCACCTGGCTGTTCGGAATCTGTCGCCGCGTCGCCAGCGACTATCGACGCTCGGCCGTGGTGCGCCGCGAGGTCCTCACGGACGTTACGCACATGGACCGCTACGACACCGCATCGCACGACAGCTCAACACAGGCTGAAACGCAGCACCGCGCTGAGACCGCCGAAGCACTCCTCGACAAGCTCCCCGAGCCGCAGCGGGTCGTGTTCGTGATGTTCGAGCTGGAAGAGCTGTCCGGCGAGGCCATCGGGAAGCAGCTAGGCATCTCCGTAGGGACCGTACGGTCGCGTCTTCGCCTCGCACGCGAGGCCTTTTCACGCGAGGTCAAACGTCTCGCTCTGACACAAGCCTCAGGTCGCAGGGAGGTCGGGTGATGGAAGATCCTAAACGGCTGCTGAGCGCGCACGGCGGCGCGAGTGGACTTGCCCGAGAGCTGCTCGAAAGTGTGCCCGGGATGGGCCCACCCGAAGGTGCCAAGGCTCGCGCCTGGGAAGCCTTGGCCGTGCAGTTCGGCACTGCAACTCTGGTCGGCGCAAGCGTGGGCACGGCTAAGGCTGCAGCAGGCGCCGTTACGAAAGCCTCGCTCAGTACCAGCGTTCTGGGCACCACGGTGATCGCAATCGTGGTCGTCGGTGGACTCACTGTGGGCGGTGGCATCTGGGCGCTGTCGCCCGCGCACGAGACTGCCCCTCGCGCCAGCTCCGCCAGCCCCGGGATGGCCGCACCGGCCGCACGAGCCAAGGTGAACGCTCCGGAGGTGCCGGCAGAAGATCCAGCGCAAGCCCCAGCAGAAGACGACGCAGTGGAAGGGGCGGCCTCCAGCACGCCACGCAGGATGAGTGCGCTCAAGCGCCAAGACTCTTTGATCCGAGACAGTGCGCTCAAGCGCCAAGCCTCTCTGATCCGCGAGAGTGCGCTCTTGAAGCAAGCGCGCGCGCAACTGCGGGCGGGCGACGCCAAGGCTGCCCAAGCGTCCCTCGACCGTCTGGGTTCCGAGTTTCCCGCGGGAGTGCTTGGCCAAGAGCGGGAGGTGCTGGCTATCGCGGTTCTATCGGCCGAGGGCCAGATCAAACGCGCGCAGCAGCGCGCGAGGGTCTTCGTGAAAGCCCACCCGCAGAGTCCTCACAGCGCCACGCTGCGTGAGTTGCTGGAGCCACCGTGAGAGTGGGCGTCAGAGCCGCTAGGTTTGGGCTCTGCCTGCTCACCGCCTGCGCCGCCGACGTCGTTTCGGTGGGTGCCTGGGTCGACGGCAAACCTACCTTAGATGCGACTCCCGAGCCTACCTTAGATGCGACTCCGAACCCTACCTCAGACGCCTCAACGCCCCCCTTGGAACCAGGGGGTTATATTGAAGCGGAGCAGGGGGAGCTGAGCGCTGGATTTTCCGTCGGGGCGGACGAAGCCGCCTCAGGGGGCAAGTTCCTCACAGCTGTCGAGGCTTCGACAGCCCAGGATGTTCCCGGAAACGCACGCGCGCGTTACGTGCTCGATATTCGCGCCGACGGCGAGTACGTGCTGTGGGGCCGTATCCACGCACAGGACGAAAGACACAATCGCTTCTGGTTCCAGATCGACGGGGGCACTTGGTATCTGTGGCGCTTGAGCACGGGCGACGTCTGGTTCTGGGACGACCTGCACCACGACACTTCCTACACGCAGCCCGTCAGGTTCATGCTGAGCAAGGGAGCACACGAGCTCATGCTGGCAAACGCCACGCGCGCTGTGCAGCTCGACCGCCTGTACTTCACGGCCGCTGGCGACGAGCCACCTGGCAACGACACTCCCTGCAGGCCGCCTAACTCGATCGAGATAGCAGGGCAGTGCGTGCCGAGCTGCGGTAGTCTCGGAGGCACCGTGTGTGGCGCTACCGTGTGTAGTGGCCGCACGTTGCTCAATGCCTACGACTGTGATGTATGTTGCCGACTCTAGAGTGACAGCAGGAGCGCACGCGCCTGTGCGCGAGTGCTCTCCGCGTGCAGGCCGGCGGCGGTACAAGCACGGCTCAGGAGTGCCCAGTTCTCGGCGGACCCGGGCAGCGCGCGGACGGCAAATCGTGCCCAACGCACGGCTGCAACCGCCTGGCCACCCTCGAGCTCTAGCTCTGCCATAGCAGCGAGCGCTGGTGGGTACCCGGAGCGATCGTCCAGCACGTCGATGAGCAGACGTCGCGCATCGCGTACGCGACCGGCACTCCGCAATTCCTGGGCGCTATGCACGTGTGCTGCCGCATCCCGCAGATCCATCCGGGTCCGATGATGCGGCGGCTCGGAGTCGGGCGATGCGGACCTCGGCATGGGAGGAGTCCGCAACGAGGCCCCCACATTCGTGAGCGCGCTGGTCGCGGTCGCCGGCGCGGTCACCGACGCGGTCACCGGTGCAGTCATCCGGCGCACGAGCTCGCTCGTGAGCGGCAATGCCAGCGCGCCGCACAGAAACGAGCAGGCCGCGGCGAGAGCCAGGCTGCGGCGACGTGCACGCGTCCGGTTCGCGACCGACGACACAGCTTGCAAATAGGCAGAATCCACGAGCATCGAGGGCCATACGGGCACAGGCGCGTTGGGACGCGAGATCCGGAAGCCCAACCGTAAGGTAAGGTCGTCTGGGCCCGGTACATCCGCATCGTATGCGGCCACACGCAAGGCTCCGGACGGGCGTGCCTCGCGCGGCTCCCCTAGCTCCGCTGGCATCTGTGGCTCCATGGGCTGCAAGCCATGCGCGCTTGGCGTGATGAAGGCCCTCTTCGGCGCGTCGAAGCCTTGGTGGTGGTCATTGTCGAGGTCTTGGTGCCTCCGCGTAGCCTCCGCGACCGAGCAGGAGCTCGCGCGTTCAGCCGCCAGCAACTTGTTCATCACGACCTCGCAAATGTCAGGCGATACACCGTGCGCAGGGGCGTCTTCGAGGAATATCTGGTAGCGAGCACACAGCTCGTCGGTCCACGACGCGTAGGCGAGTTCCTCGAACAACGACAGCGCGGCCAGATGCACCGGACATAGGTTGAGGGCCGTGCGACACAGCTCACGAGCGTTCGCGCCAGTGCACTCCTTCGCGATGCGGAAGCACAGCTCTGCCATGGCGTGATCGGGGAGGCTATCGGCTTGTTCCGGGTTCGAGCCCAACTCGAGCAGCGCGACGACCTCTTCGATTTGGCCCCCGTCGCGTATCGCAACGCACACTGCGGAGAGCGCAGCTTCGTCGCTAGGGTGCGACACAAGGTGGCGGGTTAGCTCGGCCAACGACCTCTTCTTCTGGGTGAACAGCATCTGAGCCTCCTCAAGAATAAGCGCGGACGTGAAGCCCCTCGTGGGGGACGACCGCAAGAAAGAAAGGGACGAGGGGGCAGGGCCCGCTACCTCGTTCGTGAACTCGCCTGTGGAGCCTGGGGCAGCACCGAGGGCGCTCAGCGCCATCACTGGGGTGCCCGCGTGGGGGGATTTGAACTGTGTCGTCATGCCAGCCTCGCGATGGGGGTCGCTTCTGCTGAGTGAATGGTTGCCCCGGCCCCTTGCGATCACTTTTTCTACCGGAAAGCGATAGGCCGGCAATGGATGGGATAAGGATGGGATGAAACGGCCGGCCGCCACGAAGTTGAGCGCTTCAAACGGCGGGGAGCGCTTCGTCTCGCTCGGGCTTACGCCGCCTTCGTCTTCGCGACCTGTGCAGGCAGCGCACCGAACACGAACTTGGGCCGAAATTGCACCAAAAGCGCGGGCAAAAGGATCAGACCGCCGAGCATGCTGATGGTCATCCAGAACAAAAGCAGCATGCCCATTTCCGCCTGAAAGCGCAGAAACGAAAAGCGCCAGAATGCGAGACCGGCGGCCATGGTAAGGCCCGTGACTAGCACGCCTTTGCCAGCGCCCTGTACGCCAGCTCGCACGGAGTCGACCACGCTCAGGCCGCGGTGGTATGCCTCCTGAACGTTTTCTACCACGTACAATCCGTAGTCCACGCCCAAGCCCGCGCCTAGCGCCACGACCGGTAGTGCGTTCACATCAAGACCAATATTCATGCCGCCCATCAGCGCGTAGGTCATGTAGTTCGACCCGATCAGGGGCAGCAAAAACATCAGGCCCCCGAGCACTGACCAATAGGCGAAATAGCAGCATAGAAATACGGACGCGAACGCAGCGAGCGTAATCTTGGCGTCGAGCGTAGCGACCTCTTCGTTGATGGCCGCGAGCAACCCTCCGTAACCGCCGGCTAGACGAAACCTCGCGCCTTTCATGGGGTGCTTGGCGATGAAGTCTTTGGCGTGGGCGATCACTTTGCGTAGGGTCTCCCCCTTGTGATCGCGCAAGAACAGGCTGATGTTGGCATTCTTACTGTCTGGCGTGATGTAGCGAGTAAGGTCGCCGGGCTGGCCTGCCGTGAAGATCATTTCGAGGAAAAACGCCGACTGCTCGCGGTCATCCGGGATGAGCTCGAACTTAGGATCATCGCCGTGATAGAGCGAGACCACGCCGGGTAGCAGATCCGCAATCGAGGAGGTCGCCCCCACCTCGGGCAAGGCCTCCATATGACGCTGGAAGGCTTCCATGGTGCCGAGCACCTCGGGCTTCTTGGTCGTGTCATGGGAATCGCCCTCGACCACGACCGTAAGCTCTTCAGTATTGGCGAAACGTCGTGCGATGGCGTCGGTGTCGAGGTTGTAACGCGAGTCTGGCCACAACATCGGCGTGCCCGGATGCACGTCACCTACCACTAAGTTACTGGCAAAAAAGTAGGCACCACCCATCACCAAGATCACGACCGCGAAAATCCAAGCGCGGGCGGGCCCCGTGCAGAACGCGCTCAAGCGCAAAAGGAAGCCGTCGACGAGCGAAATCTTTTTCTCGCGTTTGTGCTCGGGCACGGGCATGAACGAAAGCATGATCGGGGTCAGCACCATGCCGCTGAAGAAGATGCACATCAGCCAGAACGTGCCCATCAGCGCAAGCTTCTGTAACAACGGTATGGGCGCGATATAGATCAGACCAATGCCCACGACGTCGGTAGCGATAGCGACTGTTCCCGGCTTGAACAGCGACATCGACGTTTGAAAGGCAGCCTCGACCTTGTCTGGTTGCTTTTCGTGTTCGTCCAAGAAACGCGTGACGAACTGCACTGTGTGGGACAGCGCGCGGGCCGTGATGATGAACGGGATCACGAGCACCAGCGGATCGAAGTTCTGCTTGATGATGCCGAGAAACCCAAAGCCCATGATCGCCGCGAACAAGGCGGCCGTAGTCGGCACGACGACGCCCACCAAGTTACGGAAGTACACGAACAACACGAGCAACATCGAAAGCGTTGTCACGAGCATGATCAGCCCGAGCTTTGGCGACTGCGTCGCAATGTCACCAAGTAACATCGGGCGCCCGATCACGTTGATCACGGTGTTGGAGTCGGCCTCTTTCTTCACCAGCGCATCGAGCGTCTGATAGATCAATTTCGGCTGCAGCTTGCTCTCGAAGAAACCTGCGGCGATGAGCGTGGCTTTCTGATCGAGCGAAACGAGCGAGCCGTAGTAACGACGACTACCCAAGATCGTGCGCTGAAGCGAATCGATGCCTGCCTGCGTACTCGGCACCTCGGGCCACATCACAGGCACGGAGCGAATACCCGCGATGGCATCGATCTTCTGTACCTTGACCTTACGCTGTGCCAGCGAGATGACCTGATAGTTGTTCACCCCGGGCAGAAGTTCCATCGCCCGGGTGATGCGCTGCACCTTTTCCAGCGTCTTCTGCGTGAAGATGGTGCCCTCTTTGACCTCCACCGAGACGAGCACCTTACTAGCGCCCCCGAAAATGTCGCTGTACTTGCTGAAGGTCTCCACATACGGATGGGTCGACGGGAAGACGTCAGTGGTGATGCTGACGACCGCCACCTCACGGGCCTTCATGCCCATGTAGACGCCAATGGCGAGCAGCGCCGCGAGGATGGCCCAGCGATAAGTCAGAATCGAGCGACAAAAAGTTGCGACCACGTTACTCCCCCGAAATTCGCTGTTGGGTGCGGCCGCCATCTTTGGTCAACAGCACGTAGGCACGACCGCCGACCAGCACGCCCTGACCTTGCTCATTCAACCACGCGCTCGTAAGCCAACTATGAAGGCCCGTTTTCGCAGCCGTAAGCTGCCCTTCGCCCTTACGGATGAGCAGCGTGCCCGCTGCACCGACCACCACGGCACGCGTACGATCCGCCCACACTCCGAACAGGTGCTCGCTCGTGCCCGTAGCTCGCACCAGCCACGTGGCGCCGCCATCTTTCGTTTCCACAGCGCTACCGTCCGCGCCGGCAGCGAGCACACCATCCGCACCTATGATCGACAAACCGTACAGGGTCTTGTCAGTACAGCTGTTTTGGCGCTTGAAGCTGCGGCCGCCATCGTCCGTACGGAGCGCGAGCCCGAACTCGCCCACTACGAATCCTACGGTGTCGTCGACAAAATCCAAATCCGTAAGGCGCGCTTCCTGGATCACGTCGCTGTTGTCACCTTCAGCATCGAGCGCAGGACACTCAGGTGCCGGGGCGACTCCATTCGTAGGAGGCGCGACCGAATAGGGCGAACGTGTCCAAGTCTTACCGTGATCTTCGCTGCGCACGATCGCTCCGAAGTCACCCACCGCGACGATCACACCGTTCTCGAGCACGTCTACGCCAAACAGGCTAGGTCGCTCTTCCCCGAGCACCACCTGCGACTTCTTCCAGGTTACACCCTTGTCGAGCGTCACAAGCACGAAGCCGGATCGGCCGACGATGGCGCCCTGCCCCTGTTTGTTGAACGCGATGGAGAACAGCGCCTCAGCGCGTTGGCCTGCCGCCACGCTTTCGAACGTCGCTCCCCCATCGCGCGAGCGCAGTATCAGCCCAGGATGACCCACGACGAACAGGCTGCCTTCATAGCTGCCCACGTCGTAGAGGCGATCACGATGGGAAAGCTTGGCGAGAGCGTCCGCATGGGCCGACCCGGCCTTACCGAGCATTAATAACAGTAAGATCGCCAACGTGGCTCGCAAGACGGACATGATGACGCGGCTCCACTAGACAAAACTGGAACGTCCCCGCGGCTTACAGCACACGGAGACGTCGGGTGAACGAGCTCAAGAACGGAAGCGGATCAATGGCCGCGCTTCTTCAGATTGCTTACGGAAAACGTGTGCGGGTCAAGCTTGGTGTTCGCGCTGAACTTGCGCATGGTCACGATCGTCGCATGCTCGGCTTGCAGGTCGAGCGCCACTGCAAAGCCTGGCTGCATGGGCTGCGTATTGGGATCCTTCGAGGGGTTGCCGCCACCGAGGATGATCTTCCAGAGCTCGCCCTTTTTATCGTAGGCCTCCTTGTACGGCACGGTGAACGTCTCCGCGTCGACCAAGAGCAGCATGCGACTGTAGGGATAGTCGGGAATCTTCGGCTTCACTTCGAGCACGTACACGGGTCGAGCCTGCCAGTTGACCTTGGGATTCCAGTGCGGCCACGCGTCGACATCGAACACGGCCTTCACGTCTTTGCCGTAAGCGGCGCCCGAGTTGACGGGAAGCAGCATCGTCTTCTGACCGACGAGTTTCCAGTTCATCCACTCGGCCGCGCCGAGGTAACCGTTGACGTCTTCATAGAGGAAGTCGGTCGCGTTCCAAGAGTCACCGCGCGTACCGAAGCTGTGGCGCAACACGCGACGCATGGCGGGAACATAGACGTGTCCCGTGAGGTCGACTGGATCGAGCGAGCTGAAGTAGAGCGCGCCAAATCCCTGCTTGTCATACGGCTCAAGCGCTATCGTGATCGATGCAGAGCGCGTGCGAGCCGCCGTGAAATCAGGAACCACCGGTCTCGGATCGAGGTCGGTCCGGTTCGCAGTGCGCATCGTCAACCAGTGCCAGTACTCGGTGGTCTCGATGCCGCGCTTGCCGGAAATCCAAGTTACGTCGTAATAGCGGTCGGCGTCATCACCCGTGTAGGTGTTGATAAAGTTGAAGGCGACCTGAAGCCCATCCTTTGGCTTCGGGAACGGCAGACCTCCCGTGTAACCGCTCCAGCCGGGCTTCCGGAACTCCTTGCCTACATCCCAGACCTTCGTCTTACCGAGGTTGTCCTGCGTGGCCTTGATGTAAGAAAGCGAAGGATGGATCGGCTGATAATCCGTGATCTTCATCTTCAGCTCGTACTTGCGAACGAGCTTCTCGAGACCGGGCGGTAGCAAGCCCTTGACCTTGTCCACGTTACCCTTGTGGATGAGCGAGCCCGCGGGGACCTTCAACACGGTGAGATCGGGCTTGAAGCTCACCATCTCGCCCCAGTTGTCCGCCGTGATCTTGACGTCGTCCGCCTGGGCCGAAAAGAAGTGGCCACTGGCGAGTGCGGTCAGCCCCGCAGCCAAGCCCACCAAGGCTGTTTTGAGAACCTGTCGTCGCTTCATGAACCATCCTCCTAGAAGAGCACCGTTGCGGAGGCGTGAACCTCATCGCGGTCGCGGAACAAGCCGATATCTCGGTACGGATCCTTTCCGACAAAGTCCGTGGCCATCACATTCACCCGGTAATGCGGTCCGATGCGGAAACCGAGGTCGAGCGACACGAAACCACTGTCTTTGTAGTAAGGGTTCGGCAAGTAAACACCGGTTAGTCGCGGCGTGAAGAGGCCGTTGAAGTAGTTAGTCGTGGCGTAGAACACCAACGTGTAAGAGTGCCGCTGGATACGCCAATCGTTGTAGCCGATCACCTGCACGTAATCGTTGTCTTTGATGTCGTCGACGCCAGGTACGGCTGAGTGCATGAACTGTGCGACCAAGAGGAAGTTCTGAGTCGGGTTCAGCCAACGAATCATCGTGGGCCGCTGCAATACGAGCGCGTAGGTCACCACCATTTTCTTGATGGGGGTATAGGAGATACGGCCGGTCTTGGGATTTGCGTTGCCCGCGGTATCCGTGCGCTGGGAGTAGCTGCGATTGGGCTCGACCGCGCCCTCGAAGCGAGCTGTCAAACCAAAGGGACTGTCGAGCGTGTGCTCAAGGCTCAGGCCCGCAATGTGCTGGCGGGGATAGTTGAGTACAGCGCGATCGACGAAGTTTGCGCTGTAGAGGCCGGGGATGGGCGTTCCGTCAGCTTCAGTCTCTTGATGCTGATCGGCATATTGCAGCACAGGCGTCTGCATGTGGGTATAAAAGTAGACGAGCGAATAGCTGGTGTGATCACCGATGTCGCCCTTCCAGCGTGCTCCACCGCGCATGTTCTTCGGGCTGACTTCGCCTCCTGGATACTGGAAATCTTTGTATCCAATGCGGTAAGTGCCGGGTTGATTGCTGTAGGGAATGCCCCAAGCGCCCGCGTTGCTCAGCGGCGGGCTTACGGTGTCACGACCGCGGTCGAGGCCCGGAATGTACAGAAGCTCGAGCGCTCCCTGCAGCAGGTTTACGTCGATCGTAGTCAGCGCCATCCACAGCGGGATGCGCTGGTCTTCGAAGGCCTCGAGCGGACCGAAGTGCCACGTACTGTCAATGGGGTTGACCACATCGAGCAGGCGGAATGATCCGGTCTCGCCCCAGGCCAACTGTTGGCGACCGATGCGAAAGGTCAGCCAGTAGGTTGGCAACGCATCGAGGTAAAACTCGCGCAGCTCGAAACGATTGTAGTAGTTGTCTCGGACCCAATCCTTGGCGTATGCGCGCCGAGCACGTCCGACGTCCTCGCCCATTTCCGGGGCGAGATTGAGCGGCACCTGAGCATATTCATCGGCTTCGAGCGGGGCCGAGCGCACACCGCGAATGATCGTGTGCAGCGAGAGCTTGCTGCTGAAATCCCATTGGGCCTCGATCTGAAGCGTGGCGCGTGCGATCGAGGGAGTGAAAGGTTTTTTACCGTGATCCGATGGGTAACAGGGCTTCGATGGCGTCTCGATCGGGTCGCAGGGGCCGTCGTCGAACAGCGGGTTTGTCCGACTTACAGCCTCGTTTTTGTGCGGTTTAAAGCCGTCTGACGCCAATGGCACGAACAGGCCGCCTTGGGTCTTGACCAAAGCGTTCAGCGTGATCGATGACTCTTCTTCCTCGCCTGACTGAGCCGTGGCCGTGCTTGCAGAGCAGGTCATGGTCAACATGGAAAACAATGCCAGGCGCACGGCCCGCCCCGAGGGCGAGGACCGAAGCAGCGTGCCGAACGTGTTCATCAGTCACTCCTATTGCGCGGAGCGCAATCTGCGCGTTATCGCGTAATTCAGCGCGCGTTATCTCGTAATTCAGTCGGCAGGGCAGCTTTTCGGAGTCGGGTTGTCTTTGACATCCAGATCCAATCCCATTTGAAGAAGCACGGCCTTCAGTGGGCTCATTGCTTCTGCGCGCGAGAATGCCACGAAGAAGTCCACTTCATCTCCAAGGAACGTCTTGCAGTCATCAAGAGAGGCGGAGATCTTGTGTGATCCTTCGGTCAGGTTACCGAGAAAGAAGCGTCCGCTGCGGATCGTCTGGTCCTGCTTGCTGGGTGTGGTGGGCAAGCCGGTGCTCGCGACATAGCGCGGGTCGAAGTCGGCGTCGGCCAACTTTCCGTCGATGCAAATTTTGGCGCAGCCGACCGAGCCCTTGCGCTGGCCACCGGGTGCCCAATAGATTGCGCCGGACAGCGAGACGCGATCGCTCTTGGCCGTGAAACCGCCCGTGCTCGCAGCTATCGAGTACGTGCCAACGCTGGAAATACGGAAGAGCGGATCACCGGCCAGTCGGTTGAAGTTGAGCAGCATCGTGTCGTACGTCGAGCTGTCCGTGGTCTCGGGGCCTTCGCCTGCAACGTAGATGGCGACCGTCTTGTCTTTGGGCAAGTTTTTCAGCGTGAACTTGCCGGTGCCCGATTCGGTCATCGTCTCGATCTTCGGATCCAGGGCTTGGCCGGTGAGGCCATCGAGGACGACGACCTTGTGGGGTGTGGCGATCGGTGCACTGGTGTCTACGGCGAGAATCGGGACGAGCGTGAACGATACGTCGTAGGTGCCGCCGCCGCCGTTGCCGCCGTCTTCGTCGGTATTACCGCCGTTATTGCCCCCCGCATCTTCCTTACCATCGGCTTTTTCTTTCTCGTCGCTGCAACCGGCGTTCAACGTCGCGCAGGACAAAGCCACGAAAGCGGACATTACAGCGCTGCTCTTGATCATCTTGAGAACCATTCGATGTACTCCCCTTACTCTTTTGGAGCGGCACCTCAGCGGAAATCCGACTCGGGGGTGCTCGCGGCCACTTTAGAGGAAGGCAGCTTACACGGGGATGGGTCGGCTGTCCGAAGCGAAGAGCATAAGCCGCGCAAAACGTCAGAAAGGCGCAGTTGTGTGGGCGGCATGATTGTCGTACGTCTGGCCTCTTCACCGTGATCGTTCCGATCGCGCCACCCTTTTTGGAGAGGTTCTTGATGCGCTACTTTGTACTCGGTGCCGGCCTTGCCGGTCGTGAACTTGCTCGCGTGCTGCGCGCGCAGGGACACCAAATCATCGGTTCGACCACCACGCCCGAGAAGGTCGACGGTCTGCGCGAGTCGTTTGACGAGGTGCGTGTGCTTCGCGGGTCCGACCGAGAGGCGGTTCGCCATGCGCTCGAGGGTGTTGACGGCGTAGTGGTCTCGGCCGGACCGCCTGCCTTGTTCGACGAAGCTGAGCGCGAACGCATCTATCGCGCAGTACTCGTCGATACGGCTGAATCCATGGTTGCAGCCGTCAAAGACTCAGGCATGAGCGGTCCCGTCATCGCGATGTCGTCGACCTCAGTGTACGGCAGTGCCCAGAACGATCGCGACGTGATCACCGAAGACGGGCCGCTGGCCCCGCCAAACCTCGCAAGCCCGCGCAACTACCAGTTGATGGAAAAGACCTACCTCGAAGGATTGCCCAAGCAGGCGTGCATCTTTCGATGCGTGGAGATCTACAGCGACGGCGATCCTCCGGTGGAATCCCAGTTGCAGATGGTGGTCGACAAGCTCGGCGGGAAGTTGCCATTCGAAGCCGGGGCGCTGCTCTACCGCACGGAGGTCAAGCAGGTCGCAGCGGCGCTTGCGCACGCACTGACGCGCCGCATGTCGGGCATCTACAATCTCGCGGGTCGAGAGGTTCCGATGACCATCAAGGAGCGTTGCGACGGAGTGGCGCAAGAGAAGGGGTGGCCCCCGTTCACCTATCTGGGCGAGCTGGCCAACCCGACCAAGCCGCTTTCGGTCGAGCGACTTAGCGCCGCAGGGTTTGTTTTCGAGAGAAGCCCTTAGCGCGCGAAGTGGCACGCCAGGCACCACTTGGCGCTGCGAGGCGTCCAAAATGAAGCTGCCGCAGGTGTGCGGACATTCGGCTACGTATGGAAGACTCAAACCATGGGCTCTCGAGGGCCGCGGAATGACTGCCGCACGGACTTCGAGCTCCGCGATCGCGCTCGGGTCGGCGGGCACGGCCACCGACGACGAGTCATCGCGCAGGGTGAGCGGCGCCGCCGCGCTTGTGGACTCTGGCGCGCGCAAGCCAGGGAATGCCGGTCGGGACGCGGCGCAGAAGCTCGTCTCCCTCATGCTCGAACAGATCGAGGATGCCGACGACCCAGCGCGTCGTGTCGACCTGCTCCATGAGGTTGCGTCTCTGTATGAGGAAAAGCTGCAAGAGCCCGTGCACGCGTTCGACGCCATGCTGGTCGCGTGGGCCGACGACTACGCGGACGAGCGCACGGCCGCGGCGCTGACGCGACTTGCGCCGAAGGTGCAAGGCTGGGCGGAGTTGCTGACGGTCGCGAATGATGCGCTGCGCGGAGATCTTGAGCCTAGGCAGCGCCTCGCGCTGTGCCTGCAATGCGCGACCTGGTATGGCGAGCACCTCGGGCGTCCGGATAGCGCGGTTGCCTGCTACCAGCAGGCCCTCGCGGTCGATCCGGGTCACCTCGCGGCCACCTCGCGCCTTTCGACCCTGTACGAGGCCGCGGAGCAGTGGGAGGCGCTGCTTCCGGTGCTCGAGCGCGCCGTTCACCTCGCGACTGAACCCGATGAAAAGTTGCGGTTCTACCTGCGCGCGGCAGTGCTGTGCGATGAACACATCAACATCCCAGCCAAAGCGCTGAGTTTCTACCGAAGGGCCCTGGAGCTCGATGGTGCGAATGTCGCGGCCGCGGAAGCCCTGGAGCGGATCTACCGCCGCGCCGAACGCTGGGATGATCTGGTCGCGCTACTTCGACACAGGGCCGCGAAGGCCCGCGACGTGCGGACTGCGGGCAGCGCGTGGCTGGGCCTCGGGCAGCTCTTCCAGGGTCCGCTGAACAAGCCTGCCGAAGCCATCGAGGCGTACGAGCGAGCATTGGAGGGCGACGAGTTGAACCTCGTTGCGCTGCGTGGTCTCGAGGTCCTCTACGGGAAGGTCGAGCGCTTTCGGGCACTCCCCTCGGTGCTCGAACGGCAAGCGCGCGCGGTCGACTCCGACCGGGAACGCGTCGCAGCCCTGACCAAGCTCGCGCTGCTCTGGGAGGACACCTTCATCAAGCCGGACAAGGCCATGGAGTGCCTGGAGCAGGCTCGAGCGATCGATCTCAAGAACCTTACGGTGCTGGATCATTTGGCGCGGTTGTACCGTCAAGCCAAACGCTTTCAAGACCTGCTCGCAACACTCGAAGGCAGGCTGTCGGCGACAACTGTCCCCTCGGAAGCGGTCACTACCCATAAGGCGATCGCCAGCCTGTGCACGACCGAAGTGCAGGATCTGCCCAGGGCCATCCGCGCGTACGAAGCGGTGCATGCGGCCGATGCGGGCGATGTCGAGGCCCTGCGCAGCCTGGTCCGCTTGGTCGAGCTTGCGGGGGATGCGAAGGCCTCCGTGGGGGCCATGGAGCGCCTGGTGCGCGTGGAGAACGACGACGACGCGCGCGCCGACCTTTGGCTGCGCATGGGCCAGCTGTACCAACACCAACTGGGCGATCTGGAGGCTGCGCTCGCCCGCTACGAGCGCGCCGTAGCTCTGCGCCCGACGCGCGGGGAAGTCTCGAGGGCGCTGCGCGAAGCGCAGATCGAAACGGGCGACTTCCAGGCGGCGTCACGCACGTTGTTCGCTGAGATCGCCGTGACCCGCAGTCCGCGCGTGCGCTCGGACCTGCACCTCCGATTGGCGCAGATGCTGACCGACAAGCTCGGCGAGGGCGACAAGGCGGTCGAGCACCTCGAGGCAGCCTGTGTCCACGACGACGAGAATCTGCAGGCTGCCTTTTTGCTGGCACAGGTGCACGTACGCAGGCGTCACTGGGAGCGCGCGCTGCCACTTCTACAGAGGGTCGTCGCGCGCAGTGGCCGTGCGAACCAGGCCCCCGAAAGCGCAGGGGAACGCGACTCGGCCCAAGGCCTCTCGTTGGAACACCGGTGGCAAGCAGCTTTTCTGCTCGGCGAGGTCGGAGGCTCGTGCAACGACCATGCGCTCTCTGCGCAGGGCTACGAGCGCGCCCTTGCACTGGACGCGCGTGACCTCCGCAGTGCGCTCGGTGCGGCGTGCGCTCATTTCCGCCTGGAGAACTGGTCGCAAGTCCACGATGGCTACGAGCGGGTGCTGCGCGACTGGAGCTCGCAGCTCGACGCGCAGGCCAAAGCTCAGGCACTTCGCCGTCTAGGCCTCGCCCTGTTGGCGCAGGGCAACCCGCGCAAAGCGTTGCGTATGCTCGAGAGCGCGCTCAAGGCATCGCCTGACACGCTGACCGTGGGGGCGATCGTGGCGCTGCACCAGGACGCAGGGCAGTGGAAGAAGGTAGTTCGCTACAAGCTCCTGCTTTCGGAGCTCGTGCCGGAGGATGACCGGGTGCGCCTGCAGTGCGAAGTGGCTGCGCTCTACCGTGACGAGCTAGGGAGTCCCCGCAAGGCCATCTCCTCGCTTTGCGAGGCGCTCAAGAGCTCGCCATCCAATCGGGTTCTACTGCACGAGCTGCTTGCGCTGTACCAACGCACCCACCGATGGCAAGACGCCATGGCCGTCATCGGGACGATCGCCAAGTTGGAGGAACGACCCGAGGTGGGCTCGAAGTACCTCTACACCGCAGGCGTCATCGCTCGCGATGAAATCGGTGACGCGCGTGGTGCAGTCGATCTGTTCGAGCGCGCGCTTGACCTCGATCCAAGTCATTTGAAGGCATTCGAGGCGATCAACCG
>JBKJIA010000584.1:0-47746 GCA_046598735.1 Polyangiales bacterium
GTTTTGCTTCGTGAGCGAAGCGACGTGGAAGCGACGGCCGTCGCGGGTGAGGTACACCCGGATCTCTCGCCCCGGCTGCGCACGCGTGCTCGGCTGAGACAGCTCAAGCCCGCCCCAAGACGCGATGACGTCCCAGACTTGTTCGCGGAGCCTCTTCCACGGAGAACTTGAGCTACTCATGACGCAACCCTCTTCATCAAGATACGGCGGGGCGGGATGTCTTGCACATTTCGCTGAGGCGAGCATGCCGATAGCGCAATAGGTCGAGGATTGCGCGAAGCCGGATGCGGAACACCAGGTTACTGAAATCATTGCGCAATATCTGATCGATCGCGCTGAGAGAGAACGCGTGGATAAGGTGGCTCGCCGTGCCCCGAAAGCGTGGGTCGCTCACCATCTGCTCAAAGACTTGAAAATGATTGGGACGAGCGTGAGCGCCTGTGCCGATAAGCGATACCGAGCGATTGGCGTACCGAGCGATCTCTTTGGCGGAGTCACGGGCGTACCAACTAGCTAGATCGGCATCCGAGATCCGTAGCAGCAATCCTCGCGCAGTATCGTAGATGGGAGCGAACCCGATCAGTCGTGAGCTACGAACGTCCTCGACAGTTCTCCAGTTCTCAGCATGGCGATCGTTCGCGCCAATGAGCGCATCGAAAGCCATCATGCGGATGAAGCTTGCACGCAGTCGCTCATGCATGGCTGCCGACTCGCTTACCGCCGCGAGCACATCATCGATCATTGCAACCGTATAGAACTGGCTTTCGTGAGCCTTGGCTTCAGCCGCACGGGCGACTTCGCTCTTTTCGACGCCGAAAGCCTGTGCGACCAGCTCCACGCCGTGAATCAACGACTGCTCGTGAGGGCGCAGGAAATATCGCGACATGTAGCGGACATCATCGGGTTGGCCGTGTGGAACGCGCAGGCGCGCGAGGCGGCCTTCAGCTACGCGTAACGGCAACACGTGCCCGATTCTCGCGATCAGGTACTCCGTGATGCACTCGCGATAGCCGCTGTGGGTCTTACTCGGCTTCTTGGCGATGTAGGCCTTGCCGAAGTTGGGAAATGCCCTGAAGACCACGAAGTTTTTTGGCGCGGCGCCGCCGATACCGATTTCTCGTTGGTCCAACACGTCGTAGCCATGCTCCAGCATGGGAATGGCCGACACGCTGACGCCCTGCGAGTCGAGTTGAGAGTCAGTGCGCGAGGATCCGAGGCGGTGTCGGCGTCTCATGTGCGCGCGGATCATACGGAAGCCGTATGCCGGCTGCATGCGTTTCTCTCCATTCGATCAGTGATCGTCAGTCCACCAAACCGTAAGAAGTCGTGGGCGGGGTGGCTGCGGCGTGCAGCGCGGCGGGAGGCTCCGCTTCTTTGCTAAGCAGCCTTCGTGGAGCGCAAGCGGAACGAAGGCCCCTCGGAGAAATCGGAGTCCGCCGTGCAGCGCGCCGCAGCCACCCCGCACGCGACTTCGTCAGCTCAGCAAGCGCAGCTCGCAACACGAAAACGCGCACGATCCGGGCAGCAACCGCCTACGTCAAACTCCGCGCGTCTTGACGATGCTTGTTGGTACTAAGCCGCCTTCGCGACACCCGTTGTTACGCCCCGACCGCGCACCCGACCCCAAAGACTCTTCACCCACTCCCAATCGGACTTGTTCGTATGCAGCAACCAGCCTGCGAGCATGATCCACTCGAACAGGAACAGGTTCATCATGTACTCGATGCCGAGGTGCAAAAAGATGATCGCGATCAGCGCAAAGCGTCGCGTCTCTTTGAACCAGATCAGCATCGGCGCGCCGACTTCGATCCAGAGGGAAGCCCACGTCATCACGCGCGACACGAACAGTGAGTTCTGAACGAACTGCGGGATGGGATAGTGAAAGTAGAAGTCGTCGAGATGCATGATGTAGTACATCGCGGTTCCGCCCCACCACATGCCGCCCTGCAGCTTCTCCATGCCGGCTGACCATAAGATCAAGCAGACTTCGATTTGTACCAGACGCATGCCCCAGCCATCGCGTACTGGGAGCTCGATTTGCCCGCGTTTTTTGCGGCGCCAGGCATCGAAAGACCACACGTCTCCGGCGGCCGGAATGAAGATCAAGAAGAGCACCATCAGACGAAAGACGATGTCTTCGCCATCGATGATGAGCCCGTTGCGATGGTTGAACGTGATCAGCCAAACGAACAAGCTCGCAGCCTGAAAGCGCGTGAACACGCCAAAGGTAAGGAGTACCGATTGCGCAACGAGCAGACCCCAACACGTCCATAGGACGCCATCGGTGTGCGGAAGCCAATCGAAGAGCGTCCAGGTGTTGTTGTCGATGACGTACTTGCTCGCGCGGTAAGGCATGAAGCCTTGCTCGCTCCACCACATCTCGACGAACGACACGGTGGCGACGTAGTTGATGAAGACCAACACGCCGACAGAAATGCGAAAGATGGAGGCGATGTGCGGGTCACCTGGCGCATGGAACCATGCGTCCAGCCAACGCAACAGACTCCGGATGCTGGGCAGCTCCACTGCCTTCTCGGCCTGTTCGGTCACCGGATCACCTTCGTGTAGAAAGAATGCGTGTTCGGATATTTGTCGCGCGGGGGAGGCGACTCACCGAACTCTTTCACTACTGCTTCGATCTTGTTGGGAGGCGGCACATCCCACCAATGACGCAGCATCTCGACTTTGACCGGCGTCGCGCCGGACTTGGGCTTGGGCGCGATGCGTGCGGCGTAGTCTGCAACGTGCGGCCAGATACCCTTACGCTTGTCCAACCGGAAGGCGTCCCAGAACTTCGGATGCCGGCCTTGGATGAATTTTTGGAAGAGACTGCGCTCGCGCCAATCGGGTGTTTTCCAGGCCCATGCCGTGCCGTCCGAGTAGGTGACCTTGGCCTCGACCCATGTGTTCATGTGGTCCGGATCAGGCGCAAATAGGCGCCAATTTCCCTGCCATAAGCCCAACACGTCGACCACGGGATCGAGAAAGTCCTTTACCCGTTGATGGCCATCGTGAGTGGTCGGCAATCCGTCTTCCAGCAGCAGAAAGAGCAGCAGGGCGATGAACAGATTGTGCAGACCGCGACGCACGCGACTGGGGCTCTTGGTCGGTGGTGGCGCGCTCTTGGGCCGCGCAACCTTCGTGTCTGACTGTGCCAACTTAGCGCTCATCAGAATTCCTCGTAAGCAGGCTACGTGCCAGTCCGCTGCCCGGATGACCAGCAAAAAGCGAAGGCCGTGCCGTCTTGGCCGCTTGGCACCGAGAAATGGGGGCCGTGCGCTATTCGAAGCGAACGAGCTTGTCGGTCGGGATGCCGGCCAGCATCTGCTCGAAACAGCGCTTTACGGAGGCTTCGTCGCGGCCATCGATCGTGAGCTTGGTGCGGTAATCGCTGCCAGTGCCCCAGAATAAATAGCTGCCGATACTAACATTCAGGTGCTCGCTCGAGAGCGTGTCGAGCAGCGGCGCCAGGCTGGCCTCGTCGAGATCGATGTATGCGGCGTGGCTAAAGAAGCGTCCGTTGAGCTTGAGCTCCTCGCGCATCACGCCGAACTTGAGCTTGAAAATCTCGGGAACGCCGGGAAAAACGTAGACATTGCCCTTCACCACGGTGGGCCAAGGAATCTCGGGCGTGCTGATCAGACGCGAGCCCGCCGGCACGTCTGCCATGCGCAAATGCATCTCGGTGGTCTTCTCGCCGTGATGGTCGCGCAACAGCGCCTCGTACTCGGGCGCGCGCGTTAGGCCCACGTCAAACGCGTGCGCCACGGCTTTCATCGTCACGTCATCGTGCGTAGGACCTACGCCACCACTCGTGATCACCACATCGTGCTCGGCGCGCAACAGATTCAGATCGCGCGCGATGATCGGAATGTCATCCGAGCACACCACGATGCGCTTCAGCTCCACGCCCAGCGCGAAAAGCTCGCGCGCCATCACGAAAATATTTCGCTCCGCGACCTTACCCGACAGGATTTCGTTGCCGATGATCAGCGCCGCTGCCGTCTGTGCACCCTGGGTCATGGGCGCATGATAACAGGCATCAGGCGTTGCCGGCCGGCACCTGGAGCGCTTTGCGGAACGTGTCCTTGTCCTCGGCTTTTTCCAAGGCCGATTGCAAGGTCACCGTGCCCGCGCGCACCAGCCGCTCGAGCGCCATATCCATGGTTTGCATGCCCTGCGCTTTGCCGGCCTGGATCAAGCTGTTGAGCTGAAAGCCCTTATTTTCACGGATCATGGAGGCCACGGCGTGCGACCCAATCAGGATTTCGAGTGCCGCCACGCGGCCCTTGCCGTCGGCCGTTTTGATCAGCTGTTGGGCGACAATGCCGACCAAGCTTTCCGAGAGCATGCCGCGAATCTGTGGCTGCTCATCGTTCGGGAAGGCGTTGATGATGCGTTCGATCGTGGCCGGCGCGCTGTTCGTGTGGACGGTGCCGAACACGAGCACGCCGTAGCTTGCGAGTTGCAGCGCAAGTTTCATCGTTTCATTGGTACGAAGCTCGCCGATCAGAATCACATCCGGGTTCTCGCGACCTGCGGAGCGAATGGCGTTGGCGAACGTGGAGGCGTGCGGACCTACCTCGCGATGTGTGATCTGCGCGGTCAACGGCTCGTGCACGAACTCGATCGGATCTTCAATCGTGAGCACGTGACACGGACGCGTGCGATTGATGTGATTGATCATCGCCGCAAGCGTGGTGCTCTTGCCGGAACCCGTGGGCCCGGTGACTAGCACCAGACCCGCGCGACGCTCCGCCAGCTTGCGCACGATCTCGGGCGTTTTCAGATCATCGAGCGTGAGCACCTTGCTTGGAATCGTACGAAACACGGCCGCAAGGCCGGTCTCTTTGTAGAAGTAGTTCGCGCGAAAGCGCGCTTTGTCGCCATATTGGTAGGCAAAATCCAGATCCCACTGATTGACGATCTGATTGCGCTGATCGTCGGTCGTGATTTCGAACAGTAAGGATTCCATCTCGGCTTGCGTCACGTCTCGTGAACCAAGCGGCACGAGCTCGCCGCGCACGCGTCCCGTGGGCGGGCTACCTACGCCAAGGTGCAAGTCGCTGCCTTTTTGCTCGAGCAGTCGATCGAATAACATGTCGATACGGGGCACGTCGGTCCTCGCCTATTTCTTGTCGCTACCGAAGAATTTGCCCGCGCCGCGAAAGATTGCGTCTTTGGCGGCGCGCGCGGCCTGTGCCGTGGGATCGATGTTGCCGACCGTGAGCTCCTCTTCGCCCGCGCGATTGGACTTGCCGCTCACTACGGCATCGAAGTCGCCGGGATTTTCGGCGTAGGCGCGCGCGATCTCGAGCGTGGTCTTACCATTGCGAACGAGGTCCGCGAGCGAGTCGTCCATGCGTACGATGCCGAGCGCCTTGCCGCGCTGCTGCAAGCTTGGGATCTGGAAAGTCTTACCATCACGAATCAGCGCCCACAGCGGCGAAGAGCCCGGTAAGAGCTCGGCTGCGGCTACCATGCCGCTGCGGTCGCTATTGGGGATCAAACGCTGCGACACGATCAATCGCAAACCGCCCGCGAGGGTAAGGCGAACCTGAGGTTGATCGCCCGGTGGAAACAGATCGATCAAGCGCTCGATCGCCTTGGCCGCACTCGGTGTATTCATGGTGCTGATCACGAGATGGCCCGTTTCAGAGGCCGACAAGGCCATGCGCACGGTGTCCGTATCGCGCAACTCACCGACCACGATGACGTCCGGATCTTCGCGCAACGATCCTTTGAGCGCAGTGGCAAATTGCTTGGTGTGCGTGCCGACTTCGCGTTGCGACATCATGGACATTTTGCGCGGGTGCACATATTCGATCGGATCTTCGACCGTAATGATGTGATGGGCTCTCTCACTGTTGATGATGTTGACGATCGCGGCCAGCGTGGTGGTCTTGCCGTGGCCGGTGGGGCCTGTCACGACGATCAAACCTTGATGCTGATGCGTGGCCGCTGCGATCGCCTCAGGCAGACCAAGCTCCGCCAGAGTTGGAACCGTCATGCCGATGGGGCGGGCGGTCATTTTCATGCCGGTGCGCTGACGCGTGACGTTGACTCGGAACCGTCCATATTGATCGGTGGCGAGCGCGAAGTCGCAGGCGCCATGCTGATTCAGATCGCCCCGCACTCGGTCGGGCACGATCGGCAACAACATCTGCTCCACAAAATCGGCCGGCAAGGATGCGCCCATCACCACGAGGTCGCCCGCGACGCGCATGGTAGGCGGGCGGTCCGCAAGGATATGCAGATCACTAGCGTGCCGTTCGCGCGCAGCACGCAGCAAGTAGTTCAGCCTCACCTCGGGCGTCATCCCGTCCAGCGAAGGAGCCGTATCGGGGGGAACCGGGAACGAATCGTGCGACGTATCGTTCGCGGGCACGGTCTCATCGAACAACGGCGGCGGGGGAGGTGGGGGAGGTGGCGGCGGCGGGCCGCCCGCTCCGTCAAGCATGCGTCCTGCACCACGGGGTTGGGGGCGGCTAGGCACGGGCGCGAACTGGTTGGCGCCCAGCGGCTCAGAGCCGGAGTCTTCAGGCACCTCGAACCTGATATCTGCGACCGAGGATAAGGAGTCGTGTGGCGTCGGCGGCTTCCGTGCGGGTTTTTGCGCCGCGGCCTTTTCTTCGCGCTTGAGTCGCACCTGCAAAAGTGAGCCGTGATAGCCGGCGGTGACGTTGAGGGCGCCCAGCGTCGGATGCTGGAAGACCCACTTCGTCTGGCCGTCCATCAGCCCGAGCATCTCGGCGCGCCCTATTTCTGCTAGCAGTGCGAGGATCTCGTCCTCTGTCGCCGAGTGCTTGGTAACAGGTCGATACTCGCCGCCGAGCAACACGCACGGTGGACGATTGGTTTGAAATGCGAGCTCCTTGACGTCTGAGCGCGCGAGCAGCTGGTAGTAGGTTTCAAACTGCATTCGGTCTGCCGAAAATTCTATCGCGGCTTACGATCCGAAAGAAGCTGTAACCCGGCTTGCCCCTTACGGTTGTGGCACCCTCAACGCATAAAGTGCGATACCAGCCGCCACCGAGGCATTGAGCGATTCGATGGGCCCGGCCATGGGAATGTGCACGAGCGCCGTGCAGTGTTCACGCACCAGCCGACGTAGTCCCCGACCTTCCGAGCCGACCACGAGCAGGGTGGGGCCGTCGCTGCGCGCTGTCGCGATATCCACCGACCCCTCTGCGGCCAAGCCTAGCGCCGAGAATCCCTCATTGACCAAACGCTCGATCGTCTGCGCGAGATTCGATACGCGCGCGATGCGTGCATGCTCGGTTGCCCCGGCAGACGCGCGCACCACCACCGGAGTTACGGGCGCCGCGCGATGCTTGAGCGTGATCAAACCATGCGCACCCAGCGCCACTGAGCTGCGCACGATGGCGCCGAAATTGTGCGGATCCGTGATCTCATCGAGCGCGACGATCAACGCATCGTCAGGCCGTTCGGACAGCAGCTCCTCCAGGCTCAAGTACGAATATTCACCCGTGATGGCGACCACGCCCTGATGACGCTCGCCTTTGGCAAACGCATCGAGCTCAGCGACGCTGCGCGAGTCGACGACGATCTTACGCTGTTCGGCAAGCTCGGCGATCTCGCGCAATTGCGTGCGCGCATCTTCGGTCACGTAGACGACCGAGATGGCGCCGGGATTGGCGCGCAGGGCCTCGGTCACGGCCCGCGGCCCAAAAATGCGACGCTTCACGAAAGAATCAGAGCCCGCACAACGGATCGTTCGGATCGCATGCAGCCGAGCCAGCACCGGACGCCGGCTTGCCGGGCTTGCCGCCCTTGCGTGGCTTGCCTCGGTCCGTGGCAGCTTCCGTCTTCTTGGTTTGCGCTGCCAGCTTCGCCGCGTCTTCGCGCGCCTTTGCGCCGGCAGCAGCCGCCGCGATCTTCGCCTCTTCCTGCGCCCGCTGGAGCTTCAGCGCGCTCTCCTGCTGCAGGCGTTCGGCATCGGCCTGACGCTCTGCTGCCAAGCGTTCCGCGGCGACTTTTTCCGCCGCGACGCGCTCTTGCTCCGGCTTGATCACGCCGAAGTAACCGCCCGCCAGCCCGAGCGTGAGTATCGCGACGATGGCGCCGATCACACCCGGATGGACGCCTTTCCTACGCTCGGCTTCGATGCGCTGCATGTCGCGCTCGTGCGAGAGGATGCGCTCCTGCTCGGCCTGACGCGCCTTGGCCTCCGTCTCGAGACGCGCCCGCTCTTTTTCGGCTTCGATGATCCCGTCGCGACGCGCTTCCTCTTCGCGGGCGCGGCGTTCGACCTCCAGCCGTCCTTGTTCCTCGGCGCGCAGCTTCTCGCGTTCGGCTTCTTCCGCGGCGCGGCGCTTCTCTTCGTCGCGACGCTTGGCCTCTTCCGCGGCCTTACGCTTGTGATCCTCTTCGGTCTTGATCCGGTCTTCCTCAAGGTTCATCAGCTCCTTGAGATTGAAGAGAACCGAGGATTCCTTGCGCTCGTCCATGGGGGCTCCGTACATCTTCGTTCCTCCGTGCTTAGGCGAAAAGGCATCTTACTGTTGCCCCAGCGTCGCAGAAGAGGTTCCACACCTCGTCCCACGGGCCTGCCTGCGCGGAATATCCAAAATTACCGTGCCAGCGCGGCCATGTCAACGGTGCGTCAGCTCTAATGCGCCGAAACTCCTGGGGTTTCCTTGTTAGCCTGGGCTTGTCATCCTACCCACGCAAAAGCCTAGCATGCCCGCGCGGTAGGAAGACGAGGGCTGTCAGCGACAGACGAACAAGTACGGGCATTTGGCTTCTGTTTTGTGCCAATTGCAAGTGAGGATCTCCACACACACACTGACAGCGCACGAAAGCGCAGCCATTCGTTCTCGGCCTTACGGCTAGGTGGCCCGTGCTCGCTTGCCCCACGCCAGCTCTGATAGCGTGGTGGGGATGATGCGTGCGACGCGCCGATACGTTGTGGGGATGAGCTGGATGCTGCTGACGTTGATGCCGCTGGCCGCCTGCAAGCCGGCACCCCTGCGTGGTGGTGGCGGGCCGTGCCAGTCGCTGAGTGACTGCAAGCCAGGCCTGGTCTGCGGCAGCAGCGGCCGATGCACGCGCAGCCTGGCTGATCTGGCGCGTCAGACTGATGCGCCGCCGTTCACCATGTTCGATGCTGCCGGCGAAGCGGGCGACGCTGCTGCAGGCGATGCCGGCACTGCGCGCGATGCCGGATCTGTCACCAAGCCGGACGCAGGCGTTGCGGACGGCGGCTGAGCTCCAACAGTAAGGTCACTCGTGCGCGCGGCGCGGACGTGCGCATGACTTACTCGCGCCAGAACAATTTCCATGGGTTGTGCTTGAGGTCGCGCAGCATCTCTTGGACGTCGTCGTAGACCGCTTCGTCCATCAACAGCGCGCCGACGGTGCCTTGTCCGCGCTTCATGTGCGTCATGATTTGTTGCGCGTCGGCAAGCGTGACTTTGGCCTTATCGGCAAGCTGCGCTGCGTCGTTGATCGTGCTCTTGAGCTTTTCGCGTTGCTCCGGTCCGAGCACTTCGCGCGCATCGGCCACAGCGCCGCGTACGTCTTCCATCAAAGGCCCGGCCTGCTCGCTCGTGGCCGCCAAGGTGCGGTCGAGATTGTTGAAGATGCGCTTGGGCTGCGCGCCATCGACGTAGTTCTGACGCACGGACTGAATGAGCGCAGTGCCTTGACTCGTGGCGGTTTCGACGTTGACCAGGATGCGATTGATGCGGTCGTGATTCTCGCCGAGCAGCTCGTTCATGCCTTTGAGCGTGCCGCTCGCGTTAGACAGTAAGCCTTCGAGCTCTTCGCGATTGTTGCGCAGGGCGGAGACCATGGTCTCGAGTAGCTCGTATCCCATTGCTAATGCCAGATCGAGACGCGGTGGATCGATGCCGTGCATGACCGCGCCTTCTTGCAACACCGGCCGATCAGGTGAGCCGGGATCGATTGCAACGAACGGCTCGCCCAGCACGCCCTGAGACGTGACGTAAAACAGCGCATCCTCGTGGATGGTGTCTTTGATGTTGTTGTCCACTTTGAGCTCGATGCGCACGAGTGGACGCTTGCCCGTTTTGGGATCGAGCTTGCCGCCGAGATATTCGCTGCTCTCGACGGTGCCGACGCGCACGCCAGCCACGCGCACCGGTGCGCCGGGTTTGATGCCACCAGGATTGTTGAAGTCGACGTAGACCGTGTAGCCATCTTCGAGATGCACGCCGCCGAGCAAGAATAAGAAACCACCCATGATCACGAGCGCGACCATGATCAACAGACCGACTCTGACTTCGAGCGAAAGGCCCTTCATGGTCTTCACCCCTCCATGGGGCCCTCTGCTTGGCCCGTAATAAACTGCTGTACGACAGGATCGCTTGAGCTCCTGAGCTCGTCTTGTGAGCCGAGCATTCGCACCTTGCCCTGGTAGAGCATGGCGATGCGGCTAGCAATGCTGAAAATGCTGGTCAGGTCGTGACTGACTACGATCGACGTCACACCATAACGCTCGGAAAGCTCGTGAATCAGCTTGTCTACGCGCCGTGCGCTGATCGGGTCGAGGGACGTCGTGGGCTCGTCGAATAGGACATAACGTGGGTCGAGCGTGAGGGCGCGTGCAATCGCCACGCGCTTGCGCATGCCGTCGCCGAGCTCTGCGGGGAACGCTTTCGAGAACTCTTGCATGTGCACTTGGTCAAGACGCTTGTCTGCTTCGACCAAGGCCTCGGCCATCGTGTAGCCCTTGTGCATGCGTAAGGGAAGGGCGACGTTTTCGGCGCAGCTCATGGAATCGAAGAGCGTGGAGTGTTGAAACACCATCGCGCACTTCATGCGTACGGGATACAGGTCGCGCTCCGACAGGCGCGAGACTTCTTGGCCATCGAGGAAGATGTCACCTGCGTCTGGGCGCAGAATGCCGATCAAGTGCTTGATTAAGACGCTTTTGCCCACGCCTGAGGTGCCGATCACGAAAAAGCATTCGCCGTCTTCGACCCTGAGGTCGACGCCGCGTAACACCTGCTTGTCGCCGAAGCGCTTGTGCAAATCGTGAAAGTGGATGGGCATGAGTCAGGGGGGGAATACGAAGTAACCAAAGACACTCAGGATTAAGTCGAGGATGATCACGGCGAGGGAGCTATGGACGACGGCGCTGGTGGTGGCCCAGCCCACGCCTTCCGAGCCGCCAAAGGTGGCAAGGCCGCGGTGGGAGCTTACGATTGGAATCGCAGCACCGTAAGCCACGCTCTTCATCAGACACAAGATGAGGTCGCCGACTTTCACGAAGCCGAAGTTCATGAACGTCGCGTAGCTGACGTCAAACTGGAGGTTGGCTGTGATCATGCCGGCCGTGAGCGCGACGAACAGCGACCAAAACGTGAGCACCATAGTCATGACGATGCTCGCGATAAAGCGCGGCACCACCAGGTATTCTACGGGATCGGCGGCGCTCATCCGTAAGGCGTCGACTTGTTCGGTGACCACCATCGAGCCGATTTCGGCGGCGATGCCGGCACCCACGCGCGTGGCGAGCATCATCGCGCAAATGGTGGCGGCAAAATCGCGGGCCATCATTTGGATGATGTTGCCGCCCAACATACTCAGGTCGGGCACAACCTTCATCGCTTGCAGGGCGGATTGCACGACCATGATCATGCCGATCACGATCATCGTCACGGTCACGAACAGGAGCGATTCGTTGCCGATCGAGTACATCTGTTTGACGATCGCGCCCTTTTCCTGCTTGCCGCGCACGATGTAATAGAACGTCTGCATCAGCAACGAAGCGAGCTCACGCAGGTCCGTGACGAGCAACGCCGGACCTTCCGCAAGCCTCGAAAATAGGCTTGGCGGATGCTCAGGATCCGTGACGTGCTGGGGGCTGGCTTGGGTCATTTGAGAAAGAACGTGGAGAAGTAATCCATGACGAAGATGCCGATGGCGGCCGCGACCACGGCGGAGTTGACGGCGCGACCGACGCCCGGTGCGCCGCCCGTGGTGGTGAGACCGAAGTGGCACGACGTCAGTGCGATCATCGTGCCGAAGGCGATGGCTTTGAATAGGCCCTGCATGAAATCCCAGGGCGTGATCAGCTCGAGAAAGCTGTTCATGAACTGATGGGCATCGACGTCGAGTAAGGCGTCTGCCGAAATGATCGCGCCGCCGACTGCCACGACATCACCAATGATCGTCAGCACGAACAGCATCACGATCATGGAGATCACACGCGGTAAGATCAGGTAGCTCAACGGATCGATGGCGAGTGCGCGCAAGGCATCGAGCTGTTCGGTGACCACCATGGTGCCAAGCTCGGCGGTGTTGTTGGCGCCGACGCGACCGCTGAACATCAGTGCGATCAAGAGCGGGCCTACCTCGCGTAAGGTCGCAAAGCCTGCGCCCCAGCCGATCACGTCCGTGGCGTTGAAGCGGATGACGAGCGGTGCGGCTTGCACGACCATGATCGCACCCGTGAAGAGCGCAGTCAGCGACACGATACCGACCGAGCGCACGCCCATCTTGTGCAAGTTGCGGATGAGCTCGTAGCGATCGATGCGCGGCGGCAAGAGCCGTGCGACCAGGCGGGCGGCGAGCACCCCAATGCCGCCGACTTCGGCCGCGATCGAAAGGACAGCGGCGCCCAAATGCTCAGGTGCGAGCAGCAGGCGTGGCGTCTCGGCCGGCGTCTCGTGAGGAGCAAGCAAGCTCATAGCGGACCGTCTGTCAGGCCATGCACGAACTGATGCACGGCTGGGATGCCGCTGTGTTTGGCTGCTGCGACCGTTCCCGAAAACAGCAGCTCGCCGCGATGCAGCATTCCCACGCAGTCTGCAATAGTAAGCAGACCGCCCACGTCGCTTGAAATCACGACCACGGTACTGCCTTGGGCGCGCTGCTCGTCACGGATCAGGTTGTAGATCTTCTGACTGTTGACGGGATCGAGACCGGCGGTGGGCTCGTCGTAGAGCACGATCGGCGCTTTTTGCGCGGTGGCGCGCGCGATGCCCACACGCTTTTTCTGACCGCCCGATAATCCCGGCGGGAAGCGTTCTTCGAAACCAGGCAGCGACACGCGCGCCAAACGCTCTGCGATAATCTGACGGATCTCCTCCGCCGAGTAATCGAACAGGCGCCGCAACGGAAAGGCGATGTTTTCAGCCACGCTCATGTGATCGAAGAGCGCGTTGTTCTGAAACAGCATGCCGATCTTCTTACGGACTCGCGCGAGCTCCAGGTTGTGCATGCCCGTTATCGACTCGCCCTCGATGTGCACGCTGCCGTGCTCTGGTTTGAGCAAGCCTGTGATGGCTTTGAACAGCACGCTTTTGCCGCTCGCGCCTGGCCCTATCAACGCGAACACGCCGGCCGGCGGGATCTGCAGATTGATGTGGCGAAGCACGAACGTCCCTTTCAGCTTCAGGGAGACGTCGCGTAGCTCGATCACAGGCGCGCGAGTCTAGTGAGGGGTACCGTCTGTGTCTACGCACATTCAGGGTACTTCTGCGCGGTAGCCTTCACTAAGGGCGTGCTCGAGGCAGGCGCGCGAAGATTATTGTGCACAGCACCACGTTACTGGTGAACAAGCTCGCAAGCAGTACGCGTAACCAAGGGGCCGTATCCGCCGTTACGCGGAACGGCCCCACTTCGTGCAGGGCGGGAGGCGAGGCTTGGGGGGGTGCTTGTCGCTGGCGCGCGATGTGGATGGTTTCTGGGGAGATTTCCGGCACTGCGGATGCGAGCAAAGCACGCACGGTCTCGTCTCTGGGGCCGGGGCCTGAGAGCTTGAGCCAGGCTGACATGCGCGGTTTGGGCAACGTTTCATCGAGCTGCGCGTGACTGGCATCTGCTTGGCCTATCTGCACGCGTGCCGCGAGCACATCGGGCAGCAACCGTAAGGTCTGCTCTAGGCGTACTGCCGTGCGAGCGAGGACGCGTTGGCGTGCTTCGAGGTAGCTGGGCGCGAGGGAGCGAGCATCTTCTGCAAGCGCGACGGACGCAACACTCAGGCAAGCCATGCTGAGCAACGCGAGCAGCGTTGTCCGTTGCGAGGTCACGTTCCGAAGCTGTAGCGCGCACCCATGCGCGGCGCGGAGAATGCGGGGAAACGTACGCGCCGAACTTGACTGGCGACGCAGCTTTGAAAGCCTGCGTCGCCTGCGTTGACGCTCACGCCAAGGACTTGTCCGCTGCCGGCGATGGCGATGTCGATCTTTACCTGACCGACGGATCCCTTCACGCAGGCATCGAAGATTTGGTTGAGGTTACGGTTCATGACACCCGCAACCGTTTGTGCGCCAAGCGTCTGTTCGCCGCCGGCGGCTGCGCTACCGATGTCAACCGCCTGCATCATCGCATCTTCGTACGACATGCTGCCGCCCGCGCCGCCGCCGCCAGCGCGTCGCGCACCACCGCGACCGCCGCGTGGCATCGGCAAGATGCCGGCCGAGCCCGAGATGTCCAGGGCGCCTCGCTTGTACAGGTCGCCCGCATCGGCTCCGCCGCGACCGCCGCCACGCGCACCCGAGCGCGACAACGCGTAAGCGCCTGCCACGACGCCGATCAGCGCCAACACGGCGATGCCGATGCCAACCTTGAAGAACGCACCGTGCTTCTCGCTCTTTTCGCTCTTTTGCAGAGCCACCGCGCGCGCTTGTTCGCCCCGCCTTAGCTCGTACTGTGCGAGGAAGTCTTGGAACTCCGGGAACTCGCCGATTTTGCCCCGATTACCAGTGTCCGTGTTCATCAGGTCGTGGTCGCGCAGGGCATCGCCTTGGACAATCATATTGACTATCTGCCGACCCGAAAATGGACCGTGATCCATGCCGGCTTTCACGAGCATCCAGCGCGGCGAGTCATCTTCGGTGATCTTCGCCAACACGTCTTTGAGGTCGACTTCGCCGAGCGAGCGGCGGGCGCGTGCGGCGCTGGCTTCGGACTCATCTTCCGTAATGGAGACGCGAAAGTCGTCGTGCAGGGAGACACGCGCCCCGGCTTGCAGGACGCCCGGAATGTTGGGCATACGCGGCGCTTTGGGCACTTGCAACCCACTCAAGCTTGCCGACATGGATGCGCGTGCGGCCGATGGGCGCGAAGGGGCAACGGACGCGAGATTTATTTCGACTTCAACGTCGACACCGAAGTCATCGCGCGATTCTTGTTCGCCTTCGGAAATCTGAGCGAGCAGCGCTATGCGGAATGCCTCGGGAGAAGCATGGCGCGCCGTGGGGTCGGGCGACAATGCGCGCATCAGCTCCGCATCGACGCCTTGGGACGCCTCGCGATGGGCCTCGGAAGGCGCGATGAACGCATCGTTGGGATTGCGTCCTGTCAGCAACACGTAAAGCAGCGCGCCCAGACCGAAGATATCGCTGGCCGGCCTTGGTGCACCACCGAGCTTGATTTCAGGGGCGAGGAATGCGGCCTCGTTTTCGTTCAAACCGCCAGTGCCGCCGGCCGAGAGTGCAGCGCGGGCGATGACTATGTCTGCAAGCTGCACGCGGCCGTCCTCGCCGATCCACACGGCGGCGGGTCGAACCGCCCCATGGGGACCTGTCGCATGGATCGCCGTCAATGCATTGCAAACGTGCGCCACCACGTTGTACGCACCGCGCAGGCTTACGGGTTTGCCACCGCTGCGACGTGCGGCCGCGTAATCCGCCAGATGCTTCCCCAGCAGTGGCCCCTGCACGATGAGCGTGCTGCCTTGCTCGCTCTGAGCGAGCCCAAAGCTCGGCAGAACGTTGGCATGGCTCAGCTCGCCCGCAGCTTTTAGATGCGGACGCACTACGTTCGCGATCGCCGCGGAACGCACCACGCGTAGCGATACCGGACGACCGGTCTTGCGGTCCAGAGCAGCGAATTGCTGGCCAAAGCCATCGCCCTCCAGTGCACCCTGCACTTCGAAACGCCCACCGATCACTCGGCCGGGCTCAAATTCGGAACCGCCACTTTGGGCTGACAACGCACTGCTGGTCATTGGGTACTTTGGAGGGTACTCAAACGAGCCCAGGCGATTCAAGGGCGATGGTGTCAGTAACTCGGAGGAGCTGCAGGTGCAGGTGGTGGGGCTGTCGGAGGCGCAGCCTGGTTGCGTGCGATCTGGAAACTCAGCTCCGTTTCCACCAGGCGCGGGGCATCTTCAACGGGGTCCTTCATTTTGATGGCCACAGTACGGCGCTCAATGCAGCTCAGGGCTTGGAGGGCTTGGCCGGGTGCCGTCACTGTCGCCCGTGTAATTCGGCCGCTGGGCCCGACGTAGGCGGCCACCCGGACCAGGATCTTGCCGCCGTCATCGACGACCTTTTGCAAATCAAGACAATCGGTAGGCTGTCCCAAGGCCGTGCGCAGCTCGCCGCCCAGGTCGCGCTTGGCTTTTTCGTCGGCCGGCTTGGCATCGGGGCTTGCGGGCTGGCCGTCCGCGCCGACAGCGGCGACGGTATCGGAACCCGTGGTCGACTTGGGTTTGGCGGGAGCGAGCGAGCTTGGGAGATCCTGGAAGGCGGGAGGCGCGGCCGGCGGTGCCACGGGCTCCGGCGTGGGCGCGGCGGCGGGCAACTTGGCGGCCTCTTCGGGTGTCAAGCCTGGCTGTCGAGTCGGCACGGGATCGGGGCCGCATGCCTGGAGCGCGACCATGAGGACGCCTACGACGAGGCTAGGCATGAGGCACTCGTTCATGCGCGGGCTCGCGCTACCTGCAGCTCGCGATTGCGTAAGCTTTGGCCGGCCAGCGCTGCGATCACGCCATCCACGCGCTCGCTCGGCACACCGACAAAGGTATGGCGCTCGCGCACGCGCACGCGTCCGATGTCGTCGCCTTCTAGACCGCACGACGCGCTGAGCAGCGACGACACATCTCCGGGCTCGAGGCCATCGCGACGACCCACATTGAGGTAGAGCGTAGTCATGTTCTCCAGATCCGGACTGACGACCAGATCTTCGATCGCAGCCGGGCCCGCGTCAATGACGTCGGCGACCCGCAGGGGCTCCGCCTCATCGCTTCCAGTCAGGGGCTCAGCGCGGTTGCGCTTGCGACGCTTGCGGCGTTTTTCTGGCGCATCACTGGCTTCCGGGGCGTCGCCGTCTTCCACCGGCTCGGCGTAGGGCTCCGCATAGGCGGGCTCCGTATAGGCGGGCTCCGCATAGGCGGGCTCCGGCAAGCGCACGACAACCGGAACAGGCTCCGTAAAGAAGCCGCGCACAAGACCCGTCAGCACGCGCTCCGCGTCCGGATGCGTAAGCAAACGGCGCACGAGATCACGTTCGTCGCCAATCGGCGTGGTCTTGAACGCAGCCGTCAACAGGTCGAGCTTGTCCGTCTCGTGGCGCGTGTGAATCTCGACCTGACTCGGCAGCGAGCGCTCGATCGGGAAGATCTTGTACGTGAGGCGCAGCAAGTAGAACGCGCCCAAGTTGGCCGGACCGACCACGGAAATAGCCGTGCCCGTGCGACCTGCGCGCCCCGTACGGCCCGTGCGATGCACGTATTGTTCGGCCGATTCCGGGAACCCGTAATTGATGACGTGCGTGAGGTGCGAGATGTCGATGCCGCGTGCGGCGACGTCCGTGGCCACCATGAAACGCAACTTGCCGTCGCGTGTCGCTTGCATGATTTTTTCGCGGTCGCGCTGCGGCAAATCGCCGTTGAGCCAATCTGCATCGAAGCCTGCCGCCGTCAGCGCTCTGGCCACGCTTTCAGTTTCGCTCTTCATGTTGCAGAAGATGATCGCGCTCTCGGGATTCTCGACCTCGAGGATGCGCGTAAGCTCCGCGGTCTTGTCGCCGAGCACGAGATAGTAATAGTGACTGATCTCGGAGGCGCCGACCTGATCGCTCGACAGAGCGACGAACTGCGGCTCGTGCATGCGTCGCTCAGCGATGCGCTGCACGTTGTTGTCGATCGTGGCCGAAAAACACAGGTACTGCAGCTGCGAAGGCAGTGCGTCCATGATCGTGTTGAGCTCTTTGGCAAAGCCCATCGAGAACATCTCGTCGGCTTCGTCGAGCACGAGCACCTTGATCGTGGACGGATCGAGCGTGCCGCGCTTGATGTGATCGAGCACGCGACCTGGTGTTCCGGACACGATCTCCGCACCCTGGCGAAGCGCCGTCACCTGACGGTCCATGGGCGCGCCACCGTACACGGCGACGGTCTGCAAATGCGTGTACTTGCCGATGCCGTCGATCGCGCGTTGGCTTTGCAGTGCGAGCTCGCGCGTGGGCGCAAGAATCAGGGCCTGCAGGCCTTGTCCTTCGTGAACGATGCGGTCGACGAGCGGTAAGCCGAAGCCCAACGTCTTGCCGGTGCCGGTGCGCGACTGGACGATCATGTCGTGGCCCTTGGCGGCGGGCTCAAAAGCGGCGAGCTGAACGGGCGTGGGATGCGTAAAGCCGAGCTCCGCGAGTGCGCGTCGCACGGGGGCCGATAGCGGCAGGGCATCGAAAGTCGGTGCGATTTCTCGCGTGTCTGGGATCTCGTGCTCGTCGCTCATATCAGTAAGGCCCTTTCGATTAAGGCGCAGTAGAAGGCGCTCTCGGTTCGAGTAGCGCGTCGATTTTTCGGATGTGCGGAGTCTGTTCGAGGTCGAAGCGTTGGATGAGGCCACTCATGCCGAAGCGCAGCCGGGAAAGCTCGGTCGCAGCCTTACGCTCGGTTTCGCTGCAGGTGGCCATCGCTCCTTGCAGACGGTGATCCCACGCTTCGAGCCACGCTGACAACTCTTCTCGTTGGCCAGTCGAAGCGGCGCTTTCTACGCTCTTGCTGGCACGCGTCAAAAGCTCTTCGCGCATCGACAACAAGGTTTCTGCACACGAACCTTGGGCGTTGGCGTGTGGGTCTGCGCCCGGCCAGAAAATCTCTGGGATGATCGAGGCGAGGCCCACGGTGATCAGCCAAAACGCCAACAGCCAAAACACGGCCGCGCCTACGTACCAGCCTGTTCCGCGACGCTTACTTCCTTCGCTGCCTGGTTCGCGCACGCCCCACCGAGTGTCTCCGCAGCCTGCGGAAATGCTGGAATTGCCGTACCTTCTAGCGGTGCCCCTGTGTCAGGTCAAGCACGGCGCGCGGCTGGCCTCACGCCGCAAAGTGCCTTGCGCGCTGCTTCAGAACGACAATTCACGAGGTTTTAGGGCACGAGCTTGTAGCCGAGCCCATAGACCGTGAGGATATGCCGGGGTTCGGACGGCTCGGGCTCGATCTTCTTACGTAGCTTGACCACGAAGTTATCGACGGTGCGATTGGTATGGTTGGCTTCGATGCCCCAGATGCGCCGCAGGATATCGTCGCGCGACACTGGCTGACCCGCACGTTCGTGCAGCACGCGCAAGAGCTCGACCTCGTAGAATGACAACAGCTCACTGACGCCGGCGCGCACGAGCGTATGAGCGGTTGGGTCGATGCGGGCATCGCCGACCGTGAACGAAGCGTCTGGCTCGGTCTCGCGCGCCAAGCGACGAAAAATCGCGCGAATGCGCGCCACCAGCTCGCCGACAGAAAACGGTTTGGTGACGTAATCGTCTGCGCCCGCGTCGAGGCCGCGAATCTTGTCCGCTTCTTGGCTGCGCGCAGTCAACATCAAGATTGGAATGCGCGCGTTGCCCTTGCGGATTTGCTCGCACACTTGATAGCCGTTGAGGTCGGGCAACATCAAATCGAGGATGATGCAGCCAGGCGCGTGGTTCAGCGCATGCTCGATGGCGTCGCGGCCGAGTGTGCAGTGATGCACACGAAACCCCTCGAACTCCAGGGCATCGCACAGTCCCATGGCCAGGGCAGGGTCGTCTTCCACGAGAAGAATCGTCCTCTGCTGCGGTTGGTCGGTGCCCTCCGGAATCGCCGTGCCCACAGTCATGCCGTCACGACGATACACCTTCAGGTGCGTCCTTCAAACTCTGTCCCTTGGCTGCCTCTCGCGTGTTGCGCTGCAGGGGTACTGAGAAGCCTACGATCGCGCCGCCATCGAGCGCGTTGTTGGTGAACGCGCGTCCGCCGTGGGCTTCTGCGATGTGCTTTACCAACGACAGACCGATGCCTGAACCTCGCACCGCCAAACCCGGCCGAGGCACGCGATAAAACCGATCGAACACGCGCCGCGCATCTTCTTTCGGAATACCGGGACCGCGATCACGGACGGTGATCAACAGCTCACGGCGCTGCACTTCGATACCCACGTCGATAGCTGTACCTTCTCCATATTTTGCGGCGTTATCGAGTAGATTGATCAGCGCCAGCAGGATGGCATCCTCATCGACGACTACGAGCGGCACGTTGGGCGGAACCATCAACCTTACTTCAGTGCTCTCGAGTCGATGCCTTACGGTTTCAACACCCCGCGTGACAATCGCTGCCAGGTCTGCTTCCTGCGGCTCGAACTTCTGTTTGCCGCGCTCTAGCGCCGCAAAGTCGAGCACGTTCTCGATCAGGCCACTCAAGCGCTCCGATTCGCGACAGATCATCTCGAGATACTGCTTTTTCTTTTCGGCCGAGGATACGCGTTCCGTCAGCAGCATCTCCGCGAACATACGCACGACCGACAACGGCGTTTTCAGCTCGTGTGACACATTCGCGATGAAGTCACTCTTAAGCGCATTGAGCCTGCGTTCCTTGATCGTTGCGTAGAGCAGAAAGACCACCCCCAACAGCAATACCAACACCGACAAGGCAATGAGCGATGCTTTGTTGAACTCGCGTTGACGCGCTTGCTCTTCGAGCAGCGGCGCGTCTTTGGGCGCAACTTGCATGCGCCAGCGATAGAGCGTGGTCGGAAAGCGCACGCCTACGATGTAGTCACCCGAATCGCGCAGGCTCTCGCCGAACATGCGGCGGTTGTCGTCGTCGACCACGTTGAACTGAGCGCGCGCTTCGTCGCTGCTGAACAGCCGCGGAAAATCTTCGCGCACCAGGTAGCCCGTGTCGTGATGCGCTGCGAGCAAAAAGCGTTGACCGTCGAGCTCGGTGAGCTTGTAGGACACCAGGTAGCTCACGCCCGCGTGAGACGTGTGCAAATGGTGCAAACGCTCAGGCTCGAGCGTCGAAAGCTCGATCTCGGGCAACAGGTCCTTCTTGAACACGCGCAAAAATGAGCGCTCGTCATTGGCGGAAGCGCGCGCCACGTAATCCACGACCTGAAGGTCTTCGGTCATGATCAAGACAGCGCGCACGCTCGGCGAAATACGCGGGGCATACGGCAACCAGCGCGCACGCAAACCCTCAGGATCGCTCACGTCGACCATGTGGAACACAGCGTTGTCCGTGGCGATGATCTGTTGCTCGATGCGGTCGACTTTCTCTTCCACGAGCAACAACGTGCTGTGCGCGATCGAGCTTGCGCCAAGCTCTTCGTAACGCGTCGCCGTCTCCCACGTGTAGTAGCTGAGCACGCCGGCTGCTGCGATCAGCAGGGGCGAGAGCACAAAGTAAGGTAAATCTGGGCGCCACTTGGGCATGCGTACCTAGCCTAGCAGAGCGGACGAAGACTCAGTGATCACGCTCGGGCCGTGGCGTCCGAGCCATCAATTCCGCAAGCTCGCGCTGGGGGTCGGAGCCCTGATAGAGCACGCGGTAAACGCCCTCAATGATCGGCATCTCCACGCCCTCGCGCTGACTTAGCGCGTAGGCACTCTGGGAGGTGCGCACGCCCTCGGCCACCATGGTCATTTGCGACAATATTTCGGCGAGCCCTCGGCCGCGCCCCAGCTCCACGCCCACGTGGCGATTACGCGAGAGATCGCCCGTACAAGTCAGCACCAAATCGCCCATGCCCGAAAGGCCGCTAACCGTAAGGGGATGGGCCCCGAGCTTTTGGGCCAGCCTGCCGATTTCAGCGAGGCCGCGCGTGATCAAGGCCGCGCGTGAGTTGTGCCCAAACTCCATGCCATCTGCGATGCCCGCTGCAATGGCGACCACGTTCTTGAGCGCGCCGCCCAGCTCGACGCCGATCACATCGTCGGTGCTGTACACGCGAAGCCGCGAGTTCGCGAAAGCATGTTGCGCCGCGTGGGTGAAAGATAAGTCGCTGCCCGCCATCAACACGGCCGTGGGAAAGCCTTGTGCGACCTCTTTGGCAAAGCTCGGTCCACTCAGAAACGTAAGCTGACGATGCAACTGCGCGGGCAAGCATTCATGCAAGATTTGCGAGGGCAGCTGCAGTGTGTGCTGTTCGATGCCCTTCATGGCATTCACGATCGGGACGTCGCGCGGTAGCAAGGGTGCGAGCTCAAGCGCGAGCTCTCGCAATGCATGCGAAGGAACAACGATGCTGACGAGCTCCACGTCCGCGAGCGCTTCCGCCATATCGCGCACGCCCGTGAGATTCTCGGGTAGCTCGATGCCGGGCAAGTAGCGCAGGTTTTGGCGACGCTGCTGAATCTCGTCGATCAGAGCGAGGTTTCGGCCCCAAAGGCGCGTGTCGTAGCCGTTCTCTGCGAGCACCTTGGCCAGGGTCGTGCCCCACGATCCAGCACCGAGCACGGCCGCACGCTTGTTTGCCATCCGAGTCGGTCTAGCAAAATGATGGAGCGAGTGCATGGCTTACGGCCGTGCTTACCCATCGCGCCAGGTGAACAACAGACGGAACGCGAAAGGCGCGACCAGCGCGCCCTCCGTGTGTCTTCCCTTGTTCCCTGAGCTGCGCAAGCAGCGTCCGCGCCTGCCAGGCTTGCGCCTTCTACAACTCAGCCCGCGGGTTGAGCCGTGGGACTCTTACCCGCTTTTTTTTTCTTCTCAGGTGGGCCCAAGTCGAGCTTCTCGGGATGGGTGAGCGCGAAACGCATGACGTCTTCCATCTTAGATACGGGATGGAATTCGAGATCATCTCGCACTTCCTGCGGCACTTCTTCGAGGTCTGCCGTGTTGCGCTCCGGCAAGATCACGTGCTTGACGCCCGCACGATGGGCGGCGAGCACCTTCTCCTTGATGCCACCTACCGGCAGCACGCGACCGCGCAGGGTGATCTCGCCGGTCATCGCCACGTCGTTGCGGACAGGGATATCGGTGAGTAACGAAACGATCGCGGTCATCATGGTCACGCCTGCGCTCGGGCCGTCTTTTGGCATGCCTCCCGCCGGAATGTGGATGTGCAAGTCGCTCTTCTCCAGGAAGTCCTCCGGGATGTTGAGCATCTTGGCGCGCGTACGAACGTAGCTGAGTGCCGCTTGCGCGGACTCCTTCATCACGTCGCCAAGCTGGCCAGTGAGCTGCAGCTTGCCCTGACCGTGCATGCGCGTCGCTTCGATGAAGAGAATCTCGCCGCCGACCGAGGTCCATGCGAGGCCTGTGGCCACGCCCGGCTCGGAAGTGCGTTCGGCAACTTCCGAAGAGAAGCGCGGGGCGCCCAAGAACTCGCGCAAGCCGTCTTCGTTTTCGATCCTGTAGGGACCGTGATGGCCCTCGGCGACTTTCACTGCGATGCCGCGGATCACGCTCGCGAGCTGACGCTCGAGATTACGTACGCCTGCTTCACGCGTGTAGTGATCGATGACAGCCGCGACGGACGCGTCCGCAAAGGTCAGGATTTCCTTGGTCAGGCCGTGTTCTTCGATCTGCTTCGGAATCAGATGCACGCGTGCGATGTCCGCTTTTTCGCGGCGCGTGTAGCCGGGGATCTCGAGGATCTCCATGCGATCGCGAAGCGGTGCGGGAATCGTGTCGCCAACATTCGCGGTGGCCACGAACATCACGCGCGACAGATCGTAAGGTACCTCGAGGTAGTGATCCGAGAACGTGTCGTTCTGCTCCGGATCCAAGACCTCGAGCAACGCTGCCGCCGGGTCGCCCCGGAAGTCATGGCCGATCTTGTCGATCTCATCGAGCATGAATACCGGGTTCACGGTGCCCGACTTCTTCATGCCCTGAATGATCTGCCCGGGTAGGGCGCCGACGTAGGTGCGACGATGACCGCGAATCGCAGCTTCGTCGTGCACGCCGCCGAGCGAGTTGCGCACGAACTTACGTCCGAGCGCGCGTGCGATCGAGCGACCGAGCGAGGTCTTGCCGACGCCGGGCGGCCCGATCAAACAGAGGATGGGGCCCTTCTTGTCCGGCTTGAGCTTGCGGACAGCGAGGAACTCGACAATACGCTTTTTGACCTTCTCAAGGCCGCTGTGATCTTCGTCGAGCACTTGACGGACCTGAGCGATGTCCATCTTGTCGGTGGTCGCGTTGTGCCAGGGCACATCCAGGATCCAGTCGATGTACGTGCGCACCACCGTGTACTCAGCGCTGCCCACTTGCATCGTGCGTAGGCGCTTGAGCTGCTTACGCGCCACACCCTCAGCTTCGTTGGGCAAGTTGGCTTTTGCGATGCGCTCATCGAGCACATCGAGGTCGCCCTGATCGCCGTCCTCTTCGCCGAGCTCTTCTTTGATCGCCTTGAGCTGTTGACGCAGCACGTACTCGCGCTGGTTTTTGCCCATCTCCTCTTTGATCTGACTGTTGATGCGCTCGCGCATCTTCAAGATCTCGAGTTGGCGTGTCAGCAGACGCAGCACCTTACGGATGCGCTCTTTGACGTCGAGTGTCTCGAGCAAGGTCGCCTTCTCGTCCACCGGCGTGTCGAGATTGGCGGCGACCAAGTCCGCAAGTTGGCCGGGCTCTTGGATCGAGTCGATCAAAGAACCGGCCTCACGCGGCAGCTCGGGCATCAACTGAATCACCTGCTTCGCGATGTCGCGTAAGCTCATGGCTAGCGCTTCAGTCTCTACGTCTTCGGTCTTGGGCTCATCGAGCCGCGATACGCGCGCCTTAAGGTAAGGTGCACTCGCGTTCACGTGCTCCATGCGCACACGCACGAGCCCTTGCAAGATCAGACTGTAGTTACCCGAGGAGTGCTTGAGCGCTTTGAGAACGCGCGCCGCAACACCCACCGGGTAAAGCTGCTCTTGGCCTGGATCATCCGTGGATGGATCGCGCTGGGCGAAGATCACGATGATCGGTTGGCTCTGATTTTCGATGTCTTCCACGAGAGCAACAGACTTCTCGCGACCCACATCGAATGGCGCCACTGCGCCGGGAAATAAAACTGCGTTGCGAATTGGCAGAAGCGGGATCTCTTCGGAGAGGTCCATCTCCTGATCATCGAAATCCGGTGCGAACTTTTCGTCTGAGTCGCTCATGTTATCTCGTGCTTTTGGTCCGCAACGCACCCCCACCATGGCGGCGCCGTTTTGTTTACTGTAGCGCCAAAGGTGGCGCCGGCCCCAGAAGTTAAGGCGAATCTAACCAGGAGATTTTGAGGGGGCACGGCTGCGTCAATGTGCGACAAGAGGTCTTCAGTGCTCGCGCGCCTCGCGTGATCTCACGCTCTGCTTTTTTCTTGCGACCTGATGCGAAGCGTGAGCCCGCGGCCGAAACGTGCGCATCACGAAAGCGCGCGAACGCGTGGCCGCTGCCTGCGGAGTAGCAGCGGCCCATGCGGGCCAGCTCAGAACGGTTGCGCAAGCGAACGTGACGCACACCAACAAGGCGCGCGGCAATGCACTCCGCGATCGGGGCGCGAGCCAGTCGAGATCACGAAATGCGGACCAGGCGACCGCAGCGCAGGCGAGTACGAACGTGAGCAACACAGGCAGCATGGCTTGCGTGCCACCCCAACCTAGCCAGTGGCCGGCGTTGAACGGCGCGTAGCCCTCGCGCATCAAAGGTAAAATCAGGTCGGGAATGGGACGCGCGAGGACTTCGGGCACGTGCGGGTAGTAGACGCTCACCAGACCAGACAGGACGATTCCGGCGGCGGTGGCGCCCAGCGCAAAGCCGTACGCAAGAAAGCGTGCACGCGCTGCGATGCGATCGAGCCCGACGAGTGCGAGCCAACCGAGCAAGGGCACCGTGACCGCGAGATAGCGCGGTCCCACCGTCCAACCGCCGCGCCAGTTGTTCATCGTGCAGATGGCTCCGTAAGTGAGCACGCAGACTACGAGCGCGGTGAACGCTTGCGTACGTAGCTTGGGCTCGCGCAGCGCGGCCCATGCGCCCAGAGGTGCCATGAGTAAGATCGGAGTGAGCGCCAACAAGCCATAGCCCGGGTCGAACAGTAAGCCACCAGCAGCCTCGAGATGAAAGCCGGTGGCGCCGAAGAAGCCTTCCTCCGAGAGTGCACGATAGGCCTGGTTTTCGAGGAAGCGATGCCCGGGCGTGAGTGGATTGCCCCAGGCGCGCCACTGAAAATGCATCATGGCGACGACCGGTAAGGTACCGCCGGCAGCGATGAACGGTGCGCGCGAAAGACCCATACGTGCGAGCGCGAACAGAGCGAGTGGCAGTGACGCCATAATGCCCGGGTACTCGAACAGCGTGACGCTGGCAGCGAGCAGCCCTGCGACGAAGGCGCGACTTCGGGTGAAGGGTTGAGGGGCCGTGATGCAAATGAGTGCGCCGCACGCAAGCCACGCACTGTGCGTGTGGCTGACGAACAAGAGCGCGTAACCGTAAAGTAAGGAGCCAAGTGTTATCGAAAAAAACGTGGCATCGCGCAAGGCCGCGTGGGCGGTTGCGCGACCTAGAAAGCGATGCAGGTAAAACAGAAACCACAACATGGGCGCGATACTCGCGCTGACGCGGCAAACCCAAAGCGCAGTCGTGCGATCGAGGGGTTGATGACGTAGCTCGCACCAGCGCAGATAAGCCCAATAACCGGGCACTCCGAGCAAGCTCGTACCGGGCGCTTTGACGCTGTAATAGTTGCCGTTGCGAACCCCCGCGTCGTTGACCCAGCCCCAACGCGTGCGCAGGGTGTTGATCGCGTAGCTACCCTCTTCGGCGATCGCCGCGGTCATGTAGAAGCGAACGTTCTCGTTCGGATTGTTGATCGCAGGCTGATACGGAAATGCGTACAGATAGGCGACGCTACAAAGCGCGAGCGCGAGCAGCGTGCTTGTTAGAGATGGGCGTGCGCTTCTCTCACCGAAGACGGTCGCTTCATTCGATGCGCTGCGCTTGTCTGCTCCCATGATGGTGCGCGTGCTGAGTATCACGTTGACCGTCTGGATGCCTCCGCCTATCGTCGCGCCACATCGGGACGGGAGCTATGACCCAGGGCGAAAACGGGGGCATCGTGGGCAACCCGAAGCATCAAATTTCGGGCTCGGGCAGAGGCGGGCGCGTCGTCGCGGTCACAGGACCGCGGACGTTTCTCGGAAAGAATCTGCTCGGTTTGTGCGAAGAGGATGAGCGTATTCGGCGCCTTGTCGTGATCGATCACGAGACGCCGGTCAGCGCAGGTCCAAAGACACGCAGCTACGTCGTGGATCGTACGCAACCCGACGCGGCAGCGCGCATGGCGGAGATCTTCGCAGTAGAGGGCGTCGACAGCGTGGTGCATCTCGGCTTTCTCGACAGCCCCTCGCGCAACATGGCGTGGGCCCACGAGCTTGAGAGCGTCGGCACGTTGCATCTGCTCAACGCATGTCGCGAACAAGGCGTGAAGAAGCTGGTGCTGGCATCCATGGTGGCGCTGTATGGGCCGCACTCGGACAATCCTAACTTCTTGAGCGAAGACCATCCACTGCGCGGCCTGCGCGCTACGCCATTTTTGACGGACAAGATCGATGTGGAGCGCCAGTTCGAAGCCTACGCACGTGATTCACGCGACGCGTGCGTGACGGTGCTGCGCTTTGCGCCGTTGCTCGGTCCGACTGTGGAAAGTTACGTCACGCGTTGGCTCTCGCGGCGCATGGTGCCGACCTTACTCGGCTTCGATCCGCTGCTGCAGTGCGTGCACGAAGTCGATGCGCTGCATGCCTTGCGCGTGGCAGTGCAGAGCGATGTGCCAGGCGTGTTCAATATCGTGGCGCAGGGAGTATTGCCGGTGTCGACGGTGATCAAGCTTGCGGGCCGATCGAGCTTGCCGGTGCCGCATTTCATGGCTCATCGATTTATTAAGCTGATGTGGCTGGCGGGCCTTTCGGACGTGCCCGCGCCGATGCTGCGCTACTTGCGCCATCTGTGCATTGGCGATGGCGCGAGCGCCCAAACAGACCTCGGATTTTCGCCGGCGTACACCACGCGTGAAGCCGTGCTCGAGTTTGGGGCGACCTTACGGTTGCGAGAAGCGCGACTACTCACGGAGGCTTACGGATGACGCCGCCCGATCGTGTGAAGCGACCCTCCGCGCGACCCGCTGCGCGACCTAGTTCGCCTCCTAGTTCGCCCGCTAGCTCCCCTGCTAGCTCCCCTCCTCCGCGTCCTGAGCCCGAACCCGTACCCGCTGCAGCGCCGCAAACGGCGCCCAGGGATTCGAAGTCACGGGCCCAGGGCAAAAAGAAACAAAAGCCCCGTGCCTCGGCGCGTCGGCCTTCGCTTGCCCCTCCTGCTGCGGACAAGCCAACTGCCCCGCAGCCTGCGAACAAGACAGCCACGCCCGACCTCGACGTCTTGGTAAAACCTGAGGTTGTTGCGGCCCGTGTTGCGCAACCGTCAGATCCGTCCACACCTGCGGACTTCGACGATGATGGCGATGTGTTCGGCGATTCTGGGGCCGTGCCGATGGCCGCCGTTCACTCGTATCCGCTCAGCCATGATGCCGAGGATAGCGAGCTCGCTGCCGAGCCCGCACGTGGTCGAGATCGTTTGACCAAGAGCTCAAGTGGCCATCGCAAACGCGATGAAGTGGCCATGGTGGGCAGCGCGCAACAGCTCGATACGAACGACTACTACTTCCGTCAATACGGTGCGCAAGCCATTCGCAATCTGAGCGCAGATGTCGATGAGTTCGGCCTCGATCCGCATTTCGAAGAGCGCGCCCGCCCGGCGCTCGAGGCGCTCGTCAAACGTTACTTTCGCGTCGACGTGGAAGGCGCGGACTACCTGCCCCCTTCGGGACGGGCGCTTATCGTAGCCAATCGTGCGGGTGCCTTACCATGGGATGGTCTCGTCTTACGTACGGCCTTACGCGTTGCGCGTCCAAGCCTGCCGCCCGTGCGCTGGCTCGCTGAAGACACCGTGTTTCACTACCCATTTCTAGGCGTGACCATGAATCGTCTGGGTGCCGTGCGCGCGTGCCAAGAGAACGCCGAGCGCTTGCTGGCCCAGGATCGTTTGGTCGCCGTGTTCCCTGAGGGCGCGCAAGGTTCGAGCAAGTTGTTTCGCGATCGCTATCGCTTGCAGCGCTTTGGCCGCGGAGGCTACGTGAAGCTCGCGCTCAAGCTGGGCGCGCCGATCATTCCGACCGCGATCATTGGCGCGGAAGAAACCAACCCACTTCTGGCACGTATATCCGCTCTGGGTCGCCCACTGGGAGCAAGTTATCTGCCCATCACGCCTACGTTTCCTTGGCTCGGGCCGCTTGGCTTGTTGCCCGCTCCCGTGAAATGGCGTGTGGTCGTGGGAGAGCCCATCGATTTATCGGCCTATGGCGAGCACTCGGCGGATGACGCGCTCGTGGTGCATCGCGTGAATGAGCAGATTCGCTCGATTCTGCAGTCGCTAGTCGACAAGGCCAAAGCCGCGCGGCGCAGCGTATTCGGCTGAGCCGAGCGCGCGAACTGCGGCCGCATCTGGCGTTAGCGTAGGATGTGCACATGGCCATTTCGGAAGCGATCGTTGCCAAAGTCGTCGCCCGCGTGTCGGAGAGCATGAAAGATGCGAGCTATGCGCAGCTCGCGATTGGCGGTTTCGTGCAAGCACAGCCGAACATCAGTCAATACCTGAGCTCCAAAGCTCCGCGCCTAGGTGGCGCCCAAAGCATCGTCCACATAGTCTTTCACGCCGAGGTGTTGGCCGAATGCTGGCGGCAGGCACAAGGCAAGCCGCTTGACGATGTGACCGTCGAATATCGCCAGCTCGACCTCGCATCGCAAGGCGACGTGCTGGTACGTTTTGCCCAACGCGAGCCCGCGTTATCGAGCTACATCGCTTCCAACGTGGACGATCCGCTTTTACGCCTTGAGCTGTGTCGTATCGGACTGGCACTCGCTATCGCCCGCGAATAGCGCCGTTGTTCACAGCTTGGCTGGGCTCGACCAACACGCGCGCTAGCTCGCGCTACGAGCAGACGCGATTGCGACCTGAGCGTTTGGCCTCGTAGAGCTTGGCATCTGCAGCCTTGAGCAGAGTCTCAGCATCGGGCACGCCAGCGTGCCAAGCCGCCACGCCAAGGCTGACTGTGACCGGGATGCGTACGCCTTCGTGCATAAAGGGTTCGTCTTCGATCAACTTGCGCAGCTTCTCGGCCAGCGTCACGCCGCCTTCGCACAGAACCTCGGGTACAAGAACAGCGAACTCTTCGCCGCCGACTCGCGCCGTCGTGTCGTTCCTGCGAACCTTACCTTGTACGAGCTGAGCCACGCCGCGCAGCACTTCGTCGCCTGCGAGATGACCGTAGGTATCGTTCACTTTCTTGAAGTGATCGATATCGAACATCACCAATGCGAACGGGTGCTTGTAGCGCACGCTACGCGCGAATTCCTTTTCGAGCGCCTCGCCAAAGAAGCGCTTGTTGTGCACCTGCGTCAGGCCATCGATTGTCATCAAGCGGTAGATTTCCTCGTGGTACTGCGCTTCCACGTTGCCGCTGGTCAAAAACTTGAGCGTGGCTCGACCGATGCGCACTTGATCGCCATCGCGCAGCCGGTGCTCCGCGATGCGGCGATCATTCACGAACGTGCCGTTAGTCGATCCGAGGTCGCGGATCACGTGCCCGAGCGGCGTCATCACGATCGCTGCGTGATTGCGCGAGACGTTGTCGATGTCGAGCTGCAATACCGATCCTGAAGACCGTCCGATCGTCACGTCTGACTCGGCCAACGGAATACGCCTGCCGATCTCTTCGCCGACGATCATCACCAGACACGCATCCCTGGTGTCGGGGCGCGCTGGGTTCGACGACACGATCGTGACGACCGTGTTCTCTGGGGACGTTCGAGACGGGTCCTTCGTCACGACACTCAGTCTACCGCGCGATCGCTCCCGACCGAAAGCCGCGCTTTCGCTTGCACCACGCGGGTGCTTGAAGGTGCGCGCTGCACCCTAGTTGAGCGTGCGTTGGATGAGAGGTGGGCGGTTTCACACCCGATCACGTGTAGACGTCTTCGCCTCAAGCTCTTGAACTGCTTGCCGTTGCGCATCGAAACCTGTGCGCCCCAACAAGCCGAAAGCCAGGCGTTTACCTTCCTCCACGCCGGGCTGATCGAACGCATCGATGTCGTAGAGCTCACCCGCGTACGCAGTGGCCGCTTCAAATAGGAAGAAGAGGGCACCTAGTTGTTCAGCGTCCAAGCGCGGTAAATGAACGGTCAAACTGGGCCGACCGTTCCTCGCCAAGGCCAACGCCGTGCCGCGACGCTCGGCCGTCAGAAGCTCGGCCAAGCCATGTCCGCCTAAATAGGCGAGCTCGCCTTCGCTGTGCGGAATGGTCACGTCCGTTCGTGGCTCATCCACGGAAATGAAGGTCACGAGCTTGTCGCGTGGACCTTCCATGAACAGCTGGACCTGAGCGTGTTGATCCGTGGCACCGATCGCTACGAGCGGCGTGGGGCCACTTTCGACCACGCGTCCCTGACGGTCGGTTCGTTTGCCCAAGCTCTCGGCCCAAAGTTGTACGAACCAGGCGGCAAAAGGTCGCAGCGCATCGGCGTACGGCATCATCACGTGGATACGATGATCGAATAGACGCGTGTGTAGTACGTGCAGCGCAGCCAACGTCGCCGCCGGATTTTGACGTAGCTCCGGGTTCGCGCAGCGTGTGGCCATCGCTTCGGCGCCTTTGAGCATGGCGCGAACATCGAGCCCCATCAGCCGCAATGGTAAGAGTCCGCAAGGCGTGAGCACGCAAAAGCGCCCGCCCACGTTGCTCGGAATACTCAGGGTTTCGAGCCCGTGCTGGCTGGCAAATGCCCGCAGTGTGCCGTGCGCGGGGTCGGTCACGGCGATCAAATGCCGCGCCAAACCGGCAGGGCCCACGCCGGCTTCGATCCATGCCTTCACGCACAAAAGCTGCGCCGCCGTTTCCACGGTGCCGCCTGATTTCGAAATCACGAGCGTAAGGGTCTTCTTCGGGTTGAGCTTCTTGAGCAGCGCATCGAACAACCACGGGTCGCTATTGTCCGGAAAATGCATGCGCGGCCCGGGCGCAAGCCCGCTGCTCGCGAGCGGATTGGACAGCGCCTGGACGGCTGCGCGCGGCCCCAGTGAAGAGCCTCCGATGCCGAGCACCAAGATATCGTCGCAGCCTGCGCCGAGCTTCTCGACCACGCGATCGCAGGCGTCAACTTGCGCAGTATCGCGGGGCAATCGGTAGAAACCGAGCTCGCCTTTGTCCACGCGGGCGAGCACGCGCGCCACGCCTTGCGCCACGCTGTGGGCTTCGGCGTCGAAGGCTTCTGTGCTCAAGCCACCACGGCTACCGATGCTGTCGGCCATGGCGAGTGCGTAATCGATGGAGAGTTGCTGGCTCACGTTGGGCTCCTTGGGCGCGTGCTCGCACGCGTGGAAAGCGATCTACGCGCACCGCAAAAGCTATCGCGCGCACCGCCTAGGCGCACAGTGTCGCACCTGTTTTTGGACTAGCCGCGCTCGCTTTCGTTAGCGTGCTGTCATGCGGCCTGGCCCCAAATCCGCCTTGCTCGGCGTGTCGCTCACTTTTCTGTCGTGCGCCCTGGTGTTCGGCATCGGCTCGGCGGATGCAGCGCCTGTCAGCGAGCGCGTCGCAAAGCCCTTGGCCCGCGCCAAGCCCTTGACGCGCGATCAGTTACTGGCCGACTTCGATCCACGCGTGCGCACGCCCATGCTCGATGGCTCGTTGCGCTCACCGCTTGCCAGGGATCACGCGGCCGTGTTGACGCTGCACGCGGGGCTCGATGGCTTCGTGTCGCGTTTGCTCGATCAGTACGATGTTCCCTTTGGGGGCGTGGTCGCGGTGGAGCCCGCCACGGGCAGGTTGCTCGCGTATGTAAGCCATTCGAGCGCGGAGCCAGGCATGCGCGATCAAGTGCTCGATGCTTCGGCGCCCTCGGCCTCCGTGTTCAAGCTGATCACGAGCGCAGCATTGCTGGACCACGGCGTGCAGCCGGACACCACCACTTGCTATCACGGCGGCTTTAGCGCGCTTACGCGAAGCGAGCTGACGGACAATCCACGTCTCGATAGCGCATGCGTCTCGCTCTCGAGCGCGCTCGGCTCATCGGTCAACGTCGTTTTCGGAAAGCTTGCGCTGAAACATCTCGATGCCCAAAAGCTTACCCGTTACGCCAGCGCGTTCGGCTTTGGCCAGACCTTACCGTTTGATGCCCAGACCGAGCCGAGTCGCCTGGATGTGCCCGTCGAGCCGGTCGAGTTCGCGCGTACGGCGGCCGGCTTTTGGCACATGCACATGTCGCCCCTGCATGCGGCGATGATCGCGGCTACAGTCGCCAATCAGGGCCGCATGATGCGTCCGCAGATCATCGATCACATCGTGGACCCCAAGGGGCATGCGATGCCCCGCAGCGAGCCTGAGCTTCATCGCGCGGTAATCGAACGTGCGACTGCGGAAAAGCTTGCGCGCATGATGCGCACCACCATCACGCAAGGCACGGCGCGCAAGACCTTCTTCGATGCCCACGGCAACCCGTTCCTGCCAGGTATCTCGGTCGCGGGTAAGACGGGCACCTTGAGTAAGGAGCGCCCCTATCGCGGTTATACGTGGTGGGTGGGGTTTGCCCCTGCAGACAAGCCCACCATCGCCGTGGCAGCGTTGATCGTGAACTCGCCCAAGTGGCGCATCAAAGCGGGTTTTGTAGCGCGCGAAGCCCTACATTATTATCTGATCGACGCGCCCAAGCAGTTGTCGAAGCAGCAGTCGAGCAAGTTGGCGCAAAAGTAAGGTGGCTCAAAAGTAAGGTGGCGACTGCGACCTTACGCCAAAGCTCCGCGTGCCACTTCCACGCTAATACGGCCTGCGCGCACCATCTCTTTCAGGTGCATCTCGAACGTCTGCATCCCATAAGGATGGACACCGCGTTCCATCACGTCCTTGAGTGGAAGGTTACCCTCAGGTTTGCGGATCGATTCGCGTGCGGTGCCGGTATTGACCAAAACCTCGCATACGGCGGTCATCCCGCCTTCGAGCTTGGGAACGAGGCGCTGGGCACAAATGCCCTTCAACGCATCCGCAAAACGTTCGCGCGTCTCCTGCGGGTCGAGGTTGCCGCACAAGGAGAGCACGCGCGCGACCGTGCGCGCCACGTCTTGCGTATGTAGAGTAGACAGCACTAAGTGACCGGTTTCCGAGGCGCGCAGGGCGATATCCATGGTCTCTTCATCGCGAATCTCGCCCACTAAGATCGTATCGGGATCCTGACGCAAGGCTGCACGCAGCGCGCTCGCGAACGACACCGTGTCTTGACCTACCTCGCGCTGCGAAATCGAAGACAGCGCATCTTGATGGATGAACTCGACCGGATCTTCGATCGTGACGATGTGCAAACGTCGCGTCTGATTCATCTCGCCAATGACCGATGCCAACGTGGACGACTTACCGCTGCCCGTGGCGCCTACCACTAAGACTAAGCCGCGATCGAGCTCGGAAAAATTGCGCACGGCCTGCGGCAGTTGCAGTTGATCGAAGGTGGGGATCACGATCGGAATGGCTCGCAATGCGATGGCGATCGAGCCGCGCTGACGAAAGACGTTGCAGCGATATCGACCCACGCCTGGCACCGAATACGAGCAATCGAACTCGCGTAAGTCCGTGACCGGCCCGGTCCAGCGTGATTGCGTGAGCACGATTTCTGCGAGGCGCTGCGTCTGAGTCGCCTTGAGTTTATCGGCCTGCATGTAGTGAAGGTCGCCACCGACGCGAAAACCAGGCGGTTGCCCAACCTTCAGTAGAACGTCGCTAGCTTTGTGCTGGACGCCCTTGGCCAACAGCGCATGGAGTGTCTGCTCATCCATGCTGCCATTCTAAACGAAACGCTAAGAGTTCGTCTGGCCAACGACGATGGTGTGCATGTGTTCATCGCGCTCGAAGCTCGATTGATAGTCGAGAGCATCCTTGCGGGCCTCGAATGGGCCGATGCGCACACGAAAGAAACGGCCACGACCGGGCACTTCCGCTTGCACCACGAAGGCTTTGTGATTGCGGGTGCGCAGGTTCTTCGCAAAACGCTCGGCCTGATCTGACGATTCGTACGACACGACCTGCAGCGTGTAGGCACCTTCATGACCGTGCGGGGCAAGCTCGGCCGCGGCCGTTGGTGCGAGCGCGTGGGCGATCAACGGATCGTGTTTGGCGACGCGCGCCAGGCGACCGGTGTCTTCGGTCGCTTCCCGACTTGCGGGAAAAGCTGGCACTTCGATGCTGGGGGCCGCCGCAGCGGGAGGAGGCTCGACCATCCGCGCCGGGCTGGGCGCTGCTGCGATCGGTTGTCCCTCGAGTGCCGCGGCTTCTTGCGCTGCGGCACGCACGGTGGCTTCGACGGCGGGGTCTTCACGATCCGTAAGGGTGCTCGGAAATGACAGCGATTCAGGCTTCATGTCGACGCCTACGGCATTGTCTGCATTTTGCGCTGACGGGCTGAGCGCGAGTTGCGCCAACGGATCGCTCGGCGCGGCCACTTCTGTCGCATCACCACGTCCGATCATGATGCCCATCGCGAATACCGCCGCTATCGAGAGCAGTGACGCCATCGCGAACAGTCCGATTTTGCGTCCAGTCGATTCATCTCCGCGCTCGCGGAGCTGATCCAGATCTCGCATCGCCGTGTCCATCTGCACTCCATTACCGCACGTTGCCCGAGAGCCCTCGTCAGGCGGTATATGGGATGTAGGACTAGGTGCGCTGACCGGTCAAAAAATCCGCCCGCGTCGCGGTCGCGGGTGAGAAGGCGTGAGGCCGAGCGACCGACCCTCAGCGCGGAGGCGGCACGTTCTGATGCTTACGCTCGCTGAGCTCGCCGTCGATTTCGGACCAGACGCTGATCAAATCGCCGACCTCGGCTTCGATCTCGACCTCGAAATCGCCCTTGCGGTCGGCGCGCATGATCACGCCTGATTCCGTGCGTTCGTTGAACACGGACACATAGGCCAGGGGCAGAACTTGGCCGCTGACCGTGATCAAGCCCTGCGTATTGGGACTGCCCACAGCCACCACTGGCGGGGGCAACGGCAGGGTGGGCGTGGTGTTGCAACCCTCGCTGGTAGCGACGATTCCCAAGCTCACCGCCTGCAGGCTCAGGGCTGCTAGCGCGGACAGGAATGATCGACGCCACATCTGATCACCTTAGCAGGCTCCGAAGCGGTGCGAAATAGGGCCGTGTGTGGTAGGGTCCGCCCGCAAATTATGGCTGAATCTACCAAGGTCCTGGTCGCGATCGAAGACGAGCTGCGTACGTCCTATTTGGACTACGCCATGAGCGTCATCATCGGCCGCGCGATCCCCGATGTGCGCGACGGCCTCAAGCCCGTTCACCGGCGAATCATGTTCTCGATGCATGAGAACAAGGTGTCGCATAACACCGCGCACAAGAAGTCCGCGCGCATCGTCGGCGACGTGCTCGGTAAGTATCATCCGCACGGCGATCAGTCGGTCTACGACGCGCTCGTGCGCATGGCGCAAGACTTTGCCATGCGTTACCCGCTCGTAGATGGGCAGGGCAACTTCGGCTCGGTCGACGGCGATCCTCCTGCCGCCATGCGTTACACCGAGGTGCGCCTCGATCGTTTGGCGAGCGAGCTGCTCGCGGATTTAGACAAAGATACCGTCGAATTTGGGCCGAATTTCGATGAGAGCGAGCGTGAGCCGCTGGTCTTACCGTCGCGCATTCCGAACCTGTTGATCAACGGATCGGGCGGGATCGCAGTCGGCATGGCCACGAACGTGCCGCCCCATAACCTGCGCGAGATCATCGACGCGACCTTACGGATCATCGAGAACCCCGAAGTCACCACGCAAGAGTTGATGCTCGACGACGAAGCCAAAGGGCGCGTCGGCGTGAAGGGACCTGACTTTCCCACCGCCGGCTTCATCTACGGCACGAGCGGTATTCGTCAGGCCCTCGAGACCGGTCGGGGTCGTATTCTGATGCGCGCCCGCGCCATCATCGAACCCATGGCCGGTAAGGGTGATCGCGAGCACATCGTGATCAACGAAATCCCCTACCAGGTCAACAAGAGCGAGCTGCTCAAGAAGATCGTCGAGCTGGTCAAAGAAAAACGCATCGAGGGCATCAGCGACCTGCGCGACGAAAGCGATCGCGACGGTATGCGCATCGTGATCGAGCTCAAGCGCGACGCCATGGGCCAGATCGTGCTCAACAAGCTTTACCAAATGACGCCGCTGCAGAGCACGTTCGGCGTGATTCAGCTGGCGATCGTGGCGGGTCGGCCGCAGGTGCTGGGGCTCAAGGCGATGCTTGAGCACTTCATCGCCCATCGGCGCGAAGTCGTCACCCGTCGCACCCGCTTCGAACTGCGTGAGGCTGAAGGGCAGCGCGAGATCATCGAAGGCTTGGGCATGGCGACGACCGAGGTCGACGTCGTGATCCGAACGATTCGCCAGTCGCCCGACTCCGAAACCGCGCGCGCGGCGTTGATGAAGCTGCCGCTCGCTGGCCTGGAAGAATTCGTGCGTCGCGCGGGTCGCCCCGAGTCCGAGATCGAAACGGCGCGCCTGCGTGGCGAATACTACCTGAGTGAGCGTCAGGCCAAGGCGATCCTCGAAATGCGTCTGTCGCGCTTGACCGGGCTTGAGCGCGAGCGTTTGGCGCGTGAGTACGGCGAGCTGTCGGATTTGATCGCCAAGCTCAAGTCGATCTTGGCCAGCGACGAGCTGCTCATGAGCGTGATCAGCGGCGAGCTCGTCGAGATTCGCGCGCGCTACGGCGACGAGCGTCGCACCGAGATCGTGCCGGCCGATGGCGACATCAGCATCGAAGATCTCGTGGCCGATGAAGACGTGGTCGTGACGGTCAGCCATGCGGGCTACATCAAGCGTGTGCCTGTGACCGAGTATCGCGAGCAAGGTCGAGGGGGGCGCGGCTCACGTGGCATGGAAACGAAGGAAGAAGACTTCGTTACCAAGCTGTTCGTGGCGCGCAATCACTCGCACATCTTGTTCTTCAGCGACAAGGGTAAGGTCTACCACAAGAAGATCTACGAGATCCCGCCAGGAGCGCGTGCTTCGCGTGGTCGCGCGATCGTGAACTTCGTGGGCATGGAGCCGGGCGAAGGCGTGGCGGCGGTGGTGCCGATTCGCGAGTTCGTGGAAGGCGCCGATCTGTTGACCTGCACCAAGAATGGTAAGGTCAAGCGCACGTCGCTCGATGCGTACTCGAACATTCGTACTTCCGGCATCATCGGCGTCGCGATCGAAGAGGGCGACACGCTGCTCGCGGCGCGCACCGTACAAAAGGGCCAAAATATCGTGATCGGCACGGCCAAGGGCATGTCGATTCGCTTCGACGTCGAGGATGTGCGCGCCACCGGTCGCGACACCATGGGCGTCAAGGGTATCGAGCTGCGTGAGGGCGATCGCGTGGTCGGTATGGACGTCATCGAAAGCGACGAGCAGCAGGTCCTTACGGTCAGCGAACGCGGCTTTGGTAAGCGCACGCCGGTCGGTGAGTGGCGCTTACAGGGTCGCGGCGGTCTTGGCATCATCGCCATGGACATGAGCGAACGGAACGGCGATCTGGTGCGCTTGTGTCTGGTGCGCGTGGAAGATCAGCTGATGTGCGTCACCGATGCGGGCGTCGTGATTCGCACGCGCACCGGTGAGATTCGCGAAACCGGCCGCAATACCCAGGGCGTACGCGTGATCCGACTTGGCGAAAACGAGAAGGTCGTCGATGTGGAGCCGATTCCGCGTGACGAAGAAGAAGAAGGCGGGGCCGCGCCCGAGGGCGCTCCTGTAGCCGCCGCCGCGCCCGAGGGCGCATCCGTTCCACCGGTCGCTGTCGTAGAAGACACACCTGAGGCAGAGGAGCCCGCGAGCGACCCTGAAGGCGAGCCCGAAGCCTGACGGGTGTGCGGTCGCGTCAGGAACGTAGACGGGTGCTTTTGTGACCGTGGTACGATCGCTAGCTATGGGGAATCCCGTTCTGGGGATCGATTTGGGCACGACCAATTCGGTCGTCGCCGCGGCGGTGGACGGTCGTGTTCAGGTGCTGCCGGATGCGGAGGGCAATAAGCTCTTCCCGTCGGTGGTTTCGTTTCACCCGAGCGGCGACGTATTGGCTGGTTATCCAGCCCGCGAGCGCAGGCTCGTCGATGCGCCGAACACCATCTATTCCGTCAAACGCTTGATCGGGCGTCCGTTTAAGAGCGAAGAAGTGCGGCGTGCCACGGCGCGTTTGCCATTTTCGTTCGAGGAAGGACCGACCGGTGGCGCGCTGGTGGTAGCCCGCGGCGAGACCTACACGCTGCCCGAGATCAGCGCGTTCGTGTTGCGCGGGGTGCGGGCGCAAGCGGAAGAAGCGCTCAAGATGCCGTGTCGTCGCGCGGTGATCACGGTGCCTGCGAATTTTAACGAACTGCAACGAAGTGCCACCAAAGCGGCCGGGCGCGTGGCCGGCCTCGATGTGTTGCGCATCCTGAACGAGCCTACGGCGGCCGCGCTGGCTTACGGTTGCGGTGGCGGCAAGACCCGCGAGCGCGTGGCTGTCTACGATCTTGGCGGCGGCACCTTTGACGTCACGATCCTCGAGCTTGCGGGCGACGTATTCGAAGTGGTGGCCACGGCCGGTGACACGTTCTTGGGCGGTGATGATCTCGACGTGCTCGTGGCCGATGAGATGGTCGCCACATTCTTGGCGCAGACCCGCTACGACGTGCGCAACGACGCGCAGGCCTACGAGCGCTTACGTGCCGCGGCCGAGTGGGCCAAGTGTCAGCTTTCGACCACGCAGGACGTGGACCTTACGGTTGAAGAGCTCGGCTATGGCGAAGGTGGCGCGGGCCTCAGCCTCAAGTACCACCTCGGCCGCGCCAAGCTCGAGGAACTGTGTCGTCCGCTGATGGCTCGCACGTTCGACGTGTGCGAGGAGGCACTGCGGCTCGCCGGCATGCGGCCCACGCAGCTCGATCAAATCATCCTCGTCGGTGGCGGTACGCGCATGCCGATCGTGCGTGCGATGGTGAAGGAGTATTTCGGGCGCGATCCCTTGGCGAATATCGATCCCGACCTCGTCGTGGCGCAAGGGGCCGCGATTCAAGGTGCGGCGCTGGCTGGGGCGGTCGAAAAAGAGCCTGCGGCCGCAGGAACGGCGATCGGCCGCGTGGCCCTCAAACGCATTGCGGCGCCTGCGCCAGGCAAAACCGGCGAAATCCAAATTCCCGTCGGGCCCGCCTTTCAACCCAAGCGTCCGGTGCCACGTGCGGCTGCGGCTGTGCGCACTCAAATGGGCATTCCTGCCGTAGGCGCACTGCCTCCCATACCGGGCAAAGCTGTGCCTCCTCCGCTGCCTGGTGGCATGCCGGGGCCATCCTTACCCTTGCCGATGCTTGACGATGACACTGTCAGTTTGTCGCTGCCCGATCTCGAAGTGCCCAACATGGAGGCGCTGGGGGCGCCGCTCGGCGGCGTGCAGCTCGGACAGTTTGGCGAAAGCCGCATGCCTTCGATGAGCCCTCAAGCCCCGGACAGCTTTGCCTTGCCTCAAGGCGGCGCGCCGCTGTTGTTGGATGTGACGCCGCAGTCCCTGCGTATCGAAACCGTGGCCGGTTTTACTGAGGTCATCATCGAACGCAACGCTGCGATTCCCGTGGAGCAGAGCCGAACGTTCACCACCAGTCAGGATTTCCAGGAAACCGTGCGCGCCAAAGTCTGCCAAGGCGAATCACGAAAGCTCGTCGAGAATCAGGAGCTTGGTGCCGTGGAGCTAGTAGGGCTGCGTCCGGTTGCGCGGGGCAAGACTCAGATCGAAGTCACGTTTGTGATGGATGCAGATGGCACGTTGCAGGTGCGCGCCCGCGATGTGCAAACGGGGATTGAGCAACGTATCCGTATCAATCTCGTGGGCGCCGTCCAAGACGACGAAATCGCGCGCATGCAACAACGCCAACAAGCACTCGTCGGATAGCGCGAGCCGAACGAGGAATGCATGGCTGATCCGCTCGACGCCCTCGATTACTACACGCTGCTGCAGATCCCTGACGATGCGCCGGCGGATGAGGTGCGGCGCGCCTTCCACGTGTTTGCGGCCAAGTATCATCCCGATAAGTTTCAGGGCACGGGCGCAGACGAGACCAGGGTCGAGCGCGCGGCTCAGATCTATCGTCGTGGTGCAGAGGCCTACCGCATCCTATGCGATCCCAAGCGGCGCAAGAGCTACGACCTGGGACTTGCGCAAGGGAAGATGCGCTTTGATGCCAATGCGGCGCCACCCCCGGAAGCAGCCGAGATCGGCAAGTGGCCGATCAAAGTGAAAAACCCGATCGCACGCCCCTTCGCAACCAAGGCCGAACAGGCTTACAAGGCTGGCGATTGGGGCAATTCGCGGGTCAATTTGAAACTCGCTCTAGCGCGCGATAAGGGCAACGCTCAGATCGAGCTACTGCTCAAGCATCTTGACGAAAAGCTCGCGCCACCCTCAGTTGACGTGCCGACCGACTGAGCGCGCACCACACCACGCGGCCGCAAAGTCAGCCGGGCTCGACGCGCGTGCTATGTTCGCGGCGTTATGACGGGACCAGTTAGCCCGCGCACCGCCAGAGTGCAGCGCAAGACGAGCGAGACTCAGATCACGATCGAGTTAGGCCTCGACGGGACAGGCAAGCATTCGATCGTCACGCCGTTACCGTTTCTGAGTCATATGCTCGAGCAGATCTCGCGGCATGGGCTGTTTGATCTCGGGATCGATGCGAAGGGTGATGTGGAGATCGACGGGCACCACACGACCGAGGATATGGGCATCACACTCGGTAAGGCTTTTTCGGATGCGCTCGGCAGCAAGGCCGGCATTCGTCGGTATGGTGCAGCGACCTTACCCATGGACGAGGCGCTTGTGACGTGCGCCGTGGACTTGTCGGGGCGCCCGTTCTTTGTCTGGCGCGTGCCGATGCCCAAGGCAAAGATCGGCACCTTCGATGTGGAGCTCGCCGAAGTCTTTTTCGAGGGCTTCGTGCGTGGTGCGCAATGCAACCTGCACATGCAGCTGCACGCCGGCGAGAACCTCCATCACATCATCGAAATCTCGTTCAAAGCTCTGGCGCGTGCGCTGCGCGAAGCGACCGAGCTTGATCCGCGCGTGGTAGGCGTACCTTCCACCAAGGGCACGTTGTCCGAATGAACCATGACGTCGTGATCGCCGATTTGGGGCTGGGCAACTTGCGCAGCGTGGCACGCGCTGTCGAACGCGCGGGCGGCAAGCCGACGATCAGCGCCGAACCTGATGCTTTGCGCAAAGCTGCGCGAGTGCTCGTACCCGGGCAGGGTGCCTTTCGCGATTGTGCACTCGCTCTACAACATGGGTTTGGTGAAGCGCTGCGCGAAGTGATCGCGAGCGGCACGCCTTACCTCGGTTTGTGTCTGGGTATGCAGCTCTTGTTCGAGGCCAGCGAAGAAGCGGAAGGCCAAGCCGGCCTCGGCTTCTTTGCAGGCTCAGTCGTACGTTTTGGGCGCGATACGCGCGATCCGCTGACAAGCGAGCGGCTCAAGGTCCCGCACATGGGCTGGAACGAGGTGCAAGGGCAGCACGCATTCTTGCCGGAACGCGCCTACTTCTACTTCGTGCACTCTTACTATTGCGCGCCAACCGATGCATCGATCGTCGTGGGCCGCGCGCACTACGGACTCGATTTCTGCGCGGCCGTGGCCAAAGACAACGTATTTGCTTGTCAGTTTCACCCCGAAAAAAGCCAAGCCGAGGGGCACGTCGTGCTTTCGCGCTTCCTAGGAGGCGTGTGATGGAAATGATCCCGGCCATCGATTTGCTGGATGGTAAGGTCGTGCGTCTGCACAAGGGGGACTACGCGCAGGTTACGGTCTACTCCGATGATCCGCCGGGCCAAGCCAAACGCTTCCTGGATGCAGGTGCCACGCGTTTGCATGTGGTGGATCTCGACGGCGCCCGCGCTGGTAAGCCGGGCAATCTTCTGGTGATCGAAGCGATTCTCAAAGCCGCGCCCACGCTGCAGGTGCAGGTCGGGGGAGGCATTCGCACGCGTGAGACCGCAGAACATTGGTTTTCGGCGGGCGCTTCGCGCGTGGTGCTCGGTACGATCGCGATCAAGGACCCCGAGCTTGCGCAACGTTTATGCGGCGATCATCCCGGTGGCGTCGTCGTCGCGCTCGATGCGAAGGGCGGCCTTATCGCGGTCGAAGGTTGGGTTGAATCCACCGGCAAACCCGTGACCGAGGTCGCGCGCCAAGTGGATGGTTGGGGCGTGGCCGCAATCTTGTACACGGACATCGATCGCGACGGCACACGGGAAGGTCCCGCGGTCGAGGCCACCTACGCGTTGCAGACGAGTGTGCGCGCGACCGTGATTGCGTCGGGCGGCATCGGCAGTCTCGAACATCTGACGGCGTTGCGGGTAGCGGGCGTTCGCTCGACGGTTTGCGGTCGTGCCCTCTACAGTGGTGCGTTCACGCTCGAGCAAGCGTTCGCGGTCTGCGCAGGAACGCCTCCATGCTGACCAAACGCATCATCCCGTGCCTCGACGTCAAAGCGGGTCGAGTCGTCAAGGGCGTGAACTTCGTGGGCCTGCGCGATGCGGGCGATCCCGTCGAATGCGCAGTTCGCTACGACGCCATGGGCGCCGACGAAATCACGTTTCTCGACATCACAGCGTCCAGCGACCAACGCCGCATTCTGCTCGACGTCGTCGAACGCACCGCCGAAAATATCGCCGCGCCCCTTACGGTTGGCGGTGGCGTACGCGTGCGCGATGACGTGCGTGATTTGTTGATGGCTGGAGCGGACAAGGTTTCGATCAACACCACCGCCGTGCGCAACCCAAGCTTTGTGAGCGAAGTATCCGCAGCTTACGGCGCGCAAGCGATCGTCGTCGCGATCGACGCCAAGCGCGTGAGCGGCCCAGGCGAACCTGCGCGCTGGGAAGTGTTCACGCATGGGGGTCGCACGCCCGAGGGGCTCGACGTGATCGAATGGGCCATGCGCGTCGAAGCGCTCGGCGCGGGCGAGATCTTACTGACCAGCATGGATCGCGACGGAACGCGCGATGGTTACGACTTGCTGCTTACGCGCGCCGTGGTCGATAGCGTGGGCATTCCCGTGATCGCATCCGGTGGCGTGGGCACTCTTGAGCATGTGCGCGCGGGTCTGATGCAGGCGGGTGCAGACGCCGCGCTCGCTGCTTCCATCTTTCATGACGGCATCTATACCGTCGCGCAGGTGAAAGACTTTCTCATCGAGTCCGGCGTGCGAATTCGTCCCAGCACGGAGGCGCAGCGCGCAGCCAAAGCGCAGGTGGGGAGTCTGAGCGGATGAGCGCAACGGGGGGCGTCACGGGGGAGGAGCTCGTCCGTTCGTTGAGGCGGCGCCAGGCGTCGCTGCCGAGCGAGATCGGTACCTTCGTCGTGTTCGAAGCGTGCGAAGCCATGCTTTCGCATGCTCCCTTGGTCGCTACGCTCGGCAGTCTGATGGTGTCGGACGAAGGCTTGGTCTCGCTGCCCACCGCGGAGCCCACCGATCAAGAGGGCGCCGCACGCAGCTTGCACGGTGTGCTCACCAGTCTGCTCGTCGTGGCAGGTCCGGCACCCACGCGAGCACTGATGCGCCTGGCCGAAGAGGGACCGCTCGACGGTCGCTGGACCCTCGACCAAATGCGCGATGACCTCGAAGCGGCACTCGTTCCGCTCAATCGCAAGGCATCTCGGCGTGTGCTGGCGCGTTTGGTGCGCGAAACCGGGCGTGGCGACAGACCCTCAGGTCGCGCAGCGCCCAGGCTTACATTTAACGACCTCGACCAAGAGCTGAGCAGTCTGCTGGGCGTCGAACACGAGCCCACGCGAGAAAGCCCCGACGACATCACTCAACCGCGTCAACGCGATCAGGATGGGCCCAGCCAGCGTCCGCGTCAGCACGACGACACCATCCGCGACGCCGTCGAGCAGCTCGATGATGGGCACGAAGACGTAGGTTTCCTCGACGCACCCCACGCCAGCAGCGTGGGCGCAAAGACCGTGGTCGATGCCCATTCTTACCGTTCCGCGCAATCGGGCATGGATAGCAGGCCGGCCGTATCGCAGCTGCGTGGTCTTGAATCCATCTCGGAGCGCGCGCCTGACGGGTCGAGCGCACCGAAAGGTAAGGGCGCTGTCGGCGGTATAGCGCTCGTGCTCTTGGCGTTCGGACTGGTGGCTACCATCGCCGTGCTGCGCCCAGACGTGCTGCAACGTTTGCGTGGCGAGGCACCGAATCCGGCTCTGACCTTACCCGTTGGGCCCGTGGTAAAAGCGCCCCAGGGCGGTGACTTGGTCATTCACGTATCCAACGAGCGCGCGCAGATCTTACGGTTCGTGGGAACGGGTCCAGCCACCGTGAAGCATCTTCCGCTGGGTGTGGCGCACGAATTCGTTGCCATCGCAGATGGCGCCACGCCCACGCGCGTGCTCGTGCCGGCTGCAGCCGAGTGGGAGCGGACGCCGGAAGGGCCGCGCTACGAAGTCGCGCTGCAGGCGGGTGCCGCGCTCAAGTCCGGTGCTGCGCTCGAGCTCGGTGACACGCTTTTGCCGCAAAACGTCGGCACACCGCGCAGCGAGCTGGGCAGTGTGCGCGTTGTGACCACGCCGCGCGGAGCCAAGGTCTACCAGGTCGTGGGCTTTGCGCCCGAAGCGCGCATCCTGAATCTCAAGCTTGACCAGAGCGAGCAACTGTTGATCTGGAAGCGTGGCCACGAAGCCGTGGAGCGGACCGTGTCGCCGAACGATTTCGTCGCGCAAGTAGGTCAAGCGGGCAACAAGGTAGCGCAGGTCGACCTTACGCTTGCACCGCTGCCCAAACGCTCAGCTCAGTGATCCTGATCGTGGTCGTGATCGCAGTCGGGCCCATGCTCGTGCTGGTGCGAGGCAATCTGCTTGCGCACGTCGTCCATGTCGACTTCGCGCACCTTGGTGATCAGCTCGTCGAGCACGTTCGCAGGCACCATTCCCGCTTGTGAGAACAACAGAATGCCCTGGCGAAACACCATCAACGTCGGGATCGAGCGAATGCTAAAGGCGCTTGCAAGCTCAGCCTGCGATTCCGTATCGAGCTTGCCCCAGGTAACGTCCGGATGACGCTCCGAGGCGGCTTCGAAAATCGGCGCGAACTGCTTACAGGGACCGCACCATGCCGCCCACGCATCGAGCACCACGATTTCGTTCGTGTCGACGGTGCTCTCGAAGTTGGCCGAAGTAATCTCTAGGGTACTCATGGCGTTCTCAGTCCTTGGGCTTGAGGTGCAGGTGTAGAAGCGCGTGACGTAAGAGATGCGAGCGCAGGCTGGCGGATCCAGCGAAGGCTCGCGCGATCAGTGCGCTGCGTCCGTGAGCGGGCGTCCGCTCAAGCGTGCCACCACGCCTTCGACTTCGCCGCGAATCTCGCGCAGCCGCTCCTCGGTGTCGGCTTCAAAACGCAACACGAGCACGGGCTGCGTATTAGAAGCGCGCACCAGACCCCAGCCGCCGTCGAACTGAATGCGCGCGCCATCGACATCGATCACACGATGGCTGGGCTGATAGTGTGCAAGCACTTGCTCCACGAGCGCGAACTTGAGCTCATCCGGGCAATCCGCGCGCAATTCCGGGGTCGCGAACGTCTCGGGCACATCCGCCAACATCTCATGCAAAGGAATGTCGCTGGCCGCCACGATCTCCAGCAACCGTAAGGTCGCGTAGACGGCGTCGTCAAAACCAAAGAAGCGATCGGCAAAGAACATGTGACCGCTCATCTCACCAGCGAGCGCCGCATGCTCTTCTTTCATCTTCTTCTTGATCAGCGAGTGACCCGTGCGCCACATGATCGCGCGACCGCCATGCTTGGTGATGTCGTCGTACATGGTTTGCGAGCATTTCACCTCGCTGATGATCGCGGCGCCCGGCTGCCGAGCCAGGATCGCACGCGAGAACAAGATCATCAGCTTATCGCCCCAGATCGTGTTGCCACGTCCGTCGATCACTCCGATCCGATCTGCGTCGCCGTCGTACGCGATGCCAAGCTCCAAGTTGTTTTCGAGCACGGTGTTACGCAAAAGCTCGAGATTCTTGGGCTGCGAAGGATCGGGATGATGGACAGGGAAGCGACCGTCCATCTCACATAGTAAGGCGATGGGTTTCACGCCCACGGCCGCGAGTGCGGCCAAGGCCGTCGGTCCGCCCGCGCCGTTGCCTGCGTCGATCGCGATGCGCAAGTCCCCGCGCGCCAGACGTACGTTGCCTTTGACGAAGCCGGTATAAGACGTGAGCGGATTGTACTCCTCGACCTTACCGCCGGGCTTCATCACGAAGTCGCCCTGCTCGATCATCTGGCGCAAGGTCTGAATGTCTTCGCCGAAGAGCGAGCCTTTGCCCTGCATCATCTTGAAGCCATTTTCGTGGGGCGGATTGTGACTGCCCGTGATTTGAACGCCGCCATCGAGATCGAGGTCGAACACGCTGTAGTACATGATCGGCGTGGGCACGACGCCGATCTCCACGAGCGTAAGGCCCGTCTCGAGCAAGCCCGTCCGTAGGGCGGTCCACAAGCGTGTGGAGCTCAAACGACAGTCGCGACCGAGGGCGATCCGTTTGGCCCCGATACGTCCGAGGTAGGTGCCAAGCGCGCGGCCCAGGTCGGTCACCAAATCATCGGGCATGTCGCGATCAGCGACGCCGCGAATGTCGTACTCACGAAAGATGTGTGCGGGAATCTCGTTCAAAAGCATGAC
>JBKJIA010000655.1:0-2959 GCA_046598735.1 Polyangiales bacterium
CGAGATAATCGCTGTACCACAGCCCCCCGAGAGGTAACCCCTCGGCGACCAGGTTTCTCACGATCTCTAGTTCCGAAACACGGCGCACATTCGAGTATCCATCCTTACTCTTCTCTAAGATCCAAACTTCGTTCGGTGCGAGCGCGTCTACAAGGTAAGGTTGATGAGTGGTGACAAAAATCTGTGGTGCGTTCTTCTTCCCGGTCGCGTGCGACCTGAATTCCTGCGCCAGGGATTCTAAGAGCTTGTGGTACAGGCCGTTCTCAGGCTCCTCGATACAAATAAACGGTGGTGGATCTGGGTCTTCTAGCAAGAGGAGATAGGCAAAGACCTTCAGCGTGCCGTCTGACATCTGCTGGGCAAAGAAGGGGTCCTGGAACGCTCCATCATTGAACCTTAACAGCACACGCTTATCCTCCGTAACGTGAGTGCTTATGCTGGTGACACCTGGAATCTTTGCTGCGATACGCGCCAAAATCGCTCGAAATCGCGTACTGTGCTCGCGCTCCATGAACTGAACAACATTGCCAATGTTGTCGCCGTGCACGTTTAGATGCTTTTGGGGGCCGGCGCTGGGCAGACTACGGGCGGCATCCGGATAGAAGTAGGAGAGATACCACCCTTTCAGAAAGTCGCGAAAGCGCTTGATTCGAGGGTGCTCCTTCAGTGTGCCTAGCGTTGCAATGCCAAGTTGGCGCATATCCGTAAGCTCGACCGATTCCTGCGCACTCTCCTCCTCTTTACCCTCGGTCTCTACGGCGTCCTCCCCCACCCATACCTTGCCTTTTCCGTTCTGTAGTCGGAGAAAAGGGTACGGACGGCCGTGCTTCTGTCCCTTTCTGCGCTGCTTCAGTAGCTCGGACTCGACGAACGGCCGTCCTGAGGAGTCGAGCGCAATGGCGAGCTCGTAGGTAATGGGGCGCTCGAGGGGCCCCTCACGATAGTAGATCTCGAAGCGTATGGCCCCGCTCGCTCCCTTCGACAGCAAGCGTTCGTAACCGCCACGCTGTTTCTGGTCACATGCGCTTTCCACATCCGTGGCCAAACAGTCTGCGACGAACCCAAAGGCGTCGAACAGCGTGCTCTTACCGACGCCGTTCTTTCCGATCACAACAGTGAGCGGCGTAAGCGGTTCGCCTTCCTGCTGCCCCGACAATTTGCCTAGCGTAACGTCGTGCAGGGCGCGGTAGTTCTGCACGCGAAACCCTTCGATCAAGGCCATGTAGGTTCTCCGACGCTCGTCAACTTCGCCGATACTAGTATCTCTGCCCCTAGGCGCGACTCGCGTGGCGAGTTAAGCAGCGCGCGATTCACATCCCTCGGGCGGCCTCGACCAGGCCACTACGCCGCCCACCCGCCGCCGATGATCTTCTTCCGCAACCCGATCACATCCTCGCGCGCATAGATCCGATACGAGTTCATCGGGTGCCTTCGCGCCCGAAACTTCCCGCTCTCGTCCCACCGCCTCAGTGTTTGCACGCTCACGCCGAGCAGCTTGGCTGCGTCGGCGATCGTGAGCAGATCGGCAGGATCGGGTTCGCGTTGGCGCGCCACAAATGGACCATATCCAACCTTGATCAGGATGACAATATGGGACTACGCTGCGGCCCGTGACGGCACTGCTTTCTGACAACGATCTCGATGCGATACTCGCAATCCAGCTTGCAGTGGCGTGGGCAGGCGAAGGGCGCTGTTCGCCGCGCCGGCTGGGCTGGTGGGAAACCGACTTGATCGACGAGGCGGGTGGTGGAGACCTCCTGGCTCGCCTCCTGCCGCAAACGCATGCCTGGGCGTCTCTGGAGGCGGTTCGTGAGGCTGGGCGTCGGGTCGATGCCAAGGCCCGGGGCAAGATGGCTGACCCCGACAAGATGCGGACGCTGTTCTTTCTCGGCTTTGAGCTGGATGAGCAGCTCGACGATCGCTTGCTCGCGCTCAAGCAGGCGGGCCGGCCGCCGAGTGAGGAGCTAGCCTTGCCCATCAAGCTCACGGCGGCCTTTGACCAGGCTGCGCTCGTAACCGCCCTGCATGGCGGCGATGCGGTGTTCACGGTCGTGCCTGGGGCGCGGCAGTTGAAGGGCAAGCGGCCCGCAGCCGTGACAACGATGGTTCAGCAGCTTGCTGCCGCGCTCGTACCGTTTGCCGATCAGTATCCCCTGCCCTTCTACAAGTTGGAGGCGTGAGGACGTGCAGGTCGTGAGCGCTTCGAGCGATCCCATGCCCCATCGATCCGAGCGCCCTTCGGAAGCGACCGAGGTGCACTCGCGCATCTTGAGGCTTGCCCTCGGTGTCGAGGAGTCGCGCTCGTATTGGGAGCACGTGAATCCTGATGTTCCCGCGTCCGATCGCGCTCTGGTCGCGTTCGAGCAGCGATGGTTTGGAAGCAAGAGCCTGCCTCGGGTGCGCTTTGTGCTCGCGAACTTTGTCGGCCGCTACGACGCATTCCCTGAAGGCCTGAGTGTTCTGCGTCGTTGGGGCTCGATGGATGCCGCGACGCGGCAAGCCGTCTGTCACTTTCACCTTCAGCTCTCGGATGCGCTCTATCGCAGGTTCACCGGAAGCTTTCTCGTCGATCGTCGCGGTTTGAAAGACGCAACGGTGAACCGTCAGGTGGTGCTGCGCTGGTTGAAGAGCGAGTATCCCGATCGTTGGTCTGACGCGACGTACGTGCAGTTCGCGAGCAAGCTGTTGTCGGCTGCGTCCGAGGCGGGGGTCATCTCTCCCAAGCGCGATCCGCGATCTCTTCTCATCCCTAAGGTGTCAGACGAGGCGCTGACCTATCTCCTCTACGTCCTGCGTGGAGTGCGCTTTGCGGGCACGCTCACGGAGAATTCGTACTTGGCCTCGGTCGGCCTCACGGATGCGTTTATTGACCAGCGTCTTCGAGCCCTGCGCGGCCTTACCTTTCGTCGCATGGGTAACCTTACTGAGTTTGAGTGGGAAGCGCCCACCCTCAGCGCTT
>JBKJIA010000552.1:0-3601 GCA_046598735.1 Polyangiales bacterium
CGTGCAGAGCCAGCACGTGGGTGGTTCGTCGAGAGCATGCGCTGTCTTCAAAAGCGCGGGTCACCAGGCGAGCCTGTGCCGCATAGAACCGACGCGCGTTGCTCTGGATCGTGCCGCGTCTCATGCGCCGTCTTCGTTTCCGGTGCCTTGGAGTTTGATCTTGAGAAGTCTCGTTTAGGCGCGGTTCTTCTCGGGGTTTCTTGAGCGCGGCTCCGGCATCCTGCGCGTGACGATGATGCCATGCCGCCTCGACGAGTAACCTCCTTACATGAGAATTGCCGGCCTTAGTGATACCACCTCCGTACACGAGCTCCTACGCGTGGCTCGCAAACCGAGAAATCAACCCGGTCCCGTCACGATGGAGCGTGGTAGAAGAGCGGTGAAAAAGCGTGGGATTCAACAAATGGGTCGTCTTCGTGGTAGCGTGGCCGCTTCAGCTACCCACCCGAGCGTAAGATGCCATTCAATACACTTGACACCACGAAGAAGAGCTTGATGCGCACCATCTCATGGCTCGCGCTCGCGCTCCGCCCTCTTACTTTGCTCGTGTTCCTGGCGTGGGCGGCATCCGCCTGCGGTGGTGCTAACGGCGGTGACCGTCAGGTGGACGTTGATGGCGGCGGAAGCGGTGGTCGCTCCGATGCGGGCAGCGGAGACGAGCGAGCAGTCATCACCCAGCAACCCTCCGATCAGGATGTCGTTGCGGGCGTGGCAGCGAGCTTCGAGGTCGTGGCGACGGATGCTGTTGGTTACCAATGGCAGATGAGCAGCCCAGGCAGCACAAGCTTCAGTGACGTCGGCGGCGCCGATACTCCTGTCTATCTTTCGCCCGTCACTTCAGTGGCCGATAGCGGCACGAGGTATCGCGTGGTCGTCGCGGGTGCGAGCAACAATGTGATCAGCAGCGTGGTGACATTGACCGTCCGCGCGTTGGAAGTCGACGGGAGCGTGCCCGACCCGACGCTGCCAGCGATCTCGATGCAACCTTCCGGTCAAAGCGCGATCGAAGGAACGCCGGCAACGTTCGTGATCGCGGCAAGCAACGTGGCGAGCTATCAGTGGCAGAGCAGCAAGCCGGGCAGCAGCACCTTTGCCGACGTGCTCAATGGTACAACTGCCACCTACAGAACGCCGCATACGTCTCTTTCGGAAAGCGGCACGCAATACCGTGTGGTCGTGACGGGCGGCGGCGGCAACGCGGTGACGAGCGCAATCGCTGCGTTGACGGTCACGGGTGCACCCGGACTGCCACCCGACCCGAGCACTGTCGCCACGGCCGTGGATCCGACACTGCCCGCGGACATCCTCGCGAGCACCGACTTTCTCTATAAGGGTGCCAATCCGATTCAGACAGGCGTCGTTCCGGGCAGCATCGAATCACGTCGTGTCGCTATCCTGCGCGGCAGAGTGCTGAATCGCAATGACGCTGGGCTCTCGGGTATTCGCGTGAGTGTGCTCGGTCATCCGGAGCTTGGCCAAACACTCAGCCGCTCCGATGGCATGTTCGATCTCGCGGTGAACGGCGGCGGCCAGGTTACCTTACGCTATGAGCGGGACGGCATGCTCGGCGCGCAGCGAGCGATCGTCACGCCCTGGCGCGATTACGCCCTTGTGCCGGATGTGGTGATGGTGGCGTTGGACACGGCTGTGACGCCCGTGGATCTGAGTGTCAGCACTTTGCAAGTCGCGCGTGGCAACCTGGTGACCGATGGTGACGGCGTACGCCAGGCCACCGTGCTGATTCCGCCGGGCACCACGGCCAGCATGCTTCTACCCAACGGCGCCAGCATGCCGCTCACCACCCTCAACATGCGCGCGACAGAATTCACCGTCGGTGAGAACGGCCCCCAGGCTATGCCGGCTTCTCTACCGCCGATGAGTGGTTACACCTATGCCGCTGAGCTCAGCATCGACGAAGCAATCGCAGTAGGTGCCACTGAAGTTCGTTTCAATCAGGCCTTGCCTGTGTACTTGGAAAACTTCCTCGGCTTTCCAGCCGGCAGCGCCGTACCCTCCGGCTACTACGATAGGCTCGCGGGCCAGTGGGTCCCATCGGCGAACGGGCGCGTGATCGAGGTACTCTCAATCACCAACGCTCAAGCGGATTTGGACATTGATGGCGATAAGGCCGTCGATGACGCCACGAAGCTTGCGACGCTCGGCATCACCACCGATGAACGCGCGCGTTTGGCGCAGCTCTATAAGGTAGGCCAAACCTTATGGCGTGTACCTGTTACCCACTTCACTCCGTGGGATTTCAACTGGCCATTCGGTCCACCCAAGGATGCGGTGCCGCCGACACTCAGGAAGCGTAAGATTCCCAAGCTCAAGAAGCCGGGGAAGTTGTGCGGCTCGGTGATCGGCTGCGAGGACCAGACCTTAGGCGAGGCCGTGCCGGTCAGCGGAACCCCGTATCGCTTGCACTACCAAAGCGAGCGTACGCCGGGCAACAAGGATGGCTTGACCATTCCGCTCAGCGGGCCCGCCATTCCACCAAGTCTCAAGGCGATCGAGCTCGAGCTCACGATCGCGGGTAAGATCACCAAGCAGCGCTTTGGCGCGGGGCCCAATCTCAACTATACCGTGTCATGGGACGGTACCGACGCCTACGGACGCTCGCTGCAGGGCTCTCAAGTGGTCTCGGTCCGGATCGGGTATACCTATGGCGGCGTATACATGCTGCCGACCGCCAAGGAGGAGGCTGCCGCTGCCAGCACGCTGTTCGGTCACTTCACCTATCTGGGCGTGCCTGCCACCGGTGATCAAGAACGCTTGGAAGTGACGCTGTGGCAAAGCTATGAGACGAAGATCGAGCGCTGGGACAATCGCTCCGTGGGACTGGGCGGCTTCGCCCTGAGTATCCAACATGCTTACGATCCCGCCTCGAAAACGCTAATGCTGGGCGATGGACAGCAGCGGCACGCGGAGGCGCTTGGTTCGATCATCAGTACGGTGGTAGGCACGGGCGTCGCAGGTTTCAGCGGAGATGGCGGGCCGGCCTCGCTCGCGCAGGTACGATCGGTGACTGACGTAGCGGTCGGTAAGGACGGCAGCCTGTACTTCGCAGATGCCAATAACAATCGCGTCCGCCGTATTAGCCCCGCGGGCATCATCAGTACCGTGGCCGGAAGTGATAACTTTCAGTTTAGCGGCGATGGGGGTTCGGCACTGAATGCCGGCTTCGATCGGCCCGACAAGATCGCACTAGGCCTGGATGGCAGCCTCCTGATCGCAGACAACGGCGCCAATCGCGTTCGGCGCGTAGGACTCGATGGCATCGTTCGCACCGTCGCTGGCACGGGCGGCTCCTCTTACGGTGGTAACGGCGGACAGGCAGTTAACGTCGCCATTGCACGTGTATTTGACCTCGAGATGGCGGCAGATGGAACCTTCTACATCGCGAACGGCTACGAGAATCAAATCCACCGCATAAGCTCCAACGGTATGATGACTTCGGTCGCCGGGCTGTGGGACGTGAACGGTTATGGCGGCGATGGTGGCCTTGCCCTCGCAGCCACCATGTTTCTTCCCCAGAGTGTTGCACTCGCACCAGACGGCAGCATCTTCATCGCGGATACCGTCAACAGCCGCGTGCGCCGTG
>JBKJIA010000558.1:0-21718 GCA_046598735.1 Polyangiales bacterium
GGCAGCCGTCTTTCAAGCCGAGCGACGCACGGTTCAGTCGAATTATCGTTTGCAACTGGGCGGCTTCTTCTTCGGGCGCACCGAGTGCCGCAGCGTCTGTGGAGATCGCATCGTCACCAACGACGAGGTATGCGACGACGGCGTGAACGACGGCCGCGCCGGCGGCTGCGCGACGGTTTGTAAGGCTCGCATGCCGAGCTTCGCGAGCAGCGGCCCGTACTGGCGCAACTACGATGCCACGGAGAAATGCACACCGCGCGAGCGTCCGGTCTGGGGGCAGCTGACCTGGGATACGGATACACCGCGCGACAGTAACGTCCGCTTTGAGGTGCGCTCGGCCATGGCGGCGAGCCTCGTCAGCGCGGCCGCGCCCGCCTCGTTCAATGTCTCTACGCAAGGCGATAAGGGCACGTTGAACGTCGACACCTTGCTGGCACCCGGTCATCAGCAAGATCCCTACCTGCGAGTCACGGCAGTGCTCGAGGCAACGCAAGATCAGACGGGTTCACCGGCGCTGCGCGAGTTCAAGCTGGACTACCGCTGCCGCCAACAGGAGTGAGCATTCTGTGTGGGCACAAACCGAGCCCCCCTCCGCTTCCCAGGCACCGTCTTTCCGCTTTTCGGAGGTTCCGGGGGGGCCTCGAGGTTGTGTCGCTGAGCCGTTTGTCCTGTGACGTCGCGGACCTACGGAGGGCGCCCGCTGCCGGCACACGGCGTGCTTTGGGAGAGCTTCCAGATGGAGGTTCCTGTGAACAGGCCTATTCTCGAGCTCACGCGACGACTCAAGTCGAACCCTGGAGACGAAACCGCGCTTTTCGGCTTCTGCAGAGCAGTGCGCAGTCAGGGGCGCGTCGAGGAGCTCGTCGCGCTACTCGACGTGTGGTCGAAGGCCGAACATGACGAGGGCGTCCCCGATCACGCCATCGCCGAGCTCTACTTCCGCATCGCGCTGAGGAGCAGCGAGGCTCACGCACGCAGGCTGTGTCGCACGGCGCTCGATGTGTCCCCCGCCCATCTCGGCGCGCTGCTCTTGTTTGACAGTCTGGTGGATGAATCGTTTGCGGATGAGCTGTTGGCGCGCTGCCAAGCCTTCCTCGAAGAAGCACCCTTTCAACACATCTCGGCCGAGGCGCAAGCGTTCGTGGTCGACAAGTTGGCCGACTTGGGACGCGCCGAAACACGCTCGTGGAGCAGCAACGATTCGGCACCGGCCGCCCCCTTGGTGCCAGCCTCCGCAGACGCCGAGCTCACGGCCACCGGCATTATCGTGCCCGCTGCAACATCCCAGCAGCCACACAATGCGCCGGTAGAGAAGTGCGGCTGATGCGACGCTTCTGCGGTCATCGGCTGCGCCCTACGAGGGTGGCTATTCCCCACGCCGGCAACACCAACTTCACTTGACCTTTCCGTGCGACCGCCGTCGACGCTTGCATGATGTGCTCCTCATCCGACCTCACCATCGCGATGGGGCCCTTCGCATAAGCGGGCGGCACGTCGAGCATCAGCTCAGCGTCCTGTTCGCTTGCGTTCAATATCACGATCGTGAGCGTGCCGAGGGCCGCATGCACGTAGCTGCTGGCTGAGATGGCGCGCGCGCCCGTGACCTGAGTGTCTACCCTGCGCGCTCCTGGCCGGATGAATCGAAAGAAGTGCTTGGCGGCCACATACTTCGGTCCTTTATCGCGCAACACGCGGTCGGTGAGACTATTTGCATCCAATTTGTTGTTGTAGGCCAGTTGCCAGTAGAGCCACGCGCTTTCTTCGCCTGAGGTGAGCGCCTGATGGATCTTGAGCGCCAAGCCGAATGCAGCGTCGGTGGGAAATACACCCTTCGCCGAGAGCCAGGTGTGGGTCTCCCCTGAGCTTTCGGTCATCCAAGATTGTGCGACGAGATCGCGAAACCCCCGTGCGCGCGTGGGCATGCCGGGCGCTGGGCTCTCGTTCCAACCGTAAGCCCACCTGCGCCATTGGCTCGCGTCCGCGCCGGCAGCCGTGACCCCGTCCGGTGCGTAACCATGGACGCAGGCGATGTCGATGAGGTCGCGCGTTGTCTCATCTGCAAACAGCGCATTCAGGAAGCCAAGGTTCTTTGTGACCTGATGCTCTGCGCTGCCGAGCGACCACAAACCGTAAGTTTCGCCGAGCAGGTCCTCGGGTCCCAGAATGCGAATGTCTTTGAGGTCTGAGTGCTTATCGAGCTCCGTGCGCACGGCCTTCAGCGCGGCGGCATACTCCACAGCGCTCTCATACACGCAGCTGTGATAGTAAGTTTCAAAGCCCAACTCGTTTTGAATGCTGATCGCGTAGAAGCGCGTTTTGAAGGTGCGCTGAAAGCCCAGAACATACGCTGCCAAGCCGCGCGCGAATTGGGTCAAGGCACTGGTGGGTCCAGTACCGCCGAACGCGCGGTCATCAAACGCAGGTTGTGGTGTTCCGGATGTGTCGAGCTTTCCTCCCGAGAAGTTACCGTTCCAGATAAAAGGGAAGGGTGTGCGGGCCTTGGGACCCATCGGCGACACCTCGCGCACTTTCGAACCTGTCGTCTGCTTGAGCCAGGGTGCGGGAGACCACACGGACCCGATCAACTTGAAACCAGCAAGCTGTGCGCGTTCGGCTTCTCCGCGTTGGGCCAACAGGCCGCGTGCTTGCACTTCGCTTGCGCCAAAGTCGAAGAGTTGAATGTTGCGTTCGATGTCGGGCCCCATCACTGCGATCGCTGCGGAGCGACCGGCAAAGGCGCGAACATAGTCAGACTGATCGTGATAGGTGCGCGCGTTGTTTCCATCCGGGCCTGGCAGCGCAGGCGACCCGTGAAACCAAGGCGAGTTGTACGCAAAGTCCGAGTAAGGAGCACGAAACGTGGGTGTCAGATCCACGCGCAAAATCGAGGCGCGCAGATCGCGGTAGTAAAGCTCCTGAAACCACGGTTCGGCACCATGCTGAGGCGAGGCGGTGCTGCCAAAGCCTTCGATCGTCTGATGCTTGATCTCCACATTGATGCGAACGCGCGCCTGAAGGCGTGTGGCGCGGTGTCTTGGTCCACACGCGGCAGAGCACGCGGCAGCGCACACGGCGATGAATGCAACCCAAAGGACGAAGCAGCGACTTGGCAAGGCGCCCGCAGGATAGCTCGTCACGTCGCGACGAAGTCCTGCACCGCTATAAAACTATCGTTCTGGCCCCGTCCTGCCTGCAATTCCTGTGGGATAGAGGGGTTCTCTCGGGGCCCGTGACGACGTAGAGTGACGCGCAGTCTTGCTTTTTCCACCGATGTAGCTGGTGGCCTTGGAGGCGTTATGACGGTTTGGCTTAACTTGTTCGATAGGCGCACGGCGCTCAGTGGTCTGATGGTTAGCGTGTGCGTTGCAGGTTGCTCTGCAGACTCGCGCGATGAAACGGCAGCCAGCGATCAGCCCGGCAACAGCGCTGGCAGCGACGCTGGGGCCACAGGTGGCAGCACGGCGGGCAATGCCACCGGCGGCGCAACGGCGGGCGCCAGCAGCGGCTCGAGCGCGGGCGGCGGCGGTCTCGAGGTGGACGCGTCGTTCATCTGGATCGCCAACACCGACGAAGGGACCGTCAGCAAGCTCGACACGCGCACGATGAAGGAGCTTGCGCGCTATCGCACCAGCCCCAAAGGTCAAGGTAAGCCCTCGCGCACGTCGGTCGGACCTGACGGTTCGGTGGCAGTGGCCAATCGCGGCGGCGTCAGCGGCCAGCCCAGCGTCGAAGCGGGCGTCACCAAAATCTTTGCATCCGTAGATCGCTGCATCGACAAGAATGCCAACGGTAAGATCGAGACCTCCACGGGTAAGCCCGATGTTCTGCCTTGGGGTGAAGACGAATGCGTCGCATGGCATCGTCCGCTCGACTATTGGAGCAATCGTCCGGTAGCGTGGGCGCCCGTCACAGCACCTGACTCCAAAGAAGCGCCGAAAGTATGGACAGCAGGCGCGAGTACATGCACCAGTCAGAGCTGCACTTTCGACGTTCTTCGCCTGAACGGTGCGACGGGCGTGGTGGAAGACATGATCAAGGTCGGTCCGCTGATGGGACCTGACTTTACCGGGCAAAGTGGCGGTGGTTTTCCCGCCATTCCCGGTTTTCCCACGATTCCTGGCCTAGGGGGAGCCCTTGAGAACTATGGACCTTACGGTGGCGCGTCGGATGCCGGTGGCAACTTCTGGACCTTCACAGCGACCACGACCCACCTCGTACGCGTCGACGCAGTCACGCTCGCTGTTCGCTCGTGGGCTGTTCCCAACGCAAACGGCTACGGCATCACGATCGACCCGAAGGGGCGAGTCTTCGTGTGCGGGAGCCAAGGCGTCTCACGCTTTGATCCCGGCACAGAGAAGTGGCAGGCGAGCTCCGCGACCAACGTGACCCTTGGTTATAACGGCTGCATGGTCGATGGTAAGACTAAGATCTGGGTCGGCGGCGGTGTCGATGGCGGCGACCCGGGCTTACACTCCTTTGACATCGAAACGCTACAGTGGATCGATAGTCACAAGGTCGGCCCCGTGAAGGGCGTAAGTATCGACATCGACGGCTTCGTATGGGGCGTCAGCGCGGGCGGAGCGGCCGGTGGTGGGTTTGGCGGTCTAGGTGCTACGAATACCGCATTCCGCGTGGATCCTAAGACGGGCGCCGTCGACAAGTATGATGGACTTAACAATCCTTATTCTTACAGCGACATGACAGGATTTGGCCTCAAAGCCGCGGGCGTCATTCCTATTATCTAATAGTCCCCCAATCGGGGCTCCCAATTCATGGACCTGGCGGTCTCTTCACAGCAGGGGTAGCGTTTTAAATTCGCTGCTGCTGAGGGGGGTGTGTCATGTCCATCGCTGAGACCGTCGCTGCCTATTTACACGCGCAGGACGTCGGCTTCGACGTGCTCGCGCATCGTCACACAATGACGAGCGTGGGTTCTGCGTTGCGGACGCACGTGCCGGCCGATCAACTGGCCAAGGCCGTGCTGCTTCACGACAATGATGAGTTCGTGCTCGCGGTATTACCCGCTTCCCATCGCATCGATGGTGAAGCGTTGTCGGTCGAGCTCGGTGACAGGCCCGTCGCCATGGCCGCCGAAGAACAGATAAGCTTCGTGTTTCGAGACTGCGAGTGTGGCGCGCTACCCGCAGTGGGGCGAGCCTATGGGGTAGATACGATCGTCGATCTCTCGCTGCTTTCTGGGCGCGATGTCTACTTCGAGGCAGGCGATCACCAGCGGCTCATTCACGTGTCAGGCGCGGACTTTCGCCGCTTGATGAATGGCTCGCGCCGCGGCCTGTTCGCGTACTTATCTTAGGGCCGCGTGCCTAGAGCCTGTTAGCCGCGGCCAAGCTCACCCGCCGTGATCTTCCGGAGGGAAGCTATCCCGTTGCGGCGGCGCGTTGAGGATCTCATTGGGAAAAGCATCCGCTAAAAAGGCGATGATGGTCTGCAGTGAGACCAGCGCCACCGGACGCCCGTCATCATCGACCACTGGTAGATGATGGTAACCGCCTATCGCGAGCGCGCGCAGCGCCGCCGACAACATCGTGCTTTCTGGCAGCACGTCGACATTCTTCGTCATCATCTCGGACACGGGCGCAAACAGCCCATCGATGCGCGAGATGACGCGCGACAGCACATCGCGCTCCGTAAAGATGCCGAGCACCTGACCCTCGTCCACGACGAGCGCCGCGCTCACGTGTTCCTGATTCATCTTCTCGACGACCTCCTCGATCGGCGTGTGCGGCGCCACGCTCAGATACGGCAGGTGCTGCATTTCTCCGAGCGTAAGGTTCAGCCAACCTGCGCGTCGCGCTGCAGGACGGCCGTCCAGCCAATCACCGTACTCGTCGGCGAACTCACTCGTCTGCATGGCAACTTCTCCTTGTGCTTACTGCTTTTTCCGTGTCGGGCTGGCCGTGCCGGTGCGCGTCACCTTACTGATGCTGCGCAACCACGGCCAAGGCAATACCTCCCATGCATGCACAAGCAGTGCCTGCGCCAATCGCCAGCAGTCCCGGAATCGCACCCGCCGATAAAAGGATGGCCCCCGTGAGCACTCCTAAGATGCCGAACGCGATCAGCCACACCCCAAGTTTGGCGAGGCTGCCATCATCGTCTAGACGCATGGGAGGCGCAGGGTCCGAATAGATCGCGGGCAGCGGAGTAATACGATAGGGAATACCATACTCACCCGTGTCCGAAAGCGAATCCCCCAGGGCTGGAGGGGGTGGAGGCTCCGACGCAGGCATCGGCGGCAACTCGCGGCCCGCGCTACGTGCACGCATTTGCCCGATGGCGCTTGCCTGTGCTGCGGCCACCGCTAAGCGAATGCGATCCGCCACGATTTCAGGCGACTCATCATCGAGCTCGATCAAGACCCGTTGCACGTCTTCATCGCACAGGTCAATGGTTAACATTCTTGACGATTCACGCGGCCCCCGCGCCCGAAGTAGCAAGGGTAAGGTGTCGTCGAACATGGAGGCCCCTTGCCAACGGTGCCCCTCACGGGATACGTCGCTCCAGCCTCGTTCAGCATCGTCAGGTGGGTAAGTATCCACGCCCTTGATGTGCAGTAGCGGCACGCGCCGCGAGTGCTCGGCACGTCCCAGCTTCTCCAGCAGACTGAGTTGGATATCTACGTAGTCATCTTCGATCTGAACCTTGGCCATGACACGCCTCCCCCCCGGAACGACCGCCGTTACCCCGCTAACCACAAATCTAGAAGGGCTCGTCCAAGTCCGACAAGCGCGTTCTCAGCCTAAAGTGGTGGGGCAAGATGGCGCGGCCTTTCGCCCCGTCCCCCGCTGGGTACGCGGCGCTGCCCTATCTACGCACAGCTACTCAAAGTCGCTGCGGATGGACCTACACCTGCTTCATGGCGTGACAGTCACACTAGGGATGCAAGGTAACTAGCGATTTCTTGCTTATGTTATCACCCGGACAAACTACCCATGGGCACGCTCCGCCATCGCACGAATACTTCACTCTGCGTGCGCGTGCGAAGGATGCTTCGCGGGCGCGCCTGTTCAGGCGACGCGGGCTTCTTTGAGCATTTCCGCCGCGGCTGCGCGCGTTTTTGCCCCGACTTTGATGCCGCCGAGCATGCGAGCTATCTCGGCTTCTTGCTCTTTACGCGTCATGCGTCGCACATTACTTACCGTTCGATCTCCCGACACGACCTTCTCAACCTTGAAGTGGCTGTCGGCAAATACGGCGATTTGCGGCAAGTGCGTGATGCACAGAACCTGACGGTGTGAAGCCACGTCTTTGATCTTCCGGCCGATCACTTCAGCCACGGCCCCGCCCACGCCCGAGTCCACTTCGTCAAACACATACATACCCGCGGGCCCCATTCCCGCTAGCACTCGCTTAATGGCGAGCATGGCCCGGCTGAGCTCTCCGCCACTTGCGACCTTACTCAACGGGCGCGCCTCTTCTCCACGATTGGGGGCGATCAAGAATTCCGCGCGATCGATGCCAGCGGACGAAAGACGTGCCCCATCTACCTCGAGCTCGCCCGCCTTACCTTCCATGGGGCTCACATCGACCACGATGCGAGCGCCGCCCATCCCGAGCGAGATAAGCTCCTCGCTTATCGCCGTGGCGAGCTTACCCGCCGAAAGCTTACGTTGCTTGGACAGGGCGCGCGCGTGCTTGGTAGCCTCTGCCATCGCTTCGCCGTGGGCCGCGCGCAGCTTCTCGGATGTACCTTCGTGATCGCCCAACGCCTCGAGCTCCGTCTTGGCCCCCGCGAGGTGACTAAGCACGCTCTCTAAGGTTCCTCCGTACTTGCGCTTGAGTTTGCTCAGGGCATGCATGCGTTCTTCAAGCTCAGTCAACGCTTGCGGATCTGCGTGAACCCCGCGCGTGTAGCGACTGAGCTCGCGCGCCGCTTCTTCCAGAATCGTGCGCGCGTTGTCGACTTGCGTGCCCAGGTCTTTCAGGGACGGATCGAGCGCCGCTGCTTCCAATACATGTTGGGTCACCGTCGCTAGTTCCTCGCACACGGAGCCGTCGCGATCGTAGAGCGCATCGGTGGCAGCGCCGGCTAGACGCATCAGTTGATCGGCGTGCTTCAGGCGATCTCGCTGCTCTGTCAGGTCGGCTTCTTCGCCCGGCTTGGGGCTGACTTCTTGGATCTCGCGCATCTGATACTTGAGCAGATCCTCGCGCTGAGCTCGGTCGGCTATACGCGTTTCGAAGCTTTGCAGCGCTTCGTGCGCACGCTTCAATGCTTGATACGCAGTACCCACGCGGTCTCGCTGATCGGCAAGCTTGGCAAAGGCATCGAGGTAACCAAGATGCGTGCTCGCATTGGTGAGCGTGTGATGCTCGTGCTGGGATGAGATGTCCGCAAGCCCGCGCGCTAAGTCCGTAAGCTGTTGCGCCGTGGCCATGCGACCATTCACAAAAGCTCGCGTACGCCCGTTCGGGGAGAGCACACGCCGTATGACAAGCTCGCCCTCGCATTCCACTTCGAGCGCTACGAGCTTGGCCCGCACATGCGGGTCGTCGCCGATATCGAAAAGCGCTTCCACCTCGGCTTGGCTCGCACCGGAACGCACGAGCTCCCCGCGCCCTTTGCCACCGAGCACGAGCTCGATCGCATCGACGAGGATCGACTTTCCAGCGCCCGTTTCGCCGGTGACTACGTTGAGGCCCGGGCCGAGCTCGACGTCGAGGCTGTCGATGATGGCGAGGTCGCGAACACGAAGGCAGGTCAGCATTGGCTCTATTTCCCTTGGCGTAGTGTTACTGAACAAGCGAGCACTGTTCAAGAAATCAGTTGAGCAGGCCCGCTTTTCTGCCCGCTATCGGTCCGCGCGCCCCGCAGGTTGCGTCCTCAATCGATCGCCTGCGCGTTGAGCGGACGCCGCCGCGCCTTGCGAAAGGACGCCCCCACGTGCGTGAAAGCGGCGAAGGTGCGCACTCGTTCGCGCGGCATGCGTAGATGCCATGGACGGATCGCGCGCACGGGGTTACGCATGGCAGGTGATGAAAACCTCACGCGAAGTGCGCCAAGCTTTCCTCGATTACTTCAAGCGCCAGGGCCACGAGATCGTGCCATCGGGGCCGCTCATTCCCGCCAACGATCCCACGCTCATGTTTGCGAACGCCGGCATGGTGCAGTTCAAGGACCTGTTCACAGGCCGCGAAAAGCGCAGCTATCAACGCGCCACGAGCTCGCAGAAGTGCATTCGCATCAGCGGCAAACACAACGACCTCGAGAACGTGGGCGTGACCGCGCGCCACCATACTTTCTTCGAGATGCTCGGTAACTTCTCGTTCGGCGATTACTTCAAATCGGAGTCGATTCGCTACGGCTGGGAGCTGATCACGGACGTGCTGCAGATCCCCAAGGATCGCTTGGTGGTCAGCTATTTCGGCGGCGAAGGTAAGCTCGCTCCAGACGACGAAGCCAAAAAGATCTGGAAGAAGCTCACTGGCTTCTCTGACGATCGCATCCAACCTTACGGTGCCAAAGACAACTTCTGGTCGATGGGTGACACCGGCCCCTGCGGCCCATGCAGCGAGATTTTCTACTACTTCGGCGATGGTAAGCCCGACCCCAGCAAGATGGGCCAAGAGCCCGGTCCAGACGGTGAAGGTTGGGTCGAACTGTGGAACCACGTGTTCATGCAGTTCGAGCGCCATGCAGACGGTAAGCTCGATCCATTGCCTGCGCCGTCCATCGATACGGGCGCGGGGCTCGAGCGCCTGTGCTGCGTGACGCAGGGCGTGCGTTCCAACTACGACACGGATCTGTTGCGCCCGATCGTCGAGCTTGCCAGCGACATCGCGAAGAAGAAGTACGGCGGTACGCTGCAACCAGACGACGTCTCGATGCGCGTGATCGCGGATCACGCCCGTACGGCGGCGTTCTTGATCAGCGAAGGCGTATTTCCCGATCGCGATGGGCGACCTTACGTTTTACGCCGCGTGATGCGTCGCGCGATTCGTCACGGCCATCGTTTGGGCATCAGCGACTTGTTCATGCACAAGGCCGCACTGCGCGTAGTGGATCTGATGGGCGATGCTTATCCTGAGCTGGTCGAGCGCAAGGCGTTGATCGAAGACATCACGCGCCAAGAAGAAGAGCGTTTTCGTCGCACGTTGCAGCGCGGCTTGGACCTGATCGAGAGCAATGACGATTGGGGCAAGACCGACGAGGGCAAGAAGATGTTGCCCGGTGCCGTCGCCTTCAAGCTCTACGACACCTACGGTTTTCCCCTCGATTTGCAGGACGTAATCGGCGAAGAGCAAACCTTTGCCGTCGACCATCCAGGCTTTGAATCCGAAATGAGCAAGGCGCGCGAAAAGAGTCAGGGCGGTAAGCTCAACGACGCCAAGCAAGTCTCGCGCATCTATCAAACGCTGGCGGAGGAGCTCGGTAAGACGCGCTTTCTCGGCTACGACGCGGAACACGCCGAGAGTCCGGTAAGTGCGCTCGTGAAAGATGGCGCGCGCGTGCAGACACTCAGCACCGGCGACGCGGGTGACCTGATCGTCAAAGGCACGCCGTTCTACGCAGAATCAGGCGGTCAGGTAGGTGATCGCGGCGTCATCACCACGTCCGATGGCGCGGTCTTCGAAGTGCTCGACACGCTCAAGCCGGTGGATGGTTTCTTTGTCCATCACGGTAAGGTCACCAAGGGCACTTTGCGCGTGAGCATGCACGCCAAGCTCGAGGTCGACACCGCGCTGCGGGCGGCGACACGTCGCAATCACAGCGCCACGCATCTGTTGCACCATGCATTGCGCACGGTCATCGGTGAGCAAGCGATGCAGAAGGGCTCGCTGGTCGCTCCTGATCGCTTGCGCTTCGATTACTCCGGCACGCGCGCGCTAACGCACGAGGAGCTTTCGCGCATCGAAGACCTCGTGAACGAGCGCATTCTCGCCAATCATGCGGTCACTACGCACGTGTTGCCGATGGCCGAAGCCAAAGCACGCGGCGCGATTGGCATCTTCGAAGAGAAATACGGCGCGGAGGTGCGCATGCTGACGATATCGCCCGATTCGATCGAGCTGTGCGGCGGCACGCACGTGGCGCGTACCGGTGACATCGGCTTCTTCAAGCTGCTGAGCGAGGGTGGCCTTGCCGCCGGTGTGCGCCGCATCGAAGGCGCTACCGGCATGAATGCGTTGCTGCACGTGCGTAAGCTCGAGAGCGAGCTCGTCAGCGCGAGCGAAAAGCTCAAGACCTCGCCCTTGCAGGTGAGCGACGCGGTCGATCGCGCGCTTGCTACGCAGAAGCAACTCAAGCGCGATCTCGATCAGCTCAAGCAGCAACTGCTGTCCGGCGGTAGCGGTGACTTGAGCGCGCAAGCCAAAGACTTCGGCGAATTTCGTGTACTCGGCGCTTTGGTCGATCTGCCCGATCAAGACGCCATGCGCAGCTTGGCCGATCAGCTCAAAGATAAGCTGCAGCCTGCGGTGATCTTACTCGGCGCCAAGGGGCAAAAGGGTAAGGTCAGCCTCGTGTGTAGCGTGAGCAAGGAGCTGACCAAGCGCTTTGCTGCGGGCAGCATCGTGAAAGCGGCCGCGGCCATCGTGGGCGGCGCAGGCGGCGGGCGGCCTGATTTCGCGCAGGCGGGCGGAACGGACGAAAGTAAGCTCGAAGAAGCCGTCAATCACGTTTACCAAATCGTCAAGCCCTAGCGGGCGCCTCGTCCATGCTGCTCAGGGCGCAGCGTGCTGCTCAGGCTGCGCTGGTTTGCGGCGTATGCGCGGGCGCGCTGATAACCGCGCGGCAGATGAGTGATATGCCGAGGGCCGCGATCAGTAAGCGCGCGGGTGTCATCGGATTGTAGCCGGCTGCGATCCACAGAAAGAGTCCGACGCCCCCCTGACGCGAGGTCGGCTCCTTGCTGACACTTGCTGCGAGCGCGGCACCAGTAGCCAAGCTGACTGGCACGGCATAACCGAGTGAGGCGCGCTCGAGCGCCCATTCCAGCCGCAGCGACGAATACAGAACGTGTCCGTACATCGCGTTGGGCAAGCGCGTGGCGAGGGCGAACAACATACCCATCACGCCCGTGGCGACCGCCCCCACGCTCCGTGCGCGCTTCGCGTCTAGGCTGTCGCTCCATGGCACGACCACGAAGGCGGCTGCGATGGGCACCAGCAGATAAGCCAGCTCGCCCAAGCCATGCAAGCTTGCGATGCCCCGTCCCGACGCGATGGCGCTTGGCTCCCACTGCCGCAGCAGCAACGAGACCAACGGGAACGCCGAGGCCGCCGCCACCAGGCTCGCCGTGATGCGACCAGACAGGCTGCGCTGGACGCGCATGGCCGCCATCGCGAGCTGAACAGCCATCGTGTGCACAGCGCCGGTCGCCAGGAAGACCTGCTGGACCGAGATCTGCCCACCCGGTGTGAACGTCGCCAGCACCAGCGTGGAGAGGATCAACGCAGCTAACCCCGCAACGAGGATGCGTCGGCTGGTGTGGGAGAACTCGGACGTGCGCACGAAGTCGAACGTGCTCGTCCCAAATGCGACTAGGCCAGCGCAGGCCGCGAGGTTCAATGCAAAAGGCGCGCTCACGAGCAGCAACGTGGGTAAGGGACGCTTCTGACTCGCCATCAGCGGCAAAATCACGCGGTAAATCGCTAAATGTGCGATCGCCGCGCAGGCAGCTAGCGCGCTCAAAGGGGGCAGTGCCGAAGGCACGCGATCATCCGCGCCCAGAGCTTCGCGTGCGTCGCGTGTTGCGTTTGCTGGCTCGCCGACCTCCATGAGTTTGATGATTCGTTGTACCGTGACGCGCGTTCCGAGACCAGGGACAACGTCCGCGGCTTGCTCGGGCGCGGCCCGTTCGCTAGTTATCCCCGCCATGCAAGAGCCCCGTCACGACTGGACCGTTGCTGAGGTCCGCGCCCTCTACGAACTCCCCTTGGTCGAGCTGATGTACCGCGCCCAGGGCGTGCATCGTCAGCATCACGAAGCCGGCGCCGTACAACTCTGTACGCTCCTATCCGTGAAGACGGGCTCGTGCTCGGAGGACTGCAGTTACTGCCCACAGAGCGCGCACTACGACACGCCCGTGAAGTCCGAGAAACTGATGAGCGTGAGCGACGTGCTCTCCAAGGCACGCCTCGCCAAGGACAAGGGGGCCACGCGCTTCTGCATGGGCGCGGCTTGGCGCAACCCCAAGGGTAAGGATTTCGAGCACGTGCTCGACATGGTGCGGGGAGTACGCGACCTCGGCCTGGAAGCTTGTGCGACGCTCGGCATGCTTACTGACGAACAGGCCAATCGCCTCGCAGATGCAGGGCTGACTGCGTACAACCACAACCTCGACACGTCGCGCGCTCACTACAGTAAAATCATCACCACGCGCACGTATGACGATCGTCTTGAGACGCTGGACCGCGTGTCCCGCTCGGGCATCAGCGTGTGTTGCGGCGGCATCATCGGCATGGGCGAATCGATCGACGACCGCTGCGCGATGTTGGCCGAGCTTGCCCATATGCAGCCCCATCCGGGCAGCGTGCCGATCAATGCGCTCGTGCCCGTGGAAGGCACTCCGCTGGCCGAGCAAAAGCGCGTGGAGCCGTTCGAGCTCGTACGCATGATCGCCACCGCACGCATCATGATGCCGGCTGCCATGGTAAGGCTGTCGGCCGGTCGCGAGACCCTCACGCGCGAGGCCCAGCTTCTATGCTTCATGGCGGGCGCCAACTCGATCTTTTACGGCGAGAAGCTGCTCACCACCGGCAATCCCGATGTCGACGCCGATCAGGCCATGTTTCGTGATGCAGGTCTCAAGCCGATCGAAGCGCGCGTGGAAGCCCGCGAGCACGTTCACGCCGCCAAACACGCAGGCGCTGCGAGCGTCGGCGCGGCCGAGTGAGCCACACTTCGTCCGCAGCGTCCGTACGCGGGCTTCGCATGGGCCGCAGGCACGGGTGCGGGCAGCTAAGTTGCGACACTCGCTGTCAGTCTTTTGACGATTTGTGGTAGGGTCTACCCCGGGGTAACGCCGAGCGGTGGGTCTGATCGCATCGGGACGAACCCTATGACGACGAGGGTATGTGGAGATGACCGACTTCGATCCCGAGGATTCCCAGGTTCATGTCCGCGCCGAGCTACGCGCGCACAAGCGTGAACGCATTCTCGAGACGGCCACGCGCCTGTTCTACGAGAGCGGCTATCGCGCGACGAGCATGGAGAGCATCGCCGACGAGCTCAGCGCGACGAAGCCGTTCATCTACTATCACTTCAAGAACAAGTACGACATCCTCGAGGAAATCGCGATTCGCGTAATTCGCTTGGCCAACGACGCAAGTCAGCGCGCCATCGACGTCGGCGGTGATCCCGAGCAAATCCTGTCGAACATGGCCCGCAACTACGCGCGGCTTGTGATCGAAGAGCAGCGCATCATCGCGGTCTTTTGGCGCGAAGAGAGCAACTTCACCGACGAAACGCGCAACAAGATCTTGGGCGAGCAGCAGCGTTTCAGCGCTGCGCTTGCGAACGTGTTGATCAAAGGGGTGGAGTCCGGTCAGTTCTCGGTCGAGCATCCGCGTTTGACGGCGCTGTCGATCATGAATCTGATCACGTTCATGTACACGTGGTACCGCGCCGATGGCTCGCGCAAGGTCGACGACCTATGCGACCACTACGTGCAGCTCACCTTACGCATGGTCAAAGCGTAAGGTTTGTAGAGCCCTCACCCCAGCCCTCTCCCATACGAATGGGAGAGGGAGCCAGCGCGAAACCCGCGAGCGGTCGCTCCGTAAAAGTGGCCGACAAGAACGTGAGGAGCCGCGTTGTCTCTTTCCCTCTCCCACACGCGTGGAGAGGGAAGGGTGAGGGCGCGCGCGAATTAATTCGCGGTTGCCGGTGCGCTCACGGCCGTGCTTTTGGCTGCGGCTTCGTCGAGCGGGTCTTGGAGCACGTGCGGAGCGGGCTCCATCTGCGAGCTCAGGTAACGCGCAGGCAGTGCGATGCCCGAGAGCGCAAGCGCCGGCGCACCATCGCGGTCTTCGTACATGTAGCGAAGGTTGAAGCTATGGAAGTTCTCTTCGGCGCCGAGCTGACAAAACAGCGAGTTGAGCCCGAAGGTAATGCGATTGAAGAACAGGAAATCCTTGGGCAGATTCATCTGCCACATGTTCTCAGGCTTCATCAGCTCGCTGGCTTGCTGGAGCCATTCCTTAGTGAACTTGAAAGGCTTGTTTTCCAGCACGGGCTCGCTGTTGTAGCGCATGAAATTCCAGATCTTGTCGATGTCGTACTCGCGTCCTGGCAACACGAAGCCGGCTTCATGACAGATCTTTTCGAAGGCAACCTTGTCGCCCTCTACGAGCGAACGACTCATGCGCCGCAACATCAAGATGAAGCTCGGATCAAAGTACTTGATGCAGCCGTAGTCGAGGAAGGTGATGCCGCCGTCTTCGTTGAACAAATAGTTGCCCGGATGCGGATCGCCGTTGAACACGCAGAAGCGGTTCATCGAGTCGAACACGAAATCGTGCAGCACGCGCGTGGCCATGCGCCGTTCGTCTTCCGTAGACTGCTCGAGGAAATCCTTGAAGCGTAAGCCCCGGCGAAACTCCTGGCACAAGACGCGCTGCGATGAGAACTGAGGAAAGCACTTAGGCACGCGAATCATCGGGTGATCGCGCCACAGCTCGCAGAACAGCTGCTGACTGCGCAGCTCTTGGCGATAGTCGAGCTCTTGCAGGATCACTTCCTTGAGCTCTTCGACGACTGCGCCGGCATCCAGATTGCGATTCACGGCGCCAATGATTGCCGCAAGCCCTGCGGATGCCTTCAAGTCGGAGCGAATGGCTTCGTCGACGCCTGGGTATTGAACCTTGAGCACCACGTCCGTGCCGTCTTTGAGTTTGGCGCGATGGACTTGGCCGATGGATGCCGCCGCCAAGGGCTCGTGATCGAAATGCTTGAACAGCTCTTCGGGCGGTTTGCCGAGCTCTTTGATGATCACTTCGCGCACGAGCGAGTACGCCATCGGCGGCGCTGACTGCTGGAGACTGGCGAGCGCGTTGCGTGCTTCGGGCGGCAGACTCTCGTTCGTGAACGAGATGATCTGGCCGATCTTCATGAACACGCCCTTCATCTGTCCCATCATCTTGGCGGCTTCTTCGGCCGTTTTGACGTGGTATTGGCTCTCTAAGCGCTTCTTCTCCTCGTGATTGGCCACGCTCTGATGAAAGCGCAGCTTCATCTTGCGAAACATAGAGCGCGTCATCAGTGCGCCGATCTGACTCGTACGCCCAGAGAGCGAAGTGCTCATCCCGGTGCGGGAGGTGATTCGCCCCAGTGCGTAGCGCATGACCAAGATCATGATCACAGCGGCAAGGACCCAGATGACTACTTCCATGTGTAAGACCTCATCGTCGCAAACCCGGCAAAACCTGTCAGGGGATAAGAGCAACCCATGAAAGCGTGGGGGATGCGGCGTTCGTAGTGAGCCGTGCTGCAGGCGTCACGGGCAGCATTCTACAAGAGGAGCCGGCCGCGACCAAACACTGTTTACCTACACCTAGACGTCCTGCAATGTGGCGCACCGAAAGTAGACCGTCAGGACTCAGCGACCTGGGTTGCGGCCCGCACTTGATGCGCTGGCGGACAGCTCCGGAAGAAACTGCCGCAGCCGCCAAGCCTGGGTGAACAGGCGGCGCTCGGCACGCAGCAATGCCGCCACGGCCCGCCCCACGAGGACGTTGGCCAGCACGACCGTCAGGCAGTTGGTGACAAGCAGGAAGGCCCAGGTGGCCCGTTCCGGTAGCTCGACCACGCCCGGTAAGATCGTGATGCCGCCGTGATTGAACGTGTACTGAGGTGCGATCGCCCCGACCAGCTGCAGGATCGTGGGCACGAGGACCGCGGCCAAGCTGCCCATCAACACGAGCGCGCGCGCACGACGATTGGCGCGAATCGCAACAAGGTAAGACGACGCCGCCGTCACTGCCATGCCTGGTACGAGAAACAGGGGGCCAAAGAACATGCTCATCGAGGCCACGCACGCGAACGTGAAGAGCACCGCAAAAATCATGTAGCGCGGCTGGGTGCGGCCGGTCGTTGCCATCCACCATGTGTAGGCGATCAGGGCGACGCCGGACAAACCCAATAGGCCAAGCGTCACGATATCGCGCACGCCCATGGCGAGCATCAAGGGTAAGGTGCCCATCCACGTGAGGTACGCCCAACCATTGGCGCGACTCGCGCGGGCACGGTCAAGGCGGTTGACTTCTTGCAGCTCGGCGTAGGCTTCATCGGGCAACCGCTCTACGGGCTCGAGTAGCAGCTGCACCATGGTGGCGCGCGCTTCTGGGTTGTGCGGCTCTAGCGCCATCGCTTGCAGTAGCTCGCCCACGGCGCGCCGATGCTGGCCGTCTGCGCCTGGCCCGCCCCGTCTGGCGAGTGCGAGCGCCGCGCGTGCATTGGCAGTGTGTTCCGCCGCGATTTCGGCGCGACGTGTGGAGTCGCGATCGCCATCGAGTAGTTTTTCGATCGCATCGTTCATCTCGCGCGCGGTATCGAAACGCAACTCCGGGTTCACGGCCGTTGCGCGCACGCAGATCTCGTCGAGCTCAAGTGGCAGATTCATGTCCGGGGCGCGCAGGCTCGGCCGCGCTTCCACGCCTTGCACGGTCGAAAGTAAGATGTGCTCGATCTCGGCGTCGCCGTGCAAACGCTGCAGCGTCATCGCCTCGAACAACATGGCGCCGAGCGAATACACATCGGATCGACCGCCGTAAGTGCGTGTCTCGCCGCGCGCTTGCTCGGGTGCCATGTAGCCGGGTGTGCCCACGACAAAGCCCGCTTCGGTGCGCTGCACGCGGTCTTTGCTGAAGTCGACTTGATCCTCGAACACGGGATCCTCGACGCCGATCACTTTCGCGATGCCCCAATCGAGCAGATGCACTTCGCCGTAATCGCCGAGCATGATGTTCGACGGCTTGAGATCGCGATGTACTACGCCGCGCTCATGCGCGAACGCAACCGCCAAACAGATGCGACTCATGGACGTGAGCAGCTTGCGACGTGAGTATTTGCTCGTGTAATCCCGGTCGCCCTCGCGCAGGCCTTTGACGACTTGCTCGAGCGTGCGACCGCGAACGCGCTTCATCGTGAAGTATTCGCGGCCTTCGTGATCGACGCCGATGTCATAGACGGGCACGACCGAGGGATGCTCGAGTTGTCCCTGAACGCGAGCTTCACGCAGGAAGCGGTCGCGCAAATCAGGACGCATCGCGTGATGCTCGGGATGCAGACGTTTCATCGCCACGTCGCGCAAAATGCGCTGGTCGCGCACCATCACGACCTCGCCCATGGAACCTTCGCCGAGCCGCTTCCCAGCCTCGTAACGGCGAATGAATTCCTGCGCCCCGATTTCACCACCGCGCCCGGCTTCGACCGGCTTGGGGTTTTTCTTCGGGGCGCTGTATTCCTTGGGCTTCTTACGGTCCACGACCGTCCGCGATTGGGGCAAGTGTAGGGTCGCCGCCGTCGGGTCGACGCCCTCGCCTGGTTCGCCTCTATTTCCCATGTCGGGGCGCACGATAGCAGCGCCCGAAGCGCAATGTCACTTCAAATGCGACAATGTCCCACATGTGTGACACGCGCTTCAAAAAAGTGGCTGCCCTAGCGCTGGGCCGCCGACTTTTTGAAGCTGTCGCGGGAGCTCACGCGCTCGAACCAAGCCTTCGCATTCGGGAACTTATCGAAGCTTAGGCCGGCCATGACGCCGAAATCCGCCGTGGGTGCGATCGCGAAATCCGCAATCGATAGTTGGGTTGCCACGTACTCACGGCCTTCGAGCGCCGTATTCAGGATGCCCGCACAGGTTTCGAATTCGCGTTCGCCCGCCGCGATCACAGCGGGGTCAGGCTCGCCTCGTCCGAACATGGGCTTGAGGATGCGTTCGAAGCCAACTTTGCCGACCGCCGGGCCGAAGTGCGAAGACTGCCAAAACAACCACTGCGCCACCAATGCGCGACCCTTGGGATCTTCGGGAAGCAGCTTGCCGTTCTTGGCTGCGAGGTAGGTCAGAATCGCGTTCGACTCCCACAGCGCAAAGCCGTCATCCACGATCGTGGGTAGCTTGCCGTTGGGGTTGAGCTTCAAGAACTCAGGCGTCTTGTGCTTGGCCGTGCTCAGATCGATGATTTCGACATCCGCTTCGATGCCGAGCTCAAGCAACACTGCGCGTACTTTGCGGGAGTTGGGCGAAAGCGGAAGGTCGTAAAGCTTGATGGTCATGGTGCGTCCTAACGAACCAGCCCAGAAACGGAGCTCGGCTTGAAGTCATCTGCCTTGGGCGTGGTTCCGAAGGGGTACCAAGAGAAGTCGTTGGGGCGACCTTCGGTGCCGATCGACGCGATGCAGAAAATGAAAATTAGCGCGCAAGTGAGCGTGACGGCCATCAAACCGATGAACTTGGGACCCGTCCAGGTGGCTTCTTCGCGGGCGATGCGCTGCTCGTGGGTCTCACTCATCCGGCCTATCTCCTCGGCTTGACCCGCTACTTAGGGTCAGCGTTTGCCGACCTCAAGTGGCACAGGGATAAAACCTTGGCAAGGGCCTCAGCGCGCGAAAGCTTGATAGCTCTCAGACAGCGCGTACGCGGAACCCATGTTCGTGGCGGAGAGCTCGGCCGTGTAGTCGCGGAACGCAATGCTGCGCCTGCTCTGCGACAGGGCGCGATCGAGCGTGGGATTGCCGGTTTGTGTGATCGGTGTCGACAAGGCCGCGAGCATGCGCGTGGCTTCATCGCTGCGGGAAATCACGCGTTCTCGCGAGGCGTCGCGACTCATGTAGTGAACGCTGACCAGTTTGTCGTTGGGATCGAAACCAAGCAGCAAGCTGCCGCGCACTTGCGTGGAGCCCGGCTCGGGTAGCGCGCCGGCAGGCACATTTTGACAGGTCACGCCTGAGCTGTGGCGATCGCTTGTGCAAGTCAAGTGATGGGAAGCAGCCCATGAGCTCACTTCAGCGCGCGTCGTCTTCTCCAACACGAAGCCCAGCGCCGGCCGTGCCGGTGCCGTGCCCAACGATTTCGCAGGCGCAAGCGTCTTCTGACGAAGCGCTTCCGCTTCGACCGACGTGAGCACGCGATCGGTCGTCGGGAACGGACAGCCCCCAGCGCTGCGCAAGAGATTGCGGGCAAACGGCATGTGCATCACGCCGATGAGCCCGATCGCTAGCAACGAGAAAGCCGCGAGCTTGGTGAGCGTCCTTAGCATGGCTACTTGGTCACGATGTCAGCCACGAAGGCTGGGTCCACGACCGGAGGTGCAAAGCAGTTATTGATGTCTGCTTCGGGTACGCCGGCCTTACTAAGTGCAGGCACGACGATCATGCCGATGAACGCGTCGTACTGTTCTTTCGTGATCGCCAGCGCAGCGTGCGAATCCTTCATGCTGCGGCCCTTGTAGTTGTTCGGTCCGCCGTAAACCATCACGAGGAAGTCGAGCAAACTGGCTTCGATCGCAGCGACCTGAGCGGGCGTTGCACCCTTGAACGAATCACCGATCGGCGAAGGAGTCATGGCACTGACCGTGCCCACGTTCGCGATGATGTTCTTGTTGACCGCTTCGAAGCCTGCTTGCTTGTACTTGTCATACATCTGGCTCGAGCAACTCACGCCAGCGTCTTCGGTGTCGCCGTTGTTGTTGGCCGCGCCATTGTTGGCCTCACCATTCGCATTGTTGTTGTTGCCGCCGTTGTTGGCCGCATCGTCGTCGCCCTTGTCGTCTTCGCCGCAGCCCGCTGCGCACGAGAGTGCCAATAACGCCGAAAGCCAGAATCTAGACATGCGGGTCCCTCCCCAAAACGGGCGCGAGATGGCGCCACGTTGGGGTTAGTACGCGGCCCACGCGTGGGCGGATCGCATCACGGCGGATTTTTGGCTCGCAGGAAGTTCAGTACAGAAGCGACACAGTAAGCCCACCGCCGCTTATCATTCCCTTCGAGCTGAAGCCGGGCCAACCTGGATTATTGGTCTGCAATCCCTTGGCTTCGCCGATCACTTCGCCCGTGGAGATGTCCCTGGTTTTGTCGGGCCACTCATCGATCACGATTTGTGAGTACTTCTTGCCCGCAAATTCTTTGGACGTGGGATCGAACTTGGTCTGATGACGTTCCGGCAGAAACTGCAGCTGCGCTTGCCCCCCGAAACGAAACGCAACCTTCCACTTTTCGACCGGCAGCTCGTACTGCATGCCCGCACTAAAGCCGTAGCGATCATTGTCGACGTAGTTCGTGCGTCCAGTCTGCAGCGGCACCGGGGTAGGGCGATACGTGGCATCGAGAAACGTCGCCAGGTTTTGATCTCGCGTGTAGCGCACGCCTGCCGTGCCCGTGAAGATGTCACTCCATTCGTAGCCTTGGGTGGGCCGTTCGGTCTGACGGTTCAAATACTCAGACCAGCGTTCGAACGTGCTGGATGCGGTAACCGCCCAGGCGTTGCGCTCGCTCTTGTAGACGTCGTAGCTCACGCCGAGCCCTGCAATCCAGGGCAGCCAAGCATGCGTGGCCGGCCGCACCGCGTACTGCGAATCGCCATTCGGCAGATAGATGCCAAAGCCCGTGTTGATCTCCATCTTCTGCGGCGTGTGCAGCGTCAAGCTCAGGTCGAGATCTTCGAATGGCTCGAGCAACACTCCAAAGTTGATGTCGCAGCGAACGTATCGCCTCACTTCGGAGTGTTGCTCGAGCCATTCGAAGATCTCGACCTGA
>JBKJIA010000117.1:0-9697 GCA_046598735.1 Polyangiales bacterium
CCCATCGAGAGCAGATTGAAGCTCACGGTCAAGGCTTCTGAGCGTTGGTATAAGGGGGGTAAGAATGAAAAGGCCGGGCCCAAGTTGCCGCGCATGAAAAAGCCACTCTTGGACAGCCACTCCCAACCCGCCAGGAGAGCAAGGCCGTAGACGGCCTTGGCATCGAGCTGCTCTCCATAAAGGGTAAGGCTCTGCGCACCGACCCCCGTCAGCTGCAGGTCGATCACCAGGCGATGGCGCCGACCAAAGCTACCCGCGATTCCGAGCGAAAATGCGGGGCCGGCCTCGCTGTAGAATGCGGCTCCCGCACCTGCGTGTGGCATCAACCCTAACCGCTTGTCGGGCCAGGCCAGGTAATACGCCACGAATGCTCCGAACAGTCCGCCGCCATCGGCGCCGAGAGCGAGCCCTACAGCCGGACCGTCGCTTCGGCCCACGTCGCGCGCTTGAACGGGTGCAGCGAGCACAAGCGACAGCACGGACAGTAAGGTGATCGCCCAAGGCCGCTTGCGGGGCAACGAACGGCATTGCGGGTGCGGCATAGGGGTGGGGAGTTCTAGCAGGAAAAATGCGGCGCGTGAGCCCGAGCTCCAGCCGCGCTACGCCGCCTGCTCCGCCGTCTTGGAACTACCTGGCCGTTTCGATTTGCTTCACGAGCTCGAGCCACGACTCCGGAGCGAAGTAGCGCAGGTCTGGCGCGTCGGCTTCGGCAGCGATTACGATCTTGTCGATGATCGAGCTGAGGTCCGTGGTTTCCATTTCCTTCAGCTTGGCGGCGTCGTCGCCCTTGAGGAACTCGATCTTGTCGGCAAAGTAAGAGTCTTTGCCCATCCAATCGAACTTGTTGCCCAAGATGGATTGATTGAAACCCGTATGATACGGGCCCGGCTCGATCAGACAGACCTGGATCCCGGCGCCCAGCATTTCCATCTCGGCGCGCAGCGTTTCGGCCGCGACTTCGAGCGAATATTTGGTCATGCAGTAGGAGCCGAGGAACGGAAACGGAATGCGGCCGCCGACCGAGCTCACGAACATGACGGTGCCGCGTTTGCGCGCGATCATGCCCTTGAGCGCGATTTGCATGAGGCGCAGTGCGCCAAACACGTTCACTTCGAAGTTCTTGCGCACGAGCTCCAGGTTGAGCTCGGCCAGCGAGCCCGAGAAGCCCACGCCTGCGTTGCTGAGAAACACATCAAGCTCGAGCTTGGCGATTTTCTGCCGGTCTTCTTCGCTGGTCACGTCGAGCTTGAAGCTCTCGATTTTCAGCTCGCGGCCGGCCAAAGCGTTGAGTTGCTTGGCCTGCTGGTCATCGACTGTGGTCGCGTAAACGTGGTGCCCCTTCTTGGCCAACGCCAAGGCGGCAGCATGTCCGATTCCCGTACCTGCACCTGTAATGAGGATTTTTTTCATGATTCCCTTTCTGACTTTCGACTCGAATCACGAACAGGCTGTCGAGCCGCGTAGGGGATAGCGCGGGTAAACACTGTTTGCCAGAGCGCTCCCCAGGCGATCTCGCGGCGCTCTGCGTATCCCCCTTCAGCAAGCGTTTTTACAGCCTACCCCTGCTGAACGACCCCGGTCAGCGCGACGTTCATGCCGGGCGTCGGCATGGCGATCTTGGCGGTGGCGAGCGCGTAGCCAACCACTCGCACTGTCGCCTGCCACACGTCCCAATAGGCCCCGGACGTGCACCAGACGCGCACTTGCCAGATCACCATGCCCCCACCGAAGCCCTTGAGGAAGACTTGGGAGCCCATATTTGGATCACGACCGGAGACTTGCGCGGCGGCCGCTTCGAGCACCTTGCGCGTTGCATCGATGTCTTGACCGCCTGCGATGTTCACGTCGATGTCGACGCGGCGCACGGGGTGCGTGCTGAAGTTCTCGATGGGGCCGCCACCGACGGCGGTATTGCCCACGTAGATGCGACGGTTGTCGAGCGTGTCGATGGAGGTGACAAACAGTCCGATTTCGGCGACGGTGCCCTCTTTGCCGGCGGCGACGATGTAGTCACCCACCTTGAAGGGACGAAACACGAGCAGCATCACGCCGGCTGCGAAATTGGAGAGCGTGCCCTGAAATGCCAGGCCCACAGCGAGGCCGGCGGCCCCGATGATGGCGGCGAAGCTCGTGGTCTCGATGCCGAAGACTCCGAGGCAGGCCAGCACCGCCGCGACGATGATCAGCCAGCGCAACACGTTGCCGAAGAAGATCGACAAGGTCTCATCGAACTTGCGCGCGCGCAGGCCGCTGGTGACGCGCAGCTGTAGCCAGTTCGCGATCCGGAACGACACCCAGATGGCGACGAGCACACCCAGGATGCGCAAACCGTACGTCGTGGCGAGGAGTACGAATGTCTCGATCAGTTTGTCAGTATTCAAGCAACCTCCAGGAGCGCGCAGGGTACGCATCTATCCGAGCATCGCAAATCGAACAGCGTCTGCGCCGTCGCGTACAGACTCGGCACCCTGCAATCGATGATCTCGATCATGCCGTAACCAGGTGCTTGACGAGAAAGCGCGAGACGGCGTCCAGCACCCGTGGCGGGATCTCGTGTCCGCCTGGGAAATCAAGAAAGGTAAGGTCTGCGCCACCTTCCACCAAGAGATCGCGCAGGCGCGTCGCGTCGTCAAAGCCGAGCAGTGTGTCGGAGCGACCATGACTTTGCAGAATCGGCAATCCCCGACAGCTTGCCATGCGTGGCTGCCAGCTCGCGCGTGCGATAAGGGTACCGGACATGAGCACCAAGCCCGCCGGCTTTTGGTCGGCATGCAGCACGGTATCTAGCGCCAGCATGGCGCCTTGCGAGAAGCCGCCGAGCACTAGCTTATTGCGGGTCACCGACAACTTGCTCTCAACCTCGCTCAGTAAGGTTGCAAGCTGAGTGCGCGCTTCGCGCAAACCCTCAGGCTCTTGTTCGCTGTGATCGGTGCGTTCACCGCGCGCGCGACGTTCCATGGCGTCGAGATCGATCATCCACCAGGCGCGACCCGCACCATAGCCGAACGGCGCGAGCGACAGGGGCGCTTCGGGAAACACGTAGCGAACATCGCTGGGCACGCGGAACATTCTACCTAAGTCCACCAGGTCCTCGCCGGGTGCACCAAAGCCATGCAAGAGCACCACCACGGGCCCGTCGCCTGAGCCTTTGCCATCTTCGCCACCGGTGACTCGCGCGGTGAGCTCGCCAAATCGTTCTTTTCGCATGCTGGCAACGTACTCGAAGCTGGCGACAAATGCTCAGGCTGGCGCGACCGCACTTTCCCCTGACGGCTCCATCAGCAGCTCTTCCAGCGTTGGCGCATCGAGCACGCCGCCCGCACCGGAGAGCACGGCCTCGGCCAAGCGCCGCTTATGCGCATGCAAACCGAGCACGCGCTCTTCGATCGTACCCTGCGCCACCAGCTTGACGATGGTGACGGGCTTGATTTGACCGATGCGGTGGGCGCGATCGCTCGCTTGGTCTTCGGCTGCAGGATTCCACCATGGGTCGAGGTGCACTACGTAGTCAGCGGCCGTGAGGTTGAGCCCAGTTCCACCGGCCTTGAGCGAGACGAGAAACACCTTACCTTCGCCCGCTTGAAAGGCCGCCACGCGCAGCTTGCGTTGAGCGGATGAGGTTGCCCCATCGAGATACTGGTAACTAATACCTGCGCTCTCAAGCGCTTCACGCACCAGGGCCAAGTGCTGCGTAAACTGACTAAACAGTAAGGCGCGATGGCCACGCGGCAGGATGTCGGCCAGGAGCTGCATCAGCGCCGCAAGCTTGGAAGATTCAACGCCCGCCTCTTTCAGCACCAAACGCGGATGACAAGCGAGCATGCGCAGGCGTGTGAGCTCGGCCAAGATTTGAATGCTACGCGCCCCCGCATCATTGCGTCGCCCGTCGATGGCAGCACGCGCGCGCCGCACTGCGCTGTCATACAGATCTTGCTCAGCCGTGGACAGCTCGATCGTGTGCACCACTTCGGTGCGCGAGGGCAGCTCGCTGGCCACCTCTTCCTTCATGCGTCGCAGCATGAACGGCGCAACCAGCGCCTTGAGATCGGCCGCGCGCTCGGCGTCCTCGTAGCGCTCGATCGGCACGGCAAATATGGCGCGAAAACGGTCCCAGCTGCCGAGCAGACCGGGCGCTATCAAGCGGAACAGACTCCACAGGTCACCCAAGCGATTCTCGATCGGCGTGCCAGACAAGGCGAGCCGGAACTGCGCTTTGACACTGGCCACGGCTTCGGCGCGTTGGGTGCGCGCGTTCTTGATCATTTGCGCTTCGTCAATGATCTGCGTCGCAAACGGATGATCCCGCAGGCCGGTCTGATCGCGCAACAGCAGCTCATAACTCACCACCCGTACGCTGCCTGCGCCGAGCTCGGACAAGCTAAGATTGCGACCCGTGGCGAGCTGGGACGAAACACTCAGGTCGGGGGCAAACCGCGCTAGCTCATCGAGCCAATTTGCAACCACCGAGGTAGGGGCCACCACCAGCGCTGGCCCAAGCGCGGCACGCTCGCGAAGCAGGGCAATGGCTTGCACCGTCTTACCAAGTCCCATGTCATCGGCCAAGCATGCGCCTTGTGCCCATCGACTCATGCCGAGCAGCCAACGCACGCCCTCGCGCTGATAGTCGCGCAATGGTAAGTCGGGATTGTCCGTGAAGGTCTGCGCGCTGGTCTGCTGCGCTTGGGATTGTGCGAGATACGCGGCGACGGCGGGCTCTTGAACCGCGGTCTCTTCCGCCAACTCCGCAAGCCAAAATGAAGCTGCGGCCGGAGACAACACGCTCTCTTTCTCGACTTCGGAGACACATACTTGAGCGCGCCGTAGACGTTCGAAGAGAGCTTGTTCGATCTCAGCGTGATCACCGTCGCCTAGCGACACAAAGCGCTCCCCGCGGCGTGCCGCTTCGAGCAGACGGCCCACGGCCACGTCCGCTTCAGGACTGTGCACGCCCCCACGCAGCACAAACCATTCGCCTTTCTTGAATAGACCCACCTTCAGATCCGCGCGACGCACAATCGTAGAAATGCGCTGGGCTCGCGCTGTCTCGGCCCATTCCAGCTGCACGCGATCAGACAGGCGCGCCACGGCCGATAGCATCTCGAGCACAGCTTGCGGATCTTCCACGCGATAGGCAAAAGGCTCCAGGCGGATGTGTCGCGACAAGCGTAAGGTTTCGAGGAGCTCGCGCGCTTGCAAGCGCTCCCAATCCAGATCGCGGCGCACGAACACCGGCTGCGCGTCGACAAAGCCATGCACGAGCGTGGGCCCTTGGCCGGGCGGCCACAACGGTGACAAGGGTAAGGCCCGCATCGACAGCGCAAGCTCGATGCCCTCACCGATGCCCGCCTGCACGCGCAACAGCAGCTTACGAGGCGCATCGCGTTCGCTGCCCTGCAATACTTTGGGCGTGCTGACGCGCGCCACCTGCCGTACCGACGCAAGCCATGGTGCAAGCGCGCGATAGCTCTCAGGCGGTAAGACGCCGCGAAAATGTTGAAGCCCCTCGAGCAGTCGCCGTAAAGGAGGCGTGAGCGCCGCGATAATCAGCGTGTCGCGCGCCTGTTCGAGCGTGAACACATAAGACGCCTCTACCGGCCGTGGCCCCGGCGTGACGGGCGCACCCGCCAGGCTGACGCGCGGCAACAGACCCTCAGGTTGTTCTAGTAGCTCCACGTGCAGGGTCTGCTCGGCCACGCGCAGACTGCGTTGACCTTCCTCATCTTGCACGTGCGGATGCTCGATGAGCCCTCGCAACACCAACATGTCGGCTGGTACGTATTGCGCGGCCAAGCTGCGACTACCGAGCGTCATCGCGTCGAGCACCGGCCTATCGCGGTCGGCGCAGGCCGCAGTGCGCAAGGCCGATTGGGCCGAAACTTGGCGCCCCACGGAAAAGCCGCCCCCGCGCACGGGTTTCTGCAGAAACGCGCCCACTGACAACACACCCACACCCATGCGAATGCGAAAGGACAAGCGGCCCAAGCGTTGGGCATTTTCGTCGCGAGTTTCCGCCGCGGCCAGGCCGCCTACGAAACGCTTCCATGACGGCACACGCGTCAACTCGAGCAGCGCTGCATGCAAACGATCTTCGGGCAACAGCACCGCATCCATCAGGCGCGCGGCCAGCGCCTGCACATGCACACAACGCGAGCCTTCGCAGTGTTGACACACACCCTCGAGCGCACGCTGCTCAAAACCAGACAACAGCAGCTTGACCTCGAATGGCTCCGCTACCTTAGGGGCACGCAAGGCACCCGTGCAGGTCCCGGTTTCCACGGCGAGCGCAACTGGGTGAGCAGGTACAAAGCGTAAGGTATGCAAAGTAGAGAGCCGCACGCCCGCGAGCAACGCGCGCAGACGTTCTGCCAAAGGACGCAGCACTCCATCCGGTAGGGGCTGTTTCCATAGGCGCTGCCTGGCCGCGAGCGCCACACGCGCGGCGACTTCGTCCTGTACATGGCGGCGCGCCGCTTGGGTCGCATCATGCTCGCCAAGCAGGCTCGCCCCGCGACCTACCACCGTGCGCGCGCCAAGGCACACGTCAAGTAGATTGACTTTTTCGGGTACCCCGGCAAAGGCGTCGAGCACGGCCGCGGCGGACTCTAGTAACAGGTCGTCGGCGCCGTACTCTGCAGCCCATGTAAGCAGGCCTGCGCGGGTATCGGGCAACGGGGTCAGCTTGACCAGGCGCGCAGGATCGTCTTGTCCCCACTGACCTTCGCCCAACCAATGTCGAAGCTGCGCACACAGCGCTTGCTCCTCGCGTTGATTGCACATCTCGTCGATGAAGCGCGCAAGTCGGTCGCCCTTCAGCAGCTCGCGCAGGGTATCTGCTTCACCGGATTCGTGCAGGGCACGCAGGAGCTCGCCGGCTTCGGCGTCGGCCGCCGTGGCACCCAGCGCATCGAGCGAAGTATCGAGCAACGCGGGCGACGCAGATCGCCGCAACTGCTCACTCAACGCAACAACGAGGGCCTCGGACAGCACGTTCGGGCAGGCGGTGTACCCGTTCGCGCGACCGCAGGCTATCGCACACCGTGAGCTGGACCCTTGAAAGACGCGGCTTTCCACGGCGCCGGCGTGCGGCCCGAAACTTGCTCGTGTATCTACCCACTATGCAACCAAAGCTAGCTACGATGCGCAGCCCACTTCTCTGTCTTGCCCTGTTCGTATCCTGCCTGAGTATTCCCCGGCAGGCTTCCGCGCAGGTCGATTTGGCCGTGGTAGGCCTGCTCGGCACCGGCGTCGACACCGGCGACGCGCATAACAACCCATATCAATTACAACTTGGCGCCGCTGGCGAGGTCACGTTCCTCGGCTTCGTGGTCGGTGTGAGAGGCACCCGATCGCTCGGTTCGGACGACAAATGCACCACCAGTCCATGCACGCGAGTCAACGACTTGCGCACGATTGGTGCAGATTTCGGCTTCGATTGGCAGTTTGTGCTGCTGCACATCAGCCCACGCTTCGGCGTCGGCTACTTGAAAGAAACGAGTGGCGAAAGAGTCGCGGGCTATCTTGAGCCGGGCGGCGTGGCGGAAGTCGAGATCGCCCTCTTTACCGTGGGTGCGGAGCTACGCTACCGAGTCGCGGTTAAAGAGCCCGATGCCAACGGTCTGCTCGGCTACTTCCGTGCTGGCTTACGGTTCTAAAGGGTCCGAGCACGGCCGGCCCGCTTCGTCAGAGGGCGACAGTAGAGGGCGACAGTTGCCCACGCAAATGTGCCCCAGCGCCCGGAGACTACGAGCTCCGCGTGCAAAAACGTCCCTTTTTTGGCGGCTTAGAGCGCTCGTGGGGCTACCAAGGGGGAGCTCGATCTAACAGCGTGCGCTGTCACGTTTTCCTTGCGGAGGCGTCGTGCAACGGGCACCTTCCGGGCCATGCAAATCTCATCGAACGAGGTCCGTGGCAGCCTGCAAATTCCCGAGGCCAAGCACTCGTTGCCGGTGACGGCACGCGCTGAGCTCGAAGCCGCTTTGGTGACACTCGCGGCCAAGAGCGACGCATGGGTGGCTTTGGATCTGGACGCGCGCATCACGCTGCTCGAGTGCTTGATCACGAGCGTGCACGCCGTGTCCGATGCCTGGGTTGCGGACGCGCTCAAGGCCAAGAGCATCACGCCGGGCACGCCCACCGAGGGCGAGGAATGGCTCGGCGGCCCGTTCGCAACCATCCGCAATTTGCGCCTGCTTGCGCGCTCCCTGCGCAGCCTGCGCGACACGGGCACGATCGCATTGCCCAGTCCCGCGCACACCTTAGCCAGCGGACAAGTGGCCGCGCCCGTCTTCCCCACGGACCTCTACGACAAGCTCACGTCCGGCGGTTTCAGCGCTGAAATCTGGATGGAGCCCGGCGTCACGCTGCAAAACCTCGCTGAAACGCAGGGCGTCGCCTATCGCCACAAGCAAAAGGGTAAGGTCGCGCTGGTGCTGGGCGCGGGCAACGTATCGTCGATTGGCCCGATGGACGTGCTGTACAAGCTATTCGTCGAAGACCAGGTGTGCGTACTGAAGATGAATCCGGTCAACGAATACGTGGGCCCGCACATCGAAAAGGGATTTGCTGCGCTGATCGACGCTGGCTTTTTACGCGTCGTATACGGCGGCGCGGCGGAGGGGGAGCTGTTGTGTCGCCATGCCTTGGTGGATGAAATCCACACCACCGGCTCGGACAAAACCCACGATGCCATCGTGTACGGAACGGGCGAGGAAGGCACGCGCAACAAGAGCGCGCGTCGTCCGCTCAACACCAAGCGCGTCACGAGCGAGCTTGGCAACGTCAGCCCTGTGATCGTGGTACCTGGCCCGTGGAGTGACGCCGACCTGACGTTTCAGGCCGAGAACTTGGCCTCCATGTTGACCAACAACGCCGGCTTCAACTGCAACGCCACGCGCGTGATCATCACGCACGAAGCTTGGCCGCAGCGCGAGGCGTTGTTCGAGCAAATCGGTAAGGTGTTCGCACAGGTTCCGCCCCGCGCACCTTACTATCCGGGCGCCCGCGCACGTTACGATGCTTTCGTAGCCGCCCATCCAGACGCGCGGCGGTTTGGCGATGACACGGCGGGCAGCGTGCCGTGGACGCTCGTGAGTAAGGTCGCCCCCGAGAACGCTTCGGACATTTGCTTCACCACCGAGGCTTTTTGCGCACTCACGAGTGAGACGGCGTTGCCCGCGGCTTCCGTCGTCGAGTACATCGAGCGCGCCGTCAAGCTGTGTAACGAAACGGTATGGGGCACGCTGAACGCGTCGATCATCGTCCATCCCAAATCGTTGCGTGATCCGGCGGTAGCCCAAGCCGTGGAGCGCGCTATCGAGCAGCTGCGCTACGGCACGATCGTGATTAATCATTGGGCCGGGCTCGGCTACGGTTTCGTATCCACCGGCTGGGGTGCTTACCCCGGGCACGTCGACCACGACATCCGTTCGGGACGCGGCGTGGTTCACAACACCTATATGTTTGATCGCGTGCAAAAGACAGTGATTCGAGGGCCTTTCCGCATTTCACCCAAGCCCCCGTGGTTCGTCACGAACAAGAACACCCATAAGCTGGGCCCGCGTTTGGTGGCCTTGGAAGCCAAGCCTTCGTTCGGGCGCCTGGTGCGCTTGGTGCTGCAGGCCGTGCGCGGCTAGAACGCGCAACCACATTCTTTTGCGCCCAGGTGTGCCCGAATTTCACCCCCATGTTTACGTTGTCT
>JBKJIA010000497.1:0-8458 GCA_046598735.1 Polyangiales bacterium
CACGACCATGCGTCCTTCCGCACCGTGCTCAAGGGCGCGCGCAAAGGCGCGGATGCCGTATTCGAAGCCCTTTTTTTCGACAAAACGTCCCACCATCACCACACACGGCAACGGCGGCTCCACGCGCCTGCGAAAGGCCGCAAGGTCGATCCCCAAATGGTAAAGTCGCAAGCGCTCGCGCGGCACACCCGACTCCAACAACAGCTCGAGCAGCTCTTGAGATGCACACAACCCCAGCGTGAGACGCGCCAGCATGCCGCGAGCGAGCAACGCATACGGCCAGTTCTCGGGATACATGCGCGCGGCGCTGCGCAACAGCGGCACATCGTAACCGTGGAACGTCACCACCAGCGGCAGCTTGTACTTCTGCGCGTAGGGCACGGCATACAGCGAGCCCGTACCGAAATGGCCGTGCACGACTGAAAACGGATGGTTGCGAAACGCGCGATGAAACGTGGGGCTGTGGCGCGTGACCGAATAGAGCGGACCTGCCACGTGTACAGGCTCGAAGGGAAAGCGCTCGCTGTTCATACGCCTGCGGCAAAACACCTCGGCCACGTAACGGCGATGGTGCGTGACTTCCTCGTGCACGAACGTCTGCGAGTACTCGAGAAAGTTCGTACTGAACACGGCAACACGGCGCATACGATGGGCTTTCATACTCAAGGCCGGGCGCCAAAGCCACCAAACGCCGTCGTGTTAGCGCAGCGCACGTGCGGCGCGCGTTACGGGTATGCTTGGCCGGTGAGCGAACCCCTCCGCATCCTTTACGCTTGGGACCGACTGCTACCCACCACGGCGACCGACGCCGAACAAGCCACGAGCACGATGGCAGCGCTCGCAAGGCGCGGCGTGCAAGTGACGGCGCTGTTACCGCGCAGCGGCGCTAGGCCCGGCATCAGCGCGGATGAGCTGCGCAAGCACTACAAAGTCGCGGGGGCGTTTACCGTGGTGCACGTCACCGTGCCGTTCGCGCGCAACATCGTGATGCGCAAAGGCTGGTTTGCGAGCTACATCGCGGCCGGTGGCAAGCTGCCGCCCCACGACGTGGTGTACACGCGCAATGCGGCCACCTTCGTTGCGCTGATGATGCGCGGCGAAAAGGCCGTCTACGATACCCATCGCGCTTGGCCCGATCACATTCCCGTGCTCAAGCCGTTGTTCAAGCTCGCGATGACGCGTCGCTCGTTCATCGGCGCGGTCTTTCACTCCGACTATGCGCGCGCAAGCTACGAACGTTTGGGCATCGACAAGGCGCGCCTTGCGACCATGCGCAACGGCTTCGATCCGGCGCGTTTCTTGAGCACGGCCACACCGCAATCTGCACGGCAAGCCTTGGGTCTACCTCTTGACAGGAAGCTTGTGGTCTACACCGGGCACATCAGTGCGATGAAGGGACTAGGCACCGTTCTTGAGCTCGCAGCGCGCTTGCCGGACGCCCTGTTTCTGCTGGTGGGATCAGAAGGCGACGGTTCCGTCGAAAAGCATGCAAAAAAGCATGAGAACGTGCGCGTCTTACCGTGGCAACCTTACGATGTGGCGGCGCAATACATGGTGAGCGCGGATGTCTTACTGTTGCCGCCTAGCAGCGTGGGTCTCAAAGTGGCGGGCCATACGGTACTGCCGATGAAACTTTACGGTTACCTGGCCGCCGGGCGCGCAGTCTTTGCACCCAAGACACCCGATATTGAAGAACTGATGGTCGATGGCCACAACGCGCTGCTAGTCGAGCCCGGCGACATGGCTGGGGCCGTTCAGGGTTTGCGCAAGCTACTTGACGATGATGCCCTGCGCGCACGTTTGGCCGAGGCAGCACGCGAAACCGGTAAAGACCTGACTTGGGATGCGCGCGCCGAAAAGCTCGAGCGTTTCATCCGCACGGGCTTGAGCCAAAACACTCCGTAAGATTGAGCTCTGGCGAGGGCTCGAAGGCACGCCTGCTACGAGACGGCCGCTCGCGGGTTCGATACGCCTGCTACGTCTGCGCTCTCTTGAGGCGGTGGTGGCTTGCTAGCGGAAACCTTGGCGGCTTCTTTCGCGGCACGCTCATTGGCGGCCTTACGGTTGTGCTCCATCAACACCGGCATGATGTATGGGAAGCCCACCTGCACCGTATCGACGTAAGGATCGATGGTGGCGCTGAGCCAGAACAAGAGCACGCTCGCTCGCTCCACGTAGAACTAGGTCTCCGGGTAACGAACGGACTTCATCAAGTCGCGCAGGTTGTCGATGTCCATCTCGGGGTCGGCCAGCTTCTCGAGCTCGCTGCGCTTGATTTTCATCATCGCGCCGGGACTGCGATCTTGAATCTTCATCAGCTTCGAAAAGTAAGTCTTGGTCAGCTTCTCGAGCGTGTCGCGATCGGCGCCTGGCGCGACGAAGCCCATGGTACTGAAGCCGTCGATGAGCTTGTCGCTCTCGCCGGTAAACAAGCCCTGCACCACGTCCATGAGGCCATCGATCAAGTGGTCCTTGGCCTCGCAGATAGCGCCGAAATCGAGCACCACGAGCAGAGGCTTACCCTCGGGCGACTTCTGAATCAGGAAGTTCCCCGGGTGCGGATCGGCATGGAAGAAGCGGTGCACGAACAACTGCTTGTAGAACGATTGCACGAGTCTGGTGGCCACGGCCTTACGGTCGATGCCCATGCGCTCGAGCGCATCGAAGTCCGTGATCTTCACGCCTTCCATGAACGTCATGGTTAGGATCTCGCTGGTGGTGAGCTCCTTGACCACGGACGGGAACAGGATGTCTTTGTCGTCCGCGAAGTTCTTCGCCATGCGCTCCATGCAGGCGGCTTCGTGCAGATACTCAGTCTCGCGACGCAATAGATCGACGAGCGAGTGGTAGCTGTTCTCGAGGCCTTCGATCGGTACGAACCACTTGTAGACTCGGATCGCCATGCGCACGATCATCATATCCACGCGGATCACGTCGCGAATGCCTGCGTATAAGATCTTGACGGCGACCTTACTGCCATCATGCATGTACGCTACGTGTACCTGACCGAGCGACGCGGCCGCAATGGGCTCGCGATCGATGCTCTTGAAGCATTCGGTAGGCATCTTACCTAGCTGACGCTTGAACACCGCCTCGACTTCGTGAAAGCCGTGGGCGGGTACTTTGTCTTGCAAGACTTGCAGCTTTTTAATGTACACGCGCGGCAAGAAGCCACCCATGATCGACAACACCTGGCCGAGCTTGATGTACACGCCGCGCAGCTTGAGCATCGCGTCGAGCGTGCGTTGCGCGTTGCGCGTGTCGACACGCGTGCGCCTCCGCTTCAACCAATCGGGACGATATTCCTTGAGCCGGCCGGTCTCTGGATCGCGCGCCTCTTTCATGAAAGCCTTGGTCAGCCCGTGCTGAATCAAGTAGTCGGCCAAGATCCAGCCGAAGTACCAAAGCGCGCGCGTGAAGCGAACCGTCAGACTCATCATGACCGTAAACAGCTCTGGCTGCGCGACCACGGGAGGCCAGCGCAGAAAAAAAGGTCGTCCCCGAGACTTCCAAGGTACTCGCTTCAGGCAGTCCTTGCCAGGGGCAGTCGGGTGTGGGCACTTGTCCGCCCATCAAAGTGCTCGACGTCGACGACGGTGCGACGGATGGCGGCGCCGAACGTGTGCAGAGGTGGGCAAAGCGCGGCGCTCAAGAGCGAGCGCCTGCGCCGATCGCTTGCGTTACGTTCTGCAGGCCCCTCTGACGGATAAGGTCTGATAGCTCGTTGCGCACACGGCTCGGCCAGAGCGGCCCGCCATACACAAAGCCCGTGTAGGCCTGCACCAAGGTGGCCCCGGCCAGAATCCGCTCGAGAGCATCCTGCGCATTCGCGATGCCACCGACGCTGATCAAGAGCAGCCGGTCGCCCACCCGCGAGCGCAAACGTCGCAACACGGTAAGGGAGCGCTCGCGCAAGGGTTCGCCACTCAGGCCCCCGGCACCCAACGCTTCGATTCGTTCGCTATCTGTGGCAAGGCCGACACGCGCGATCGTGGTGTTGGTCGCGATCAAACCATCGAGGTTGAGTGCGAGGGCCAGGTCCGCGATGGCGTCGATGTCTTCGTCGGCCAAATCCGGCGCGATCTTCACGAGCAAGGGCACGTGTCGTTCGGAGCAAGCGCGATCCATGGCTTCGCGGACTGCACTCAGCAGCGGACGCAATACTTCCACGGCTTGCAGGTTGCGGAGACCCGGCGTGTTGGGCGAGCTCACGTTCACAACCAAGTAGTCGGCATGCGCTGCTAGCAACTCTGCGCTCTTCACATAGTCGCGCACCGCGTCCGCTTCAGGCACGGACTTGGTCTTACCAATGTTGACGCCGAGCGGCAGATCACGCGGCGCAGAAAGACGCGCCACGGCAGCCTCGCAGCCACCGTTGTTGAAGCCAAGACGATTGATCAATGCGCGGTCGCGCACGAGTCGAAACATGCGGGGACGCGGATTGCCGGGCTGGGCCTCACCCGTGAGCGTTCCTATTTCGATGAAGCCAAAACCGAGCGCGTACAACGCCTCGTAGCCGACTGCGTCTTTGTCGAAACCCGCGGCAAGACCGAGCGGACTATCGAGCACGCGACCGAACGCACGCAGGGTCAGAACGGAGTCGCGTGGTGCCAGCACCGCCCGCACGACACGACGCACGAAAGGGAGCGAAAGGGCCACGCGCAGTAGGAGAAAACCTACCCGGTGCATCGTTTCGGCATCGAAGCGCGCCAGCACGCGCTCGAACAGCAGGCGATACATGGGCCGGCCATAGCGCGACACCGCATGCCCGCAACTTGACCTGTGCCTGCCGCGTTCTATGCCCACCTCCGTGGAGACGAACCTAATCGAGGAGCTCAAGCGCGACTACACGCGACATGGCAGCTCCATGCGGAACATGGCTTTCTGGGCGGTCGCGACTTACCGTTTTGGACGTTGGGCCGACGAGCAACCACAACCCTTGAGGCGCGTAACCGGTAAGGTTTACGGTGGGCTATCCCGGGTCGTCGAAATGACGAGCGGCATCCTGTTCAACCGCGAGGCAACGGTTGGTAAGGACTTCCATTTGGTGCACGCGGGGAACATCAAGATTCATCCCGGCTGCGTGATCGGCGATCGCGTAGGCATCATGCAGGACGTCACGCTTGGCACGGCGGCCGAGCGCGAGGGTGCCCCTACGATCGGCAACGACGTGTTCATCGGTGCAGGCGCCAAGATTCTTGGCCCGGTCAAAATCGGTGATCGTGCACGGGTGGCGGCAAACTCACTCGTCGTCACGGATGTGCCTGCGGACGCTACGGCCATCGGCGTGCCCGCCAAGATCATGCGCTACACGGGTGGCTCAGCCGGCGCGGCAGAGATCGCGGATTCGATTCCGGGCGCGCCGGTCGCCGCGGTCAAGGCCGATAAGTAAGATCTACGGCGCCTGCGTTACACCCATTGCCCGAAGACATTACTTTAGCGGCGCTACAGACCCTGGAGCGTTCGCGGGCTCAACACCCGCGCCCGAGGTGGCTCGTATTTCGGAAGGCGCCGAAGACTTCGGGGGATTTCCTGCGTCGCTCGCAACTTTGGAAGCCGTTGTGCTTGGCGGCAGATTGGCGCGTGCATCGGGCCCATCGGACGGCATAGGCTCGTCCATGATCGGCACCGGCACCGGCACCGGCACCGGGACCGCCTTGATTGGTGGGCTCGTCCAGGGCGTTTTCCCATCGCCGTCGAAGTCCACGAAAATCGGGTTGGTGAACGCGAGTGGAAGCACGCTCTGCCGGCCAAAGAAGTCGCCGATCGCCGTGGCGCTAGAGACGCGTACGACTACGAATGCGTCGGCCGTCAGCGCAAGCTCGAACGTTTGCACCAGACGGGGAGCAGCTGCACGTGCACGCTTGGCCTTGGTAAGCTTGGGAATCGCGCGATCGAATACGCGCGTACGATCGACGAAGACTTCGAGACGCTCTACCGGCATCCAGTCTGGCGCGCGCACCGTCACCTGGAGTGAGACCTTACCCTCTTGCGCGGTCGCCATGGCGCCAGGTCCCGCTGTTCCAATGCTCGCTTCCACGAATGGACCGGACGACACGAAGGCGCGGCCCGCCTTGAGCGCGCGAACGGTCGCCCGCGGCTCGCTGGCTTCTGCTTCGGCTACGCGGATATAAGTGCGTGGATAACCAGCGAGTTGATAGCGAACCTGATGGGTGTCGCTCGAGCCGGTAGCGACCACGCGCTGCCCCCGGGCCAGCACCGCCAACCAATCTTGAAACACGCGTTCCACGTTGGCGGGGCGCGCCAGATCGAAACCGTTGAACACCTCCATGGCATCGAATTCAGCGCTAAAGCGCGGGTCGGCGGCGCCCGTTTCGGTGTCGTAGCTCATGGCGTCGAAGTAGCCGATGCCCCCTTCCATGCGCGGATGATTGATCTGAATGATCAAATCCGGGTCGCGCGCGTGCAGCTCGCTGAAAAGAGCCTGCAGTTGCACGTTGATTTGCGACGGCGCGCCGTTGCCGGGTCGCGTGATATCGCGTGGAATCGGAAAGGCGTTGAAGTGTCCGAGCACAGGCTCGACCGAGGTGATTTCGATGCCCGGCAACGTGAGCATGTCGATCCCAAGCTCGCTCACTGTGGGCTGATAGTCCGTGATCAGATCGTGATCCGTAGGCGCGACGAAACGAATGCCTTCCGCCTGAAGCGAGGCAAGTCTGTCTTGTAGCGATACTTCGCTATCGGGACTCGGCTCGGCGTGCACGTGCAAGTCGGCGGCGATCCACTCGCCTGGATCCACCTCGTGGCGCAGCACGGCGTCCACGCGCGGGCTGTACGTTTCGGTCACGTCTATTTCGGCTTCGTGCAGGCTCCATTCGGTGCCGTGCGTGACGATCGAGCGGTAACGTCCGGAGGGGACCACGACCTCGGCCTCGCCGCGCACTGCAATCACCGTGTCGCGCGCACCCGAGGCGCGATAGTCAGGGCCGAGCTCAAGGGGCGCCGTGCCTTCTAAGGGCAGCAAGCGCATGCGCACCGGAATGGGCCCGTTCGTCACAGCATCGGTCGCATGCAGACGGATCCGGCCACCGTGAGGAATCCTCAAGACGATGGCAGGACGTTCGTCAGCAAGATTGACCATCGTGCGATCGCTCGAGGCATGCCCGTACGCGGAAGCTACGAGGAACCCTTCCTTGGGTGTGTGGCCTTCGACCGGCACGACAGGCAGCACGACGCGCCCTTCTGCATCCGGACGCCCCACCATCCACGGCTTGGCCGCGTCATCCGTAAGAGACACTTCGGTGCCCTCGGGATGGTAAGGTACCGATGCCCACACTTCTTCGAACGGCCGCCCGCGCGCAAAGCCGAATGCGCGCACCGTGACACTCACGCCGCCTGGAGCGACAGCCAACACGCTGCGAGCGTAGAACGGCTTGGCGCTCAGCAAATCATGACCTGAGACTTCGACGACATCGGTATGGAGCAGGGCTTCGCCGTGGGCGCGGTCTTCGTATTGCGCCCGCGCAGACAGGGCGTTGTCTACGAATCCGAACGTGGAAGAGCCCGTGGCCCCCTCTGCGCTTAGGATCTCGCCGCGGTGAAAGCTTTGGTCCTCCACCACGCCCACGCCGGGCATAAAAGGCTGCGGTCCACCCCAGGCGATGCGCGCTCCCACGCGCACATCTTTCTCGCCATCCGGATTGAGCGTGAGCAGGCGCGTAGAAATGGACAACGTACCGGCCACACGGCCAAGGGTAAGCTCGCGTGCGAAGCTTACCACCCGCTCCTGGATCCACACGGCACCTTCGATGCGCAAAGTCGGTTGTTTTTCGCGCGCGACGATGAACATGCGGTCTACGCGAATGCGACGCGGCACGCCGCCGACGTAGATCATGGGCGAAAGCAGGACGATGCTTTCGGCGGCGGGAACGCCGTCCCGGGTGGCTTCGAGCACGGCCCCACGGCTATCGCCAGCGCGGTCCAGGCCCCCGACCACCACGTGCAGGCCGTTGCCCTCGATCACGAAGTCACCGGGCGTGAGCACAACCGAAGCGCGCATGGCAGACGGCGCCTCGAAAGCCTCCACCTTACGGATCGATACCGAGGCGCGCGCGAACGAAAGCGGTCGATCGGCGAAGCAACCCGTTGCGGCCAACAAAGTAAGGCCTGTGAGCATTCCGAACCAGCGCGCGCGACACGTGTCCATGACGCTCAGCGTCGTATCACGGGCGCACGCGCCTGGCCTTGCTGACTTTGCTGGCGTTGCTGACGTTGCTCGAGCCGCGTCACCCGCTTCTCGCAAGCGGCTTCGCCTTCAGCGGGCGAGGTATGACGCGCATGTTCGATGGCGCGCATCAGATCGCACTGCGCACGTTCAAACAGCTTGGCCAACGCAAGCCGAGCTGGCGCGGCCTGCCGCGCATCGCCCGCCGCCGCATCGATCGACGCCAAGTAACGCGCGACGGCGGCATCGAGATCGCCGGCCTTGGCGTGCAGC
>JBKJIA010000551.1:0-5183 GCA_046598735.1 Polyangiales bacterium
TTCACTACTGGGGGCGTATCGCCGAGCGCTACGGGCTGAACCTCCAGATCGTGAATGATGCCGTCGATCCCACTTTCCGCTTCATGACGGTCGACTGGGACGGACAGATCCGGATGGATCCGTCATCGCCGTTTGCCATGCAGCGTCTGATCGGTCTCAAGGACCAATTCGACATAGCCTTCGCCTGCGATACGGACCACGACCGCCACGGGATTGTCACCCGTAGTGCTGGCCTCCTGCCGCCCAACCACTACCTCTCCGTCGCCATCCACTACCTTTTCCAGCATCGACCAAAGTGGAGCGAGGCAGCGGCAGTCGGGAAGACTGTAGTCAGCAGCCAGATGATCGATCGCGTCGCGGCGAAGCTGGGCCGAAAGCTTTATGAGGTTCCTGTCGGCTTCAAGTGGTTCGTGGACGGACTACTCGACGGCTCGCTCGCCTTCGGTGGAGAAGAGAGCGCGGGGGCGTCGTTCCTCCGTCGGGATGGGAGCGTGTGGACCACCGACAAGGACGGGATCGTCCCAGCCCTGCTGTCGGCCGAGATCATGTCCCGGATGACGCGCGATCCCGGCGAGCTCTATCTCGAGCTTGTTCGTGAGTTCGGCGAGCCTCACTACGAGCGCGTCGAGGCGAAAGCCACACCCAAGCAGAAGGCAATGCTTGCGAAGCTCTCACCGAACCAGGTCCAGTCCGCGGAGTTGGCCGGCGAAAAGATCCAGACCATTTTCACCACTGCCCCCGGAAACGGCGCGGCCATCGGTGGCCTGAAAGTGGTTGCGGAAGGTGGATGGTTTGCGGCACGGCCCTCGGGCACGGAAGACATTTACAAGATCTACGCCGAGAGCTTTCGAGGCGCGGCTCATCTGAACCGTATTCTTGAAGAGGCTCAGACCATCGTAGGTGATGCACTCGGGAATCCCTCCACGGAGAGCACGGAACGAGGTGAATCATGAAAGCGACGCAGCGACTCCACGACATAGGGCAGAGCCTCTGGCTCGACAACATGCCCTTCGGTTTCGAGCCGGATCGCGTGGCGGCGATTGCCCGGAAACTCCTGGGGAGGAGGTAGCGGTGCGAGTCGCCCTTGGATGCGATCACGCAGGGTTTGAGCTGAAGCGCGACCTCACCGCCTTTCTGGCCGAGGAAGGGCACGAGGTGCTCGACCTCGGGACTGACAGCGCGGCGCCCGTGGACTACCCCGTTTATGCCGAGGCGGTGGGCAACGCGGTGCTGTCTGGAAAGGCGGAGCGGGGCGTGCTGCTCTGCGGCAGCGGCGTCGGCGCGTCGGTGGCGGCGAACAAGCTACCTGGAATTCGGGCCGGACTCTGCCACGACAGCTACTCGGCACACCAAGGCGTCGAACACGACGATATGAACATGCTGGTCATGGGTGGGCTTGTCGTCGGGCGCGACGTGGCGCGCGAGCTCGTGCACATCTTCCTCGCCGCCCGTTACACGGGCGAGGAGCGCCACCAGCGGCGGATAGAACAGATCAGCGATCTGGAACGCCGGTACGCGCCGAAGAGCTAAATCCCGAAGGCGGTAGTCTCGCGTTTAACCGTGGGCATGTGGAACATAGGTATGGAGATGATGCACGCTCGGATTCCACTCCGACCTTTCCTTGATCGCGTCGCGCGTCATGTCGACGTGGACCTCACCCTCCAGCTAACCGAACTTGCCCAGTGGGAGCGATCAAGACCTTTTGCCGAACCCCAGTTGCTTGGATCGATCGTATTCGCGCGTGATCAGTGGCCACACCATCGAATCTTCAAGGATACTTCGGCTTCATCTTACTGTGATCGTGAGCTTTGTCTTTCTGGTGTCTCTGATGCTCTGCGGCGGTGGGCTCTGATGGGGCCTTCTGCTTGCCCTTGTGCTTGGTATGGTCTGCAGGAGGGGCGGGGCTCACCTTTGGCGCGCCGGGTTTCGGTTGCTGTGCATAGGCCGGAACACCGACTCCGAGCACCAATGCGACGGCCGCCAAGCTTAGTAGACTCTTTTTCATACGATATCTCCTTTGCTAACCTTGCCCGCTGGCTTATCAAGTGGCGCTAGCCGGCTTGATTCGTTCTGCTCGGCGCAAGATTTCTGCTGCAGTCTGAGCATCATCAGACCGCACGTCGACGGCAAAGCCGCCGCGAGTCGAGCGGACCGTCGCCTGTGCTCCACGAGGCACGAGTGGGCAGTTTGGCATCTCGGGCATCACGTACCCAGCCGCGGCGTCGCGCGCAAGATGGCAATCGACGACTCGCTGCAGCCACTCTGCAGTGAGTCCCGGTCTGGCTCGAAGAACGATGGTGGCGCCCGTCGTCACCGTGTCTCCGGCTTGGCCTTGGGCGTCTTCTTGGAGTGGGCTTACGGTTTGAACGTCGCCGTGCGCGAATGGGCTGATGTCACGGTCCTGCTCCGCGATCCCGGCACAGGAGCGTGCCTCCGCATCCCGCAACTCCTGAGACGCAGCCCGATGCTTAGCCGCCAGTTCCCTAGCATGCTCTGCTGCCTCTAGATGACCGGTCGTCGGATTGGGATCGTCGGCCGAGCATCCCATGTCGCCGCAGGGCTTCGAGACCCCCCGTGCGTGGGAATCGTACTGCGCTGCATGTTGCGCGGCCGCTCGCTCCTCCCCGGCTGCCGCCGCTTCGTGGTGAGCGGCGCTCATGTCATGCGGGTGCGTCCCAGCGGCGTGGCAACCGAGGCTCAGCGGCGCGGTCAGAATGAGCAGGGCAGTTAGTCGGATCGCGGTCATTGGTGGCTCCTCATCATCGTGAAACACAGCGACTGCACAGTCTCGGGGTACGTATGATCCGATGACCGAGACGTCTGGTAACCCCAGCTCGTTGTCGCAGACACCTTGCACTGCTATGCAGGAGCAAGGACCGGGCCCAGCTGCTTTCGAGTACCTTCAGCGTCGCTTTGACGGCTGAACAGGTTTCGCGCTCTGGGAAGGCTCCCCTGGATGACTGCTCCGACCAGGGAGACTCCTCTCGATCGGGTTGCGGGTGCGCAGGAGGTGCGCGACGTTTGGGCCTCCCGCGCATAGCTTGCGCGACAGCCCCGCATCACGCCGCGCATCCTTCGCCCGCAATCGACGGTGCACGAACAGCGACCGAGGCGTTCGTGCTGAAGTGGGGGTGCTTTGGCGCACAAGACGAGCTCGACCACTCCAAGACCACGTGCACCTTCTACGTCGATGCGCGCGGACAGGAACTTGCATCGCCCCATGCGACAACATCGTCCGGCTCACACGACGATCTTGAGCAAAGGACGAACAATGGCCTACCAAAGCGTCAATCCCTACGACGGAAAAGTTCTGCAGACCTTCGAGGAGCTCACGGCTGCGCAGCTCGAGAACGCGCTCGAGACCGCCCAGACCTGCTTCGAGGCTTGGCGACGCACGAGTTTCAAGGAGCGCGCGGCAGTGGTCGCAAAAGTCGCAGCGATCATGCATGCGCGAGTCGATGAGTTCGCTCGACCGGCGACCCTCGAGATGGGCAAGCTTATCGCACAGGCCCGCGGCGAAGTGGTGCTCAGCGCGGACATCATCGACTACTACGCGAAGAACGCTGAGCGCTTCCTCGCTCCAGAAAAGCTGAAACCAAGTTCGGGCGAAGCGGCGATCGAGAACACTCCGTTCGGTGTGCTATTCGGCGTCCAGCCTTGGAACTTTCCATACTACCAGCTTGCACGTTTTGCCGCGCCCAACTTGATGGCCGGGAACGTCGTGATGGTGAAGCACGCGGGGTGCGTTCCACAATGCGCCATCGCCTTTGAGAAGCTCTGGCGGGAGGCGGGCGCACCCGCGGGCGCGTACACCAACCTGTTCATCTCATACGACCAGGTGAACCGCGTAATCGACGATCCCCGCATCAAGGGCGTGGCGTTGACTGGCAGCGTGGAGGCCGGAAAAGTTGTCGCGGCGCGCGCCGGAAAGAACCTCAAAAAATCGACGATGGAGCTCGGGGGGAGCGACGCCTTCATCGTGCTCGAGGATGCTGATCTGGAGAAGACGGTCGAGTGGGCTGTCTGGGGCAAGATGAACAACACCGGGCAGTGCTGCGTCGCCGCGAAGCGCTTCATCGTTGTCGAAGAGTTGGCCGACCGCTTTCTCGACATGTTCCGCGTTGCCTTGGCTGCGCTCAAACCAGGAGATCCCATGGACACGGCGACGACGCTCGCGCCGCTGTCCACGGAAGCAGCACTCGTAAAACTTCTCGATCAAGTCAAACGAGCCCTGGCCGAAGGAGCCACGTTGGTCATGGGCGGCAAGCGAATTGATCGCCCTGGCGCGTTTATGCAGCCGACGATTCTCGCGAATATCAAGCCCGGAAATCCGGCGTTCCGAGAGGAATTCTTCGGACCTGTGGCCCTATTCTTCCGAGTTAAGAATGAGGAGGAAGCGGTGGCGCTCGCCAACGACTCAGAATTCGGTTTGGGCGGAGCGGTCTTCACGAAGGACGTTGCGCGAGGCAAGCGCGTGGCGAGCCGCATCGACACGGGAATGGTGTTCGTCAATCACCCGACGTGGACGACGCCGGACTTGCCCTTTGGCGGTATCAAGAATTCCGGCTACGGACGCGAGCTCTCGAACTTAGGCATCCAGGAGTTCGTGAACAAGAAGCTGGTTCGCGTCGCTTCAATCGAGAGTCCTGCTTAGGCATCGGCTCGCGCTCGTCGCTGAACAGGCTGCCTCCCTCATGAACTACGTAGGTACGATACGCAGCGATTGAGGGAAACCCTTCCGGCGCCGACACCAGATTCCTCCTCGGAGGCGCGACTCGCCACCTGCTGAGCTGAGGTTGTGCTCCCAGGAGTGACGAGCTGTGGCACGCGTGATGCACGCGGGAGTGCTACGGGCTCTGCGGTCACCTTCTATCTGAACACCTACGAGACGAGAAATTCGAATGAACGGACGACGCGCCTTCTTGCAGGCTGCCGGGCTGGCAACAGGGGCCCTCGCATTCGCGCGTCGAGCCGGTGCGCAGGCCATGCCCGGCATGCCCATGCCGCCGACTACCACTCCCGTTTCGGCGGACATGGTCATGCCTCCTGGCCCGGACGGAAAGGCGCCAGCTATGGGTGCGCCCCCACCACTGCCGCGTGGCGCACCCCCACCGGGAAGCGCGCTCTATAAGCACTACACGTTGGAGCTCAAAGTAGTGCGGCACGAGATCGTGCCCGGCTAC
>JBKJIA010000009.1:0-3507 GCA_046598735.1 Polyangiales bacterium
ACGCGTCATCCGCTCGCTTATCTGACAGAAGCGGCGGACGACATCTGTTATGCGATCGTCGATCTCGAAGATGGTCACGATGCAGGCTTGGTTGATCATCGCGACGCGGTAGACGTGCTCGCCGAAATTGCAGGCAAGCCGCCCGATCCGCTCCTCGATCGCGACGAGCAACTGCACAAGCTACGCGGCGTGGCGATCGGACGCTTGGTCGATGCGGTCGGCCAAGTTTTTATCGAGGTCGAGCCCGCACTTTTGCGCGGCGAAGATGCGTCGGAGCTTTTGCAGCTCACGTCATTCGGGGCATCCGTGGCTCGCGCCAAAGCTCTGGCAGCAGAGCGCATCTTTGCCGCTCCCTCGGTAGTCGAACGCTTGATCGGCGGACAACGCGTGCTGGGCGCATTGCTCGAGGCGCTGGTGCCTGTGGTGACTGCGCTCGAGGCCGTCGCGTTCGACCGCACAAGACTGACTGGCGAAACCTTACCATTCGCCCGCCTGCTCGGCGAAAGTTACCGGCCGAAATCGCGCTACGACGCCTTGCTCGGCGTCACCGACTTCGTCACGGGCCTAACCGACCGCGCGGCCGTGCAACTGCAACGCAAGCTCACCGGCGAAGGGCTATAGGTGAGCTCGGCTCGACGCCTACGGTTCGACGTCCCGCACGCGATGCCGTATATCATCGCCGCAAAACGCGGAGAAAATGCCCATGTTTGACACCCTTCAGATGGCTCCCCCGGACCCGATCCTCGGTTTGAATGATGCGTTCAAGAAAGATCCCAATCCGGAGAAGATCAATCTTGGCGTGGGCGTGTTTCAAGACGAGCATGGCAAGACGCCCACGCTTGAATGCGTGAAGCGGGCGGAAAAGAAGCTGCTCGAACAGGGCGCGCCCAAGACGTATCTGCCCATCGAAGGCTCGCCCGAGTATGGCCGATTCGTGCGAGCGTTGTTGTTTGGCAAAGGCGACGCGCGCATCACGGACGGTCGCGCGGTCACCGCACACGCTCCCGGCGGTACCGGCGCGCTGCGCGTGGCGGGCGACTTGCTCAAGCAAAAGCTCGGCGCAAAGAAGGTGTGGGTCAGCGATCCCACGTGGGCCAATCACGGCGCGATCTTTCAGGCCGCCGGCCTCGAGACCGCAAGCTACCCTTACTATGACGCGGCACGTCAGGCCTTGGCGGAAGACGCGATGTTGTCTGCGCTCGATAAGCTGGGCCCAAGCGACGTGGTGCTCTTGCACACTTGTTGTCACAACCCGAGCGGCATCGATCCCAACGCCAAACAGTGGGATGCGATCGCGGCGCTCGCGAAAAAGCGCGGGTTCTTGCCCTTGTTCGACTTTGCGTATCAGGGCTTCGGCGAAGGCATCGAGGAAGACGCGCGGCCGGTGCGAAACTTTGCCGCGGCGGGCCTCGAGCTGCTGATCTGTAGCTCTTTCTCGAAAAATTTCGGCCTATACAACGAGCGCGTCGGTGCGCTGACGCTGCTCTCCGCGAGTGCGGACGAAGGCGAGCGCGCCTTGAGTCAGCTCAAAGTCACCATTCGCAGCAACTACTCCAATCCGCCCAGCCACGGTGGCGCGATCGTGAGCACTGTGCTGTCCGATCCTGAGCTTGCCTCCTTGTGGGTAAGTGAAGTCGATGGCATGCGCGCCCGCATCGCCAAGATGCGCACGCTGTTCGTGGAGACGTTGAAGCAGAAGGGCGTGAAGCAGGATTTCAGCTTCATCGCATCGCAAAAGGGTATGTTCTCTTTCGCGGGAATCACGCCTGAGCAAGTCGACCAACTCAAGGACAAGCACTCGATCTATGCCGTGCGCTCGGGGCGCATCAACGTGGCAGGTATGCGCGAGGCGACCATGGCTCGTCTGTGCAGCGCCATCGCCGACGTCTTGTCCTGAGCCGCAAGCGCACAGGGCGCTACGCGTAGCGCGCTGGCTCACGCTGGCTCGGGTGGCTGCGCTCGCTGCCTATCTTACTCTTGCCGTGGGTTCGTCGGCGCGCGCCCAGGCGGGTGACTTTGGCGCCAAGGCGCGCGTCGGCCAGCGCGGCGCACCCGCATCGACGCAGGCGGGCAGCGTCGTGTCGCAGCGCGAGCTCGAAGAGCGCCTTCCGCGGTCCGCTCCAGAAGCATTACGTTACGAGCCCGGCATCTCGGTCCAGCAGACCGCCCATGCGCAAGCGAGCCCTTACCTTCGTGGCTTGACGGGGCAACAGCTCGTGTACCTATTCGACGGTATCCGCCTCAACAACGGCATCTACCGGCAAGGGCCCAATCAATATTTTTTCACGGTCGATGTGCTCTCGCTCGATCACTTGGAGGTCGAACGAGGCGCAGCTTCGGTACGTTATGGGTCAGATGCCATGGGCGGCGCCATCAGCGCGATTCCGCGCAGCGGCGCGCCTTCTGCGAGGAGCGATGGCAGCGGTGTTTGGGCCGCGCCCCGTCTTTACGGTCGTTATGCATCCCAAGACTTCTTGCTCGGTGCGCGTGCGGAGTCGAGCGCAGGTTACGGTGACAAGCTGCGCGTGCTGGTTGGTGGCGGCTATCGCGATGCGGATCGCTTGAAGTCGGGTGGCGTCGTGAAGAATCCCGGTTCGCGCGCGCCGTGGGTTCCGCGCTTCGAGAGGGATGGTAAGACGCAACTAGGCACGGGCTTTCGCGATGCCACGTTCGATGGCCGCGTCGAATACGCGCTCACACGCAAGCTGACGGTGATCGGGGCAGCTTACGGTTATCGCCAGTTTGACGCGCCTCGCACGGATCAATGCCCCCCGCGCGAGGCGCCGGAGAACGAGTGCCTGCAGTTCAACCACGAAAATCGCAGCTTGGGTTACTTCGCCCTGCGCGGTGATATCGCTCCGATGCTGCAAGACTTCGATTTGCGCATTTCGCTGCAAGATTACGATGAGGAGGTCGAGCGCACGCGACCCACGTCCTTCGTCACGCAGCGCTGGCGCACCCAAGTCGTAACCGAAGGGGTGGCATTCAGCGCCCGCAGTCCGTTGTGGTCACAAGATGAATGGTCAACATCATTGACTTATGGCGCGGATGCTTACTCAGACTTGGTCGATGCCGATGCACAACAAACCTTTACTGACTTGGACCTTACCTTTGACCTTTCGCGTGGTGCCTATCTGAACGGATCGGCCTACCTGACTAGTGGCGCCTTCGGTCAATTTACCCTTGCGCGCAACGCTTCCTTCGAGCTGCGCGGCGGCGCGCGCGTTGCGCACGTTCGCGCGCGCGCGCCCTCGGATCCAGAGTCGGGCACGGATGCGGTGAACAAGCGCCACACGGCCTTGGTTGGCCAAGCCGGTACTACGTTTCATGCGACTTCTGCGCTCGACATAAGCCTCAACTACGACCAAGGCTTTCGCGCGCCCAATCTCGATGATCTGACTGCGCGTCAACAAGTCGGCCCTGGCTTTCAGTTCGAAAACGCGCGGCTCGACCCAGAGCGCGCTCACACGCTCGAACTTGGACTTGCAGCGCGCATGGCGTGGTTGT
>JBKJIA010000020.1:0-6371 GCA_046598735.1 Polyangiales bacterium
CACCGCCAGCCTCTCGCGCTCGACCGAGGTTATAGAGTAGCTTGGGCTCTGGGTGCAGCGTGTAAGCCTCCTCCAGCAAGGCGGCTGCCACTGAATACCGACCGGCGGCGTAATGCAGCGCACTGTCTTTGAACAGAGATAGGGACCGTGCCCGAGCCTCGGCAGACTCTTCGGCCCTCGCCGGCGCTGACAATCCTATCGAGATACAGAACAACAGCCACGCACAGAGTCTTTTCGCCCATATCCTAGCCAGGTACGCTGGAGACATCTCTCCCTCGGAGCACCGCTTCTGACTCACCCTAGCAACATAGGCCGTTACCATATCATCGGCCGCATCGCGTCCGGCGGCATGGCGGAGATCTTGCTCGCCAAGGTGCTGGGGCCCGGTGGATTCGAACGCCCGGTGGTCATCAAGCGTGTGCTTCCCCATTTGGTGAACGAGAGCGAGTTTCGGGACATGTTTCTCGATGAGGCACGCATCGTTGCGGCCATTCATCACCGCAACGTCGTCCAGGTGCACGAGCTCGGACGCGAAGACGACGAACTCTACCTTGTCATGGAGTACCTCGCCGGAGAAAGCGTGCGCAGTCTGTCGATGCGGGCCGCCGCGCGCAATGTTGCGCTCGATCCAGGGCTGAGTGCCCACATCATCGCAGAGGCTTGCGCGGGTCTTCATGCTGCGCACGAGTTTACCGGGCCTGATGGCAAGCCTCTACACGTGGTTCATCGCGACGTGTGCCCCAACAACCTTTTCGTCAGTTACGACGGATCGGTGAAGGTCGTCGACTTCGGCATCGCGCAGGCCGCCGACCGGTTCACGCTCACCGAGGCCGGCCAGGTGAAGGGCAAGGCCGCCTACATGTCGCCCGAGCAATGCCTGCGCCAGCCGGTCGACCGGCGCACGGATGTATTCGCGCTGGGCGTCGTGCTTTACGAGCTCAGCACGGGGCACCGGCTGTTCGGGGGGGCGCTCGAGTCGCGCATCCTCTCGTGCTTGCAGCAGGAGCAAGTGCAGCCCCCGAGTAGCGTGGTGAAAGGCTACCCCGCCGAGCTAGAGCAGATCTGCATGCGAGCCCTGCGCTTCGAGGTCGCGGAGCGCTTTGCGTCTGCCGACGAGATGCGCCGCGCGCTCGTGCGCTTTCAGCGTGGGCGAGTGGGCGACATCCTGCCGGAAGAGCAGCTGAAGCGGTGCATGCATGCGCTGTTTCAGGACCGGATCGAGGAAAAGGCCGATCTGCTCAGCCGGCTGCGCGCGGGCTCCGGCGTGAGTCACATACCGACTGCGGAAGTCGCCGACGAGGTCAGCGTTCCGCTTGTGGAAACGGACCGGCAGGCACCTCAAACCAAGCTGGCGAAGCAGGCGCGCGATACCTCGGACGCGTTCGCGGCGGGGCTGAGCGAGTACGACGACACGCAGGGGTCGCGGCGGCGCAGAAACCGCGGACGGCGCGGATGGATGCTCGGCGCGCTGGTCGCGACGTGTCTGGCGGTAGCGCTCGGGGGCTTTCTTTTCATGAACGAGCACGCGGATGGTATGCGGCATCCGCTCCAGACGCGAGTCACTCAGGTCGCGGCGCGAGAAGGTTCGCCGCAGGCCGCGCTCGCGCCGCCTCCTTCGCAACTCGTCATAGTGGAGCTAGCCAGCCAGCCGCCCGGCGCAAGCGTGTGGATCGATCAATCGTACCGAGGCGATACGCCCGTGTCGGTCGCCCTCCCGCGCGGTCTAGCGCCAATCCAGGTCCGGCTAGAGCTGGCCGATCACGAGGTCGTGCAGCAGACATTCGTGCCCGATGTGAATCAGCGGCTGTCCGTATCGCTCCTTCGTCAGGTTCTTCCCGATGCTGGCCTCGTAGGAGCGGCGCCCTTGCCCGAACCTACATTGGCCCCTGCGAAAGTGCCCCCTAAACGGCGCCGCCAAGCGAAGCAACCGAAGGAGGGCGAGGAGTTCTTCATGTTCGAATGAACTGAAGGCAAAGGCGCTGCGCGGACATGGAGCGAGTGGAATGCTCCCCCGGACGCCCATGCTGTCACGCACGCGGGCGATCGCTCTCGCGTGCCTGAGCGTCGGAGTCGGTTGCGTTATCCCCGAGCTCGACCTTGTCGCCAAGCACTGCCCGTGCGCCGTGGGATGGAGCTGCGACCAGCGCGCGAACACCTGCGTGGAAGCTGAGCTGAACGGCGGCGGCATCATCCGCAGTGAGCCGGACGCAGGCCCGTCCGACGCGGACATGGCGCCCAGCACAGGCTCCAAGAACGTGGATGGCGGTGCAGACGACGCTGCGCAAACGACCAGCACCGACGCGGACACGAGCGAAGGTGGGAGTGCCGACGCATCTTTCCCCGTCGACGCACAGGCGCCCGACGCGGGAGCCCCCTGCCAGGGTCTCGCATCCACTCCCCTCCTTTACGACAACTTCGAACCAGACCGCCGTGGTTTCGCGACTGGAGACGACACCAGCATCAGGAACCGCTCCTCCAGCTTCGCCCACGACGGAACTGGTGCGCTGCGTGTCCAAGCGACCTATCCGACCGTCGGCGTGATCGTGTCGCACCTCCTGGAGCAGCCCGTGAGCGACGGCACGTTCTATCTCGGGACCTTCCTGTTCATGGACCCGAGCGTCACGCCGCAGTCCATCTCCACCATCGCGTTCTCCAATGCACAGTCGAACCAGGGCTTCCGCCTGTTCTACACGAACGAGGGCATGAAGTTACAGGTGGACGCCGCGCAGACTACGCTCCCGCTTGCGCCCATGACGCAGACGATCGGCCGCTGGCTGAAAGTGGAGATCGTTGCGAAACTGGGGATCGAAGGTGAAGTCACCGTCTGCATCGATGGCCATCAGGCCGCCCATGCAGCGCTGAACACGCACCTCGACGGAGGATACTCGCGGGTCGAGCTCGGCATCGTGCGCATTACTAATGCCCAGGGGAGGGTAATCTTATACGCTGATGACTTCGTCCTTCAGCATACGAATATGGAGAGACAGTAAGATATGCGGAGCACGCTCCATGCCCGCTGGTTACTGCCGCTTACCTGCCTGCTCGGCACGGCCTGCACGGTTCCAAGGTTAGATATCGCCTCCAAGGCCTGCCCTTGCGCAGCGGGGTGGACCTGTGACGTGCGCGCGAACGCATGCGTGCGCGGTGAGGTCAACCCGATTCAACCCAGCGAAGAGCAGCCAAATGGGGGGAAGGCTCAGGACGCCGAGTCTGTCGCTGCGGACTCGAGCACTCCTTCCCCTATCGGGTCGGATGCGGGCATGGAGGAGGCTGGAGTCATCGACGCTGCGACGTCCGATGCAAGCGTGGCCGATGCCGCACTGCCGGACGCAGCATTTGCCGACGCGACCGCGCCCGACGCGGCGGCTGCCACCTGCCAAGGCATGCCTGACACCACATGGCTCTACGACAGCTTTGAGGCCGGACACGTTGGGTTCACAACCTCCTCCTATGGCACTGGCAGCACGATCAACACACGCTACGCCGGGTTCTCCCATAGCGGCTCAGGGTCGCTGCGCGCGGAGGCCACCCAGGCAGGCAAGTCCGCGGGCGCGAGCCAGTGGCTCAGCGCGCCCGTCACGAACTGTACGTTGTATCTAAGTACCTATCTCTTCGTGGACGCGAGCGCCGTGCTGCGCTCCTTCACCGCATTCTCCTTGGGCGATCAGATGGGTCAAGACATTCGCTTGCTCTACACTCAGCAGGGCCTGCGACTGCAGCTGGATGCAACCGCCACCACCCTCCCGCTCGAACCTAAGGTCGAGGTGGTGGGGCGCTGGGTGCGGTTCGAGCTAGTCGTCACGATAGGCGTCGCGGGGACGGTCACGGCCTACGTCGATGGCAATCAGGCCGGTACCCTGATCACGAATACGGAACGCCCGCTGGGTTACTCGCACGTGCGGCTTGGCATTCTCAGCCCGTCCGCAGATCAGGGGCCGATCATCATGTACGCCGATGACTTCGTGTTGAAGCGCCTGCCGCCCACGCGTCCCTGAGGCGACCGGGCGGTCCCCTGGCTCCCCCCATCGGCCGTTCCTCTGCGGTCGGGTTGCGCGTGCTAGTTGCAGCCGATGGGACTTGGCGCCCCAGGCTGGGGATGCCGAAGCGGCGCGGGAGCTACGGGCAGATGTTGCAGCTCAGCGCGCAGTTCTTGACAATGCTCGTCTCTTGCGCGGCGGTGTACCCATACTGCTCCGCCGCCCGGGTGCAGTCGTAGCCGAGCCAGTCGCTACACAGGAAGTTCTGCGCATCCCGGTAACCAGCCACGTTGACGGGCTCGCGAATGCCGCAGCCGCACGTCCCTGGAGCGGTTTTGTTGGGATCGTTCGGACACTGGTCGGAAGACGACTGTCTACTGCGCGCGGTCGCGCGGGCCACCGAGATCTGTGTGGACGTCAGGGTGTAGCCATTTGTCCCCCCGCTTACGGCCCCCATCAGGCACTTCGTCGGGCACTCTCCATGATTCAGCCCCAACACGTGTCCGACTTCATGAGCAATCGTGCGGGAAAGCGAGCCCCTCTGAAAGCTGCTCCAACTCTCCGTGAGGGAGGTCCGCTGTGGGGCACGTCCGCCGTTGAACTTGTTGGTCCAAGCGCCCACCACCGTGTTCGCCTGAAACTGACCCTGCATGGAATTACCCTGAGAGGTATTTCCGATAAAAGGGAAGATATAAACATGGAGTAGGTTTGTTCGATTGCTCGCGGAGGTGGCGCGATACTGAGGATTCATCATCTTATAGAGGGGCAACAATCGAGCATCGTCGGAGTGTCCCGAGTCGTCACGGGAGGCGCTTTCGATGATGTCGAGGCCCGCTTCATAGTCCGAGTTCTTGATGACCGATTCATTGATGACCGATTCAATAGACCAGCTCACGCCTGCCGGCGACCAGATACGATTCACCTCAGGAAGGATGATCGAGCGGACATCGTTCTCGGATACGAACGTCTGCATGCTGACTCCCTGAACGGACATGGTGATGTCTCGCATGAGGTGCACACGAAGCCTCAGAGCCAGGACAGGGGTGGGCGTCGAAGCCTTAGGCACGGACCCCTCGGCATCGTCTGGATCGAGACCACTCGGCACAGCCGCATCATCGGCGAGCGAGCTTTCGGGGGCCTCTGCATTGGTGTCTGCGGGGGCACATCCGCCGCCGAACAGTCCAAGATTCACCGCAAGTAACCCTGCCGTTATCAAGCTCGTGTGGATACGCATGGTCGGTCTCCCCTTCGTTGGCGCCGTGGGCGATTAGAACGCTACCCGGCACGCAGTTTTCAACAACCTTACATGTCCGCTAGAGCTGCGGCCTTCGCGCGCGAACTTGGACTCACTTCATAACGGCCCTCGCCCCACGAGCCACCTCACTGGGTATCGCGATCGAGGGATACGGTGTGGTCGACTCGTAACACCTTGGCTCGAAAAGTTAGAACGTAACGTTAGATCCGTCCCCCCAACCACCAGTTTACTGAGGTTTGATGGTTAGCGAAACCAGCGCGTCCTTGCAGCCAGACCCACCCACGCCGCCGGTACGCATCTCGCCGGTATTCCCAGTCGAGGTCAGGCGCTTTCCAAAGAGGTAGCCAGTCTCATCGGGCGCAGGGCCAGAGTCTCCGTTGATGAAGCCGAACAGTGTCGTGCCACCCGGAGGACCGAACGCTGACTGCTGGACGTTGTCATCGAAGGATTGTGAGAGCAGGAGCATGTCGCCAGCCTGGCCGTAGACCGACGGGAAGAGGCTGGCCGTGGTGTTGTCGCAACCCCTGTTTGCCCAGGCCCGGACAGGGTTGGTCGTCGCCGCGCCACGCAGAGCGGTAAGGATGGCCCAGCCCGGGTGTCCGGAGCTGTCCTGGTTCAGGTCGAACCGATAGCTCGATGGCTCATTGTTTGCGGTCTTGTAGAAGATGGACTGCGCGAGGTCTTGGCCACTCTGATAGGTAGATCCGAAGGAGTTGCAGAACTTCCCATTCGCGCTCCAGCTCGTGCAGTTGGCCGCCGAGGCACACTGATACCCGTTGTCGCGCTTGTAGCACTCCGCTGCCCGCGTCCAGCCGTCGACTCTCAAAGGCAAGTAGTCGTCGGTGCGGTGTAGGGCCAGGATCAGCAAGTCACCGTTTACGACACCGGAGGGGCGCGCAATGGTCAGCCCCTGTCCATCGTAGTCGTAGACACTCTTCGTGCCGACATGCGAGATGGTGCCGGCGGGAGGAGGAGGAGGAGGAGTGACGGTAGTGCCCCCACCGCAGAGCTGGCTATTCGCCGTCGCGTTCGAGGAGAGGCTGCTCGACCCGTTTGCGGACCAAACCACGGTGCTTCCCGCGTAGAGGACCAAGGAGCCGTTGTCGTTCACGCGTAGCGCATTGGAGCCCTTGCCGTTG
>JBKJIA010000024.1:0-11942 GCA_046598735.1 Polyangiales bacterium
AGCTCGGACGGCCCACTCAGCCCCGAGGCACCCAACAACTCCATCAACGCACGCACGGTGTTGCGCTGAAAATTGTGCACCCGTGAGGCCTTGTTTCCGACATCGAGCCCGGCGACCAGCGCAGGATCTTGCGTGGCCACGCCGGTTGGGCAGTGGTTGGTGTTGCATTGCTGCGCTTGAATACAGCCGAGTGCGAACATCATGGCGCGCGCGCTGTTGCAGACATCCGCACCGAGCGCGATGCGCTTGGCCAAATCGAAACCACTGACCACCCGCCCGCTTGCGATCACCCGCACGCGGTCACGCAGATTGGCGCCCACGAGCGCGTTGTGCACGAAAATCAGCGCCTCGAACAGCGGCGTACCGAGCACGTTCGTAAACTCGAGCGGTGCGGCACCGGTACCGCCTTCACCGCCATCGACCGTGATGAAGTCCGGTACGATTTGCGTCTCGACCATCGCTTTCACGATCGCGAGAAACTCGCGCCGCTTGCCGATGCACAGCTTGAAGCCCACGGGCTTACCATTCGAAAGCTCGCGCAACTCGCCCAAGAACTCGCACAAACCGTAAGGTGTAGAAAACGCGGAATGCGTGGGTGGCGAGATCACGTCTTGCCCCATCGGCACGTGGCGAATCCTGGAAATCTCCGCAGTAACCTTATGTTTGGGCAAAATCCCACCGTGACCGGGTTTGGCGCCCTGACTGAGCTTGACCTCGATCATCTTCACCTGGGGTAAAGCCGCCGCCACCTTGAACACCTGAGGGTCGAACTCGCCGCGCCCGTTGCGACAACCAAAGTAGGCCGTGCCGATCTGCCAGATCAGATCACCGCCCGGTTGAGCATGGTAAGGGCTGAGCCCGCCTTCGCCCGTGTTGTGCGCAAAACCGCCGAGCTTGGCGCCGGTATTGAGCGCCAGAATCGCGTTCTTGCTCAAGGAGCCGTAACTCATGGCGCTAACATTCAGCAAGGCCGAGCTGTAAGGCTGTTTGCATTCGGGGCCGCCGATCAACACGCGCGGCTGCTCGTGCGACAGATCCGTGGCCGCAAGCGAATGGTTCATCCACTCGTAGCCCGTCTCGTACACGTCGAGCTCGGTACCAAACGGTAAGGTATCCACTTCGTTCTTGGCGCGCTGATATACGAGCGAGCGCTCCTGACGACTGAACGGCCTGCCCGAGCGATTGCTCTCCACGAAGTACTGATGAATCTCGGGGCGGATCATCTCGAGCAGATAACGCATGCGGCCGATCAGCGGGAAATTGCGGCGAATGGTGTGACGCGTCTGCAGCAAATCGTAGACGCCCATTGCCACCAAAGGCACGGCTGCGATGAATCCAAACGCCGCAACAGGATAGACGTACGTGATGGCGGCCAGAGCCAGCAGCACCGCGCACGAGACCAAAAGAAAAACGTTTCGCACCCAACGAGTCTACCTGAGCCGTCGCCCTACGCGGCGCATGAAGTCATCCTCACACGCGACCAGATTCTGTGCGCGCCGCTTGGGCCTGCTACCTTGGGACATGGTCTTTTCGGCGCTTTTGTTCGATCTCGACGGTACTCTCGTTGATTCTCACCACGAAATCTGTCTCGCCCTGGACCTTGCGCTGCGCGATGTCGGCCTGCCGCAGACCTTTGCGCAAGTGGAGGCGTTGGTCGATGGCTCACCGCTCGAAGTGATCTGGGAAACCTTACATCCTGACCAGTCTTACCGTCCGTCAGCAGAAGCGTATACGCAGTTCGCGCAGGCTTACCGTGATCAATACATGCGCAATCTTGGCCCCGCTTCGGCCTTGTATCCCGACGTGGTGGAAACGCTGCACCGCATGCAAGAAGCGCATCCGCAGCTGCGTCTTGCCGTAGTCAGCAACAAGAGCGCGAGCAGCGTGGCCCCACTGCTGCGAGCGTTTGGCATCGCCGAGCGCTTTCATCTCATGCTCGGTTGTGGCGGCTCGCACATCCCTCCGAAGCCCGCACCAGACTTACTGTTGGCAGCGGCCCAGGAACTGCGATGCGAGGCGGCACGCTGCGTGATGATCGGGGACACCGCACTCGACGTGCGCGCCGGGAAAAGCGCAAACATGCTCACGGTTGGCATGACATATGGCATGGCTGGCCGCAGCGTGCTCGAAGCAGAAGGCGCCGATCACGTACTTGATACGTTCAGTGCGCTTGCGCGAATCCTGCTTGAAACACGCGGCTAAAGACACATAAACGGAACACATCGACATGGAGCAGGGCACGCGCTTTTGCTAGTCTCCCGCGGTGCGCGAACCACCCGATCTTCAGACTCGCCTGGCGCAGGTGACCACCTGGTTGTCATCGATCCGCGAGCGCTGGGACGGTCACGGAAATCTATTGATCCTGACGGGTGCCGGCATGTCCGCAGAGAGCGGCATCCCTACGTTTCGTGGCGAGGAAGGTTATTGGCGCATCGGCTCGCGCGAGTACTTTCCCGAAGAGCTCGCTACGCACGCAGCCTTCTCGCGCATGCCGAACGAAATCTGGGGCTGGTATCTGTATCGTCGCAGTGTGTGTCGCGCAGCCTCGCCCAACGCGGGACATCTCGCGCTCGCAGAGCTTGAACGCGGACTACGCGAGCAAGGCCAGGCGGAACGTTTTCTGCTGATCACACAAAACGTAGACGGTTTGCATCGCCGCGCCGGCAACTCATTTGCGCGCACGTACGAGATCCACGGCAACATCGATTACATGCGATCAGTCGACGAACGCGACACGCGCATCTTACCATTGCCCGCGGAGCTCGGTGAACGCTGGGAACGCGGGCGCGCCATCGGTCCCAAAGAACACGCGCTACTCACCACGCCCGAAGGCAACGCCTGCACAAGGCCGCATGTCTTGTGGTTCGATGAGAGTTACGACGAGGCGCGGTTTCGCTACGAAAGCAGTCTGCGCGCGGTAGAACAAGCCGCCCTCGTGATCGTGATCGGCACGTCCGGCGCCACCAATCTGCCCTCGATGATCGTGCAACGCGCGGCGGCCATGGGACGTCCCTTGCTCGTGATCAACAGCGATCCCAGCCCGTTCTCCGCGATGGCAGAACGCATCCCAAGCGGACACTTCATGCAAGGTGCCGCAGGCGAGCTCGTCCCGCCGCTCGTCGACTTCTTACTGGATGGTGCGCTCGATTAACACAGCAGCGCTAGCGACACCCGCACGCAGGCGCCACCGAACAAGCTCAGTTGGGCTGAGACTTGGGACGATTCCAAATGCGGTCCCAGTTGGTGCGGTAGTTGGGGCTCGCCACTTGCGCAGGTCCGTGGTGCGCAGGCTTGCGGTCAGAGCCGCCACTCGCGTTGATCAAGCCCGCGGGAACCTGAGTCTCCACATCGCACACGAAAGGCGCGTCGGCGCGCGGCGTAAGCTTGAGCAACTCGCTATCGGGCGCGGGCGGCTCGTCCTCTGTGACGGCTCTGATGATGCCGGCTTCCACGCGGTCATCTCGGGCTCGCAGCACAGCGAGTGACTGGCCGTCCTCGCTAACACCGCGAATCAACATCACATCTTTAACAACGCGCTTCGCTTTGGGCTTGGCGGGTGCTGCCGGTTTGGGGCGGCCTAACTTCTGGCTCACGAGTTCACCATAGCTCCTGGCAGGCGCGTAGGCACCTTTGCTACGAAGTGAGAGTTTTCATATCACCGTAACGAGCCGTTGTCGTACGACGGGAATGCTTTGTTAGAGCCTTTGCTTTTAAGGAGCCTGTTGTGACCTATATCGAACGCTTATTGTTGATGGTCGTGCTCGCAAGTTCCGCAGTCGCGTGCTCGGATGAGCCGCGCAGCACCACGGTTTCAGGTGTCGGCAACGGCGGGGCGGACGATGCAGGTGTCGCCAACGGCGGTAGCACCGGTACGGACACCACCGCCACCACGGGCGGCAGCACGACGGGCACGGCCGGCGGCAGCACCGATCCCAACGACCTGGATGGCGATAAGTTCACGCCGGCCCAGGGCGATTGCGAAGACGGCTCACCTGACATCAACCCCGGCGCGATCGATTATCCGGGCAACGACTTCGACGAAGACTGCGACGGCGTCAAAGCGATGCCTGGCGATGAGAACTGCGATACGGGTCTCGCTCTCGACTCGACCCTCGCCATGGACGCCGCCAAAGCCATCGGCTTGTGCAAGACGGCCACCGCAGACGGTAAGACCTGGGGTGTGATCGAAGCCAAGTACGTGCGCGCCGACGGCACAGGTATGATCGAAGACGGTAAGATGGTGGGCTTGCTGCCCGGCTTTGGTGCGGCGGCGGTTCGAGAAGGCAAGAGCCTGCTCGCGTTGTCCACCGGCATCGCCCGCGCTCCAGACCACGCCGATTACACACGAGATTGCGACTCGTTCGCCATGGAGACCTGCATCTTCGGCGTGTGCATCCCGGGCGCGCCCGAGGCGCAAAGCGCGCCCGCCGGCTTCCCCAAGGCCAGTAAGAGCTGCAAGGATCAAATGGTAGGCGGACCCGAAACCCCGGCTTACAACGGCGCCGCGCTCGAGCTCAAGATTCGCGTGCCGACCAACGCCAAGGGCTTTGGCTTCGACAGCATCTTCTACTCCTATGAGTACCCGAGCTTCTTGTGTCAGCAGTACAACGATTTCTTCGTCGTGATCAAGGAGCCCAAGCCTGAGCTCGTCACGGACGGCAACATATTGTTCGATTCGAACAAGGAACCGATCGGCGTGAACACCGGTCTGCTGGCGGTGTGCGAGCCTGCGGATCTGCCGCGACCTCCGCCGAAAGTCGTGACCTGCTCACAAGGTACCAGCCTGCTTAAAGGAACGGGGTTCGGCCCGGGCGAGCACGATTGCGTGGGTCTGTTCGGCGCGGGCAAAGGTGGAGCCGCGACGGGTTGGCTGAACACCACCGCACCCGCTTTCCGCGGCGAGATTATCACCGTCCGATTTGCGATCTGGGATGCCGGCGATGGCAGCCTCGACTCCACCGCGCTCATCGACAACTTCACTTGGTCAGTCAACGACCCGGTCATCGAAACGAAGCCCATCCTCCAGTAAGAGTCCGCGTACCAGTAGCGCGGGAGTGAGCGCCAGCGCGCAGCCAAATTCAGGTCTGCGCGCGCAAGGTTTGAGCAGGTTTGTCGAACTGTGCGATGATGCGACAGAGATGAGCGACCCGCAGGCGCCACCCATGCTTCAGGCCGTTGTCAGCGCCTATGAGATCAAGGGCCGCACAATCCTGGGAAACCTTCAGGATCACGCGGCGCTAGTCCACTGCGGCGAAGAGCTGCTGAGCCAACCCTGCGGATACGAGACGCGGGCCGTGGCCGCGCCCTGGGATACGCGGGTGTTTCTCGCACTCCTCAAGAGCGGCACCCAAATCAATCCCGAAGTCATGGCTAAAGCAGGCTCGGTGTATGCGATTGCCAAGCGACCGGGTGGACCGTTTCCGGATCGCATCGGCGTGGGACGCGCGCGCACTGCGGACATCTCGCTGCGCTCACCCAGCGTGTCCAAATATCATGCGTACTTCACGTACGACGAGGCAAAGCGCGAGTGGTTCGTGGTCGATGCGCGCTCACGCAACGGCACGCGCCTCGGGGACGGAAAGCTCGAAGCGGGCGACCCAATCAGGCTCGCCAACGGTTCGCAGCTGATGTTCGGCGACGAGACCTTCCTGTTCTTCACGCCGGACGGCTTCCGTCAGGTGCTCGATTCACTGGCGCAGCCCCGCTGAGTGCTTCGCTGAGGAGCGCGCGGACCTGAGGGTCTTCGGGTGGTCAACGCTCGCGTGAGCCACGCATCGGATTTTGTTGAAGGCGCGTAATCGAAGCGTGGCGCGTACACGCGGGCTCAAGGCCTGCATCGCAGGCGCGTGCGTATAAGGCCACCGCTGCGGTTGCGTCGCGCAGAACGCCATCGCCCTGCTCCGTGAGCACGGCCAAACGTAAGCACGCATAACTGAGTCCGGCTTCGCAGGCCTCGCGATAATGCGTGGCAGCGTGCGCGCTGTTTTGAGGCGCGATCAGACCGTCGAGAAATGCATCGCCGAGCAGCGAACAGCCTTCGGCATCGCCACCTGTGCAGGCCTGATCGAGCAAACGACGCTCACGTTCGACGGGCACGGTCGAGGCCGTCTGCTCGGCGCGCAGCACCCGCAAGCAAGCGCTTCCGGCACCGCGATTGCATGCTTGCACCAGCAAATCTGCCGCCTGAATGGCATCGGATGCCACCGCGAGCGCGAGCTCCGAAGCGTCGACACAAGAAAGTGCGTCGCCCTCGGAGCAAGCTTGCTCGAGCAGGGCGCGTGCGCGTGGCAAGTCCGTATCGATGCCCTGGCCATCACGATAGAGCAGCCCCAAGCCGCGACAACCGGCAGAAGCGCCGGACTCGCATGCAAAGCGATAGAGCTCCGCTGCGTAGCCCGCTGCGACCGTACTCTTGTCTTCGAGCTCGCGCGCGGCGGCGATGCACGCATCGAGACGACCTTCGGCGCAATGCCGTTCAGGTCGATACGGCATACACGCGTTTTTCGCCGCGACGTATTCCGTGTCGATGGCGCAACATGTGGGACCCGAGCTCGCCATTCCTAGCGGACAGGATTCACGTGCGCTCGCCTCGCTACTGATGCCGCTGACAGCCAGTGCGCTGAGCACTGCGAGGCCGGCGAGCTTGCCGCGAGACAGGGGGAGGGGAGTGTTAGATTTTGTTCTTACAACCATGCCTTACTTAACAATCCTGCGTGATTGACCCACTGTTCTGCAACCTCGGTTTCACGAGTCCGTGAGCATCAATACACAGGTTTTTTGGCTACATTTGCGGTCGAGTATTCTACGCTGCGCGCCTGGTGTTTCCTCCTGCGCTTGCATCAAGGGGCTAAGACGCTCACCCTCGGGCGATGCTCTTTCCGCACATCGCTTACGGCACACCACGTAAGTTGCCGAAGCCCGCCCAACTCAAAGGGCGCGTGGTCGTGCTCGACGTGGCATTCGCTGCAAAAGGCGCAGGTGGAGCGAGCTTCGAGCGCACGACCAAACCGTTCATCGATGGGCTCGGCGATAGGCTCGCGATGTGGGTCGATCATCACGATCACGCAAAACACGCGCTTTTTGCGGACGATCCGCGCTTTGTGCTGAGCACCAAAGCAGAGCATGGCGCCTGCCCAGAGATGGTTACTCCGGCGCTCGTGTTGCGCGCGGGGCCCATCGACACGATCTGCTGTCACACGGATTTCGATGGCTTGTGTGCAGCCGCAAAATGGATCCGCGCGGGCGAAGAACCCTATCCGGGCGCAGACGCAGATGCACACGCGATCGATACGCGACTGGGTACACCAAGCATACTCGCAACCACCCTCGATCATGCCCTGCGAGGCCGGCCCACGGATGATGGACTGCGCGGCATCATCGTGCGCTTCTTGGCTGAGGGCACGGGGGATCGCGGTCTGTTCGGCGTGATCGAAAGTGCAGCCGCCGCGTTTCGCCATCACGAAGAAGAAGCACGCAGGCTCAGCGCCCAATACGTATTGCATGGCGATGTGGCTTTGGTGGACGCAAGCGCAGCGCGCGTGCACTACGACAAGACGTTGTTGCTCATGCTTGGACAAGAGCGCGCCACCATCTCGATCGTAGTCGACAAGACCACGGTCACAGCCGCCGCTCGCTTCGACAGTGGTGTCGATTTGCTCGAGAAGTTCGGGATGGAAGGCGGCATGCCCACGCGTGTCAGCGTGCCTGCGTCCAAGCTCGAGTTCGTGCTCGAGCGACTCGGGGTCCGGCGTCACACCTGAAGCTTTTGCCGTGCACAAGACTTCGCGCCTCGGCGACGCGTTCATACACATGCGCACACAAAGGCCATGCCTCGGCGCGACGATCGTGGCCGCGCGCACTTGAGCAGGCCTATACTGAGCTATGTCGCTACTCCCGCTATCGTTCTTCGAGCGTCTACCCAAGACGGATCTCCACGTTCACCTCGATGGCTCCCTGCGCATCAGCACCATCCTGGAGCTTGCGCGCGAACAAGGTGTAGAGCTGCCCGCGAATACACCTGAGGGTCTGCTCAAGGCCATGAGTTGTGGCTTGAATACAGGCTCGCTCGTTGAGTATCTGAAAGCGTTCGACGTGACGCTGAAGGTGCTGCAAACCGAAGAGTCGCTGTCGCGCGTGGCCTTCGAGCTGTGTGAAGACGCGGCCAAGGAAAACGTGCGCTACATGGAAGTGCGTTACGCGCCGATGCTGCACACGCGCAAAGGTCTGCGCTTGAGCACGGTGGTGGAAGCGGTCCTCTCAGGTCTCGGCCGTGCGCGCGAACAGTTAGGTGTAAATGCCAAGGTTATCATCTGCGGCATACGCAACATCTCGCCTGAGTCTTCGCTCGACATGGCGCGCTTGGCTGTCGCCTACAAGAATCGCGGCGTCGTTGGCTTTGATTTGGCCGGCGCCGAGTACGATCATCCGCCCAAACATCATCGCGAAGCGTTCGATCTGATCCGTAAGAACAACATCAACTGCACCATTCACGCAGGCGAAGCGTTCGGGCCAGAGTCAATCGCGCAAGCCCTTCATTTGTGCGGCGCCCATCGCATTGGCCACGGGGTGAGGCTGTGGGAAAATGGCGATTTGCTCGCGTATATGAACGACCATCGCATTCCACTCGAGTGCTGTCCGTCTTCGAACGTCCAGACGGGCGCGGTATCGGACATCTCGCAACATCCGCTGCGCCTTTATCACGACCTCGGCTTGCGCGTGACCATCAACACGGACAATCGTTTGATCACGGATACGAGTGTGTCGCGCGAGCTTTGGCTTTGCCACACGCAGCTGGCCATGGCGCTCGATGAGATCAAGCGCGTGATCTTGAACGGCTTCAAAGCGGCATTCTTACCGTTTCACCAGCGCCAAGATTACGTGCGACGCATCGCAGCCGAGCTTTCATGCTTCCACGCGGACGGCACCGTGCGCGATGTTCACGGCGAAGCAGAGCTGCTCGGCATGAGCGAGCATCCGCCCAGCTGAATCTACCTGGTCAAGAGACTTGACGTGTTCGACAGCCACTGCCATCTCGATGCCAGCGAATACGACGACGACCGCTGCGCCGTGTTGGCTCGCGCACGGGCAGCCGGCATCGTGGCCATCGTGGTGCCTGGATACACGCCTGCACAGTGGACAACGCTGGCCACGTTCTGCGCGCAAGATGCGCTCTTGCGCTACGGCCTCGGTCTGCACCCTTGGTACGTGCACGAGTTGTCAGAATCCGCGCTGGCGGCCGCCCTCGAGGAGTTGCCGGCGCTCGTGCGGGTATCGAGCTGCATCGCGGTGGGGGAGTGCGGCCTCGATGCCAGCCATGCCCGGCGCGGCGGCGCATCGATCGCGGTTCAACAGCGCGTGCTCGATCTGCATCTGAGTATTGCGCGCGCCGCGCAGCTGCCGATCATCTTGCATTGCGTGGCTGCGCATGGGCTCATGCTCGACGTGCTTGAAGCGCGCGGCCCCCTCGTAAGCGGCGGCGTATTGCACAGCTACAGCGGCTCGGCCGAGCTCGTTGCTCGCTACGAAAAGCTGGGCTTGTATTTCAGCTTCGCAGGCATCGTGACGCGGCCCGAAGCCAAGCGACCGCAGCGCGCGCTGTGCGCCGTGCCGCGCAACCGTTTGCTCGTGGAGAGCGATGGCCCCGACCAAGCGGTGCGAGAGATTGCCGATGGGCCGTCCGGCAGGCCCTCGGAACCCGCGCATATTCGCCATGTTTTGGCGGCCGGGGCGGCCCTTCGCAACGAGCCTTACGAACAGCTGGTACGCGACACCACGAACAACGGCCTAAGATTATTCGGAAACGTGTAGCTGCATTTTTACAGTCATTTTCAGGCTTTCCTCGCAGCTGTACTTTTGAGTATGCTCACACCTTCCTACTTTGCTTGGATGGTGGTTGTGATGAGAATCTTGCTTGTTCTGATGAGCTGTTGCCTCGCGCTCGCGGGCGCCTGCGCGGACAACGACAAAGCCGGCACGCAGTCCACACGCGATCCCGTGGGCGGCGCGGACGGGGGCAGCGGTCCTGGCGGCAGCGGTGCATCGGGCGCAAATGCGGACGGCGCCCCGGGTGGTTCAAGCGCAGGCACGACGGGTGGCGCGAGCGGCGGCGCAAGCGCGACGGGAGGCTCGTCGAGTAGTGGGGCGAACGTCGATCCCGAAGACCCGCCCAAGCCGACCGAAGCCTGCGGCCAAGATCTCGACGTACACAACGGCACGCTACGTCCCGCATACAACACGCCCAAGAACGGCGGCGCGTTTACGGGCGATCCGGTCGATATGGGGCCGCTCAAAGTGGTGCTCGAGGACAAGACGCTCAAGAACCCGAACACCTCGCGCAACGACTTCAAGGTCACTGCCTATGGTCCTTCGACGGATGGTAGTAAGGTCGACGCGGGCCCCTTCCCGCTCGTGCTGGTGTTGCCTGGTTTCTCGGGCAATCACACCAGCTATCGGCACTTCACCGATCACTTCGTGAGCCAAGGTTTTGCGGTGCTCGGCATCACGTGCGCGAACGTGTCGTTCTTCGATACCGCGGACAACCCGGCCAACGTCGACGAGATCCAAGCTGCGATCAAGTGGGTGCTCGAGGAGAGCTCACTGAAGGGTAAGATCGACGTGAACCGTATGGCAGTCGCCGGTCATTCGCAGGGCGGAAAGCTCGCGTTCTTCTTGGCGGTCACCGATGCGCGTTTCAAAGTCGTGCTGGGGTGGGATCCGCAAAATGGCGGCGGACCGCCCTGCTTTCTTGGTGCGGCTTGCGACAAGTGGCCAGTGGCTCCGAACTGCGATGGCGCTCGCAAGTTCGAAGACGCAGGCATGATGGCCAACATCCGCGGCGAAACCCTGGTCTTCGCTGCCCGGGACGCCAGCGTGACGCCAGACGCGCATCTGCGTGCGGAACATTTCTATCGCGGTGCCCCCTCCCCGGCGAGTCTCTTACTGTTTCCAGGCGCGGGCCATGGCGATTGGGCCGGGACCGGAGCGACGACGGACCTTACCAAGCGCGTGCAGATGGCCTTATTGCTCACGCGTTTCATGGGCAAGACCGGCCTCGACAAATACTTGCCCGATGGCGAGTACGCGGCAGGCGACTCGACCGTCATGGTCTACACAAAGTAAGGTCGTCGCGCTGCTTTCCGTTGGCCTAGGGTTTGAGGTCAGCTCGGATGCGACGACATATCGTTGCGCGAGGGAGCAGGCACAGGCGCGGGCTCGCTCGGACGCACACGGCCGCGTACACGCGCGCGGTCGAGCCCCGCGGCTATGAAGCGCACGAACAACGGATGCGCCGCATGGGGTTTGGACTTGAACTCCGGGTGGAACTGACAGCCGAGGAAGTACTTGTGGCCAGGCAGCTCGACAATCTCGACCAAGCGGCCATCGGGCGAAAGACCAGACAGCTTGAGACCGTGCTGCTCAAGCGTTTCGCGATAGCCGTTGTTGACCTCGAAGCGATGGCGATGGCGTTCGCTGATGTCTGAGGTGCCGTAGATGTCGGCCGCGAGCGAGCCCGGCGTAAGCTTGCAAGGATAGGCGCCGAGCCGCATCGTCGCGCCCTTTTGCTTGACCTTGAGCTGATCGGGCATGAGGTGAATCACGAGCTCGTCGCCGCCGGGCTGGAACTCTTCGCTGCTCGCGGCCTTCACGCCGCAGACGTGACGCGCATATTCGATCACGGCGAGCTGCATGCCGAGACAGATGCCGAAGAACGGAATCCCCGTCTCGCGTGCATAGCGAATCGCCTGAATCTTACCCTCGGTGCCGCGATCGCCGAAGCCACCGGGTACGAGGATCGCATCGAACGCGCCGAGCTTGTCGGCCACGTTCTGGGGCGTGAGCTCTTCGCTGTCGACGTAGTGCAGGTCGACCTTGACGTCGTTGGCGAGGCCGCCGTGAACCAGCGCCTCGTGCAACGACTTGTACGAATCGCGCAAGTGCACGTA
>JBKJIA010000031.1:0-14271 GCA_046598735.1 Polyangiales bacterium
ACCCGTTCGTCGACGGCAACGGCCGCGTGAGCCGCCTCATGTCCCACGCGATGGGGCTTGCTGCAGGTGTGGGAGCGCATGGGTTGTGGTCCATCTCGCGTGGACTCGCGCGCGGGCTCGCTGACGCGGGCGAATACAAGCGCATGATGGACCACGCAGACTCCCCAAGACAGGGCGACTTGGATGGTCGAGGTAACCTATCGCAGCGCGCGCTCGTCGACTTCGTCTCGTGGTTCTGCCGAGTCGGGCTCGACCAGGTGCGCTTCATGTCCACGTTGCTCGACCTCGATCACCTTACTCAGCGTCTGCGAGAGCACACTCTATCGCTGACAGGCTCTCAGGACGCAGCGCGACTCGCCGCGGAAGTGCTGCGACGCGGCGAGATTTCGCGCGGCGATGCGGCGGCCATCACCGGTCGCTCGGAGCGGACCGGGCGCGCCGCTATGGCCGCACTCCTACGCGAGGAACTGCTCACTTCCGACACGCCCAAAGGGCCAGTCAGGCTGCGCTTCTCGGCCGCGCATGCGGACGCGCTGTTTCCGCGCTTGTTCCCCGCGCAAGCGGGAGCTTGAAGGGTTCGCCAGTAACGGATTCGCGACTAGCCGCTCCCCGGGCTTGGACACCGCGCGGCTCTCCGCTATCGTTCTGGAATGTCTTCGGATTCTGGTCACACCGAGCTCTCGCTGCAGGAAATTGGGTGCCGTCGTGCGGCTGCAGTGCGGCATGATCCGCTCGTCATCGCCTACTTGAGTGGCGAGCTCGGCATCTCCGAAGACGACGTAGGCGCTGCCCTCGCGAGCGCGCAGGGGCGGACCCAGGTGCGCAACGTTTTCAAGGGCGAGTACGCGGTTGCGACCGGGGAGGCCATCGAGGAGTACGACGAGGAGGGACCCACCGGCATCGAGGAGGAAATCGAGACCGAATCGAAGATCGTCAGTCCCTACGACCCCGACAAGATCCGTGTCGACCCCAAGACGTTTTCGCTGTTTCAGGTCATCGACGACATCAAGGCGGGCGACATCGATCTCGCGCCGGACTTCCAGCGCCAGCGGGTATGGGGCACCCGGCAAAAGGTAAGATTGGTCGAGTCCGTGCTGCTGCGTATTCCACTGCCGGCTTTCTACTTCTCCGCAGACAAAGCGGGAAGGCTCAGCGTGGTCGACGGCGTTCAGCGACTGTCCACCCTCCATGACTTCTTCGAAGGAGTCTTTCCTTTGACCCAGGCCGCGCTCGAGTACCTTTCGGTTGACACCCTGCGGCGTCGCGGTGCGGGCGGGGACGACGGCCACTGTTACTTCGCCGATCTCGACAGCCCGTGGACGCGCCGCATGCGGCAGACACAGTTCACCACCTACGTCATCGATTCGCAGACCCCCGAGCAGGTTAAGTTCGATATTTTCAGGCGCATCAATACGGGTGGCAGCCCACTCAATGCGCAGGAGATTCGGCACAGCATGATGACCCCGCGCACCCGCGACTTCTTGAAGGGTCTCAGCCAGGGCGATGGGTTTCGTCGAGCTATTCCGGAGACACTCCACGATCATCCACGCATGATTGACCGCGAGGTGATTCTGAGGTTCCTAGCGTTTGCACTGCTCGAAGACGTAGAGCGGTACCCGGATACCACCATGGATGCGTTCCTGGTGCAGACAGTGGGGCGCCTCAATGACCCGAGCGATGTCGATGACGCGATGCTGGAGACGCTTCGCGCCCTGTTCGAGAACGCCATGGGCAACGCCTCCTTCCTCTTTGGGGAACACGCGTTTCGCAAGTGGCCGGCCGACACGGATCGGAAGTATCCCTTTAACAAGGCACTGTTCGAGTCGTGGAGCTTTGCACTGAGAAACCTAAGTCAGTCGGACCTAGAGCCCCACAAGGACGCGATTGTGCAGGCCGCACGAGAGCTCATGCGCGAGCGAGGTTATGCGGACGCGGTGACGATGGCCACGGGCGACCTCGCGAAGGTGAAGACGCGTGTTAGCGCGGCGACGTCGTTGCTTGCGCGGTACGTGTCATGATCACTTCTTTCGGCATCCAAGGCTTCAAGTGCTTTGTTGACCTGTCGGTCGAACTTTCAGAAGTAACAGTCCTGTCCGGCATCAACGGTGCGGGCAAGAGTTCTTTCATCCAAGCCCTGCTGCTTACCAAGCTGGCCCAGCCGCCTGCCACGCACGTCGCCCTGAATGGACCCTTTGAGCTGTGCTTGGGGCAGGCCCTCGATGTCGCCCGCGGTCAACGCGTTCAGCTCACAGCGTGCAACAGTGCAGGCGTCGCCGGTCAATGGGTGCTCGAGGCAGAATCCGACACTGACCTTACCCTCAAGGTCGTCGAGGCCAGCGAGCCTATGCCCGAGCTAGTCCACCTTACTTACTTGCAGGCCGAACGGCTTGGCCCCCGGGACTTCTTGCGCCTGGATTCGAAACCTGACGACGAATTGAACGTCGGAGTGCGAGGCGAGTTTGTCGCACAGGTGCTCAAACAGAAGGACAGGCGCTTCAACGTAGACCACGCACGCTGTCGCCGTCGCGACGAGGTCGGCACCACCCTTAGCAAGCAGGTGGAGGCATGGCTCCAAGACCTCGTGCCTGGGATCGAGCTGCGGGTCGAAGCCTTTCCCGACTTGAGCGCCGCCACCGTTCGTTTGAAGCAATCCGGTTTGGCCACGGAGTGGCTGAGGGCGCAGAATCTCGGCTTCGGAGTAAGCTACGTGCTCCCAATTCTCGTGGCCGGCCTGGTCGCTCCAGTCGGCTCGTTGCTGATCGTCGAGAACCCGGAGGCTCACCTGCATCCTCAGGGGCAGTCGCACATCGCCCAGTTCCTCGCGAGGGTGGCTGCAGCCGGCGTCCAGGTGGTGGTAGAGACTCACAGCGACCATGTCATCAACGGGCTGCGCCTCGCCGCAATCGGCGATCACCCCCTGCGCCGAGAGCAGGTCACGATTCTTCATTTCTCGCGTGCCGAGGAACAACCAAGCGTCCAGCCCTTGCGATTGACGGAGCGCGGGGGATTGACGGCCATCCCAGAGGGCTTCTTTGATCAGTCCGAGAAGGACCTTGCAGCGATCCTGGAGGCGCGACGTGGCGGCCCCGCCCGTTAGGTTTTTGATCGATGAATCCTCGCTCCAGGAGCCCTGCGACGACTTGGAGGCGGCCCTGGATGTGGCGGTGTCGAGGATAGTTGCGGGGCGAGGAGGCGGCGTAGGCAAGCTCTCGTTCATCTGGGAGGAGATCGTCCAAGGGCACTCCCTAGCAGACTGGATCTTCGACAAGACACTGGGGCTCGATCCACTCGTGGCAGCAGCGCTTCGACAGGCGCTCGACCGAAGCGTCGACTGGGACGAAGTGCTCGACACCGCCCATCTGCCCCTCGATGTGGAGATTAACGGAACGAAGAAGTCCGCCTGGTCCGTGGGCGCGGCCGCAAGCTTCACGCAGCGCGGTGTCGCCATGGCGTGCGTGCCCTTGTTGGGGCCGCTGGGGTCGCGCACGATCTCGCCCGCAGGCCCAGATTTGAAGGCGCCGGTCGAGCTCTGGTTCGTCGGCGACGATGCGTCCACGTTGGCGTTCTTCCGAGACCTTCCGGAAGTCGAGAGCTTGGATGAGGGAGCGTACTTCCTGAACGCTCAACAAGCTTTCCCGAGCGTAAGGTTCTTTCGCCAACGCACTCTGTTCGGAGCGTTCGACGAGGAATATCGGACCATTCGATCCAAGGTGACTCGGCACCTCGCGGTGCTCAACGATCACGCCTCGGAGCTCTTCAGATCCACGCACGACCCGCGAGACATTCAGGCCGAGCTCGGTTCTCGAGGCGTCGAAGCCAGCGGAGAAAACGGCAACACTAAGGCCGACGCCAGCGCGATGCGACAGCGCAAAATTACCTTCGACGGCGGTGTAATCAGCCTGGACTGGCACACGAAGCTTCGACCCCACCTCGACCGCATCTACTTCTCGGCCACCGCAAGGCCCTATGTCGTCGTGGGCGTGTTTCACAAGCATCTCAGGTGATCCGACGTTCACACGCGCTACCCTACGCGCGCACGCGGAGGTGCGTTTCATGAGCTCACTCGTCACGTATACACTCGAAGGTTCTGTCGCCACGATCACGATGGACGATGGTAAAAAGAACGCGCTATCCAGCGCCATGTTGGCAGAGCTGAATGCAGCCCTCGACCGCGCGCTCTCGGATCGCGCTACGGTCTTGCTTACCGGTCGTGAGGGTGTCTTCTCCGCCGGTTTCGATCTGCCCACGCTGATGGCGGGCGGCGCAAACGCGTTGGCCATGGTGCTTGGCGGGTTTGAGCTCGCCGCCAAGTTGCTGGCCTTCCCAGCGCCCGTGGTGGCTGCCTGTGGAGGGCACGCCATCGCCATGGGGGCGTTTCTGATGTTGTCGGCCGACTACCGCTTCGGCGTCTCGGGTCCGTTCAAGGTAGTGGCCAACGAAGTCGCATTGGGCATGACCATCCCTTACGCGGCTGCGGAAATCTGTCGCCAGCGCCTGACGCCCGCGCACTTCAATCGCACGGTCTTGTTGTCCGAGGTGTACACACCCGAGACTGCCGTGGAAGCAGGTTTCTTCGATCGGGTTGTGGCTCCAGAAGACCTTACCATGGCTGCCCAAAAGCTAGCCACGGAGCTCACGAAGCTCAACGCAAAAGCCCATGCGGCAAGCAAGCTTAGGGTGCGCGGGCAAGTTCTTGCGGCCATGAAAGAAGCGATCGCGGCGGACGACGCGGAACTGCGTAAGGTGTGGGGCATCGTATAGACGCTGGGGTCGCTACTCTACACCCATGTTACGGAACCTAACGCTTAATCTCGAATACCCCTCTGAGGTCTTCGCTCGCAGAAATGTAGCCACGACCGACCTTGTCGCGGAAGCTCCACACCCGGAACTGGTAGAGCATACCGGGCTTGTATGAGGAGGCATCGAGCGTGTAGCTCACCTCCTCGGCACCGGTGACGCGTGCAATCGTAAGGTTCTCGTGTACCAGCTCTCCCAATGCATCGTACACGCGCAGCTCGTAGCCATCTTCGGAGGAGTCATCCTGCCAACGCAGGGGCAGGTTGCCCGCCGCGACGAGCTCCACGCCGCTAGCACCGGGAGACACGACCCCGAGCGCCGCAGTCACCTTGAAACCCTGATCCAGGCTGACCGCAGCGCCGGCTGCTCCGACATCCACGAACACCACGTCCGTTCCGGATATGCCTTCGTCTGGATCGCGCACAAGCGAGTCATTCTCGAATGCGGCGAGCACCGCATATCGACCTGGGGGCACGTCCTTGATCGAGAACGCGCCGCCGATGCCTTGCGCGCGCAGGCCCGCGGGCGCCTCGCCACGGATGGCCTGCGCATCGAACGTCGAGGCTACTGCCAAGATCACGCTGGTGGTAAGGCCACCTGATGCGTTCACGATGCTCACGCTGCCGTTCACCGTCGACAGCTTCGCTTTGGACGCAGACAGTAAGACATCCTTGAGCCCATCCCTGGGTACGCTCACGGTCTCGGGCTCAAGCGCAAGCCCTGAGCGATAGCCCTCGATCTGCGTCGCACCCAGCGGCACGTTGAACAGCACGAATGCACCATCCTGGTCACTTACGGCACTCGTGCGCGCCTTGTCGCCCGAGACTGCGAGCACCAAGACGCCTCCGGGCACGTCCGCTGCAATACTTCCGGTTACGGTCGCACCGCCCCTGTCCGCAGCGGCCAACGGAACCAGAGCGACATCGGTGGCAGCATTCGCGATGCGATAGGGTGGGATCTCCTGGTCTTCGTCGCCTTTGCCCGCCACGCCGCCATCCTGCTGGTCATCGGGGATGGCCTTGCCGAGCTCGATAGGAAGGGCGGAGCGCGGTGCAGTGGCAAACGGCTGGTGATCCGCCGCGGCTACGCGCAGTGTGATCGCTTCATCGGTAGGCTTACCATCTTCCGTGCGGCGTACCGAGACGGGCAGCTCATACGTGCCATCTGGGTTCGTGCGGGACACGCGCGTGCGCGCGGCACCATTCGCATCTAGACCCACCACCGTCGCGCCGCCGATTCCTTGGGTATCGATCGCGTCGAACACGCGTCCGCTGACGATCACAGGAGGTAAACACTCGTGCCGGTCGGCGCCGAGTTGCTCACACAGCAGACCTTCGTCGCAGGCGGCAACGTCCTGCGGGTCGCAGGTGTTGTCGGTCTCCTCTTTCTTCTTCTCTTCGTCGCTGCATGCCCCGAGTGCGAGCACAGCGCTTAACATCATGATGCGAGCGTTTCCCATTAAGCTTCCCCCTCCATCTCCCAGTATTGTGAGCGAGTGGGCCGCCCCGGTTGAACGAAATGCCGCGAAATGCGGAGCAGGCCACGCTTGGATGCACGGCGGTGTGCTGCGCTGTGCGTGCCGGTCAGTTCGTGCGCAGCGGGGTGATCGCCGCTTAGAAGACGAACTAGTCGGGCGTGCTAGCTTGCGCGCCGATGGATGACAGCGAGCTGCATGAAGCCGTAAACGAAGCTCTCGAAGCGCTGGCGCTCCACCTCGGTGGCACCACCGAAACCGGTGGCCCCGTGGAGAACGCCACGCAGGTGAAGGGGCGCGGCGAGCTCGGAGTGTTTCTGACGGATGGGCACGACCGTGTCCTCGGCCGCGTGTGGCTTGAGTTTGGTGCCAAGGCGCAGGCTCCCAGCGTTGCAAGCATTGCAGTCGAGGATGGCAGCATCGGCCTGCACGCAACAGTAAGGTCGGAGCCCGTGCAGCCACCCATGACTCTCCAGGCGTGGCTCGAGCGTTACGCCTGATCGCGGCTGACGGCCTTGAGCCGCGCGAGCTCCCGTTCGAGCTCCGCAATCCTCGCGTCGCGCTTTGCGAGCGCCGCTTCCACGTCTTGGGCCTCGAAGCGCTGGGGTATGTGTTGGGGGCAATTGCCATCCCAGGCGGTCACACGGATCACAAAGGCCTGCTCGGGCTTGGCGTCGTAGTCGACCGGCATGAGGGATGTGAGTAAGGCGGCGTCGTTCTCGACGACCTTCGCTTCACCCCAGATCTTGACGCGTCCTCGGTTGACGTAGTCGATCAAGAATAGGTGAACCTTCGGGTTCTCGGTCAGGTTGCCCATGCTGATGTACTGTCGGTTGCCGCGGAAGTCCGCGAAGGCGAGCGTGTGCTCGTCGAGAACCCGCAGAAAGCCCGGTGGACCGCCGCGATGTTGGATGTACGGCTGGCCCTGAGCGTTGGCCGTGGCGAGAAAGAAGCTGCGCTGCTCGCCGATGAAAGCTGTAAGCCCCTCGTCGATTTCCGTGTGAAACCCACCGCTTTCCTCCATCCGAGCGTAGGACTTTCGGGAGCCCTTACGATCCTGAATGTTCTTGATGGCGGGCGTGAAGGCCACGTCGCTGGAAAACACCGGCGCTGCTCTGGTCATGGTCTCAGCCCTTACCGAGTGCGCCATTCAAACCTAGGTAACCTTCGAGAGCCGCCGGGCTGTTCCCGATCAAGCGGAACATGTTTGGCACCGACCCAAGCTGCTTTTGCACCGCGGAAAGGAGCGGTTGCGAGGCTGTGGGGGAGACTTCGATGGAGGTGGGTGTCGTGATGCGTGACATGGCTTTTCTCCTGAGTTTCTTGCGTGGCCGGCGTCGTTGCCGTGGACCCAATCTGCGGCATTTTTCGGGTCGCAACAATGGACGCTCTTTTCAAAACACCGTTGCATATGGTGCAATAATGAAATGGACCGAATCGAAGCCATGACAGCGTTCATTTCCGTGGCCGATCTACGAGGGTTTGCACCTGCGGCGCGCAAGCTCGGCATCTCTCCGTCCGCGATCACTCGCCTCGTGGCCGCGCTCGAGGAGAGATTGCAGATTCGCCTGCTGCAGCGCACCACGCGATCCGTCACCCTTACCGACGCTGGGGCACGTTACCTGGAGAGCGCGCGCCGCATTCTCGCAGCCATCGAAGACGCAGAAGGCACTGCGCGAGCGGAGCACAGCGAGCCCACGGGGAAACTCGTGGTAGCAGCGCCCAACGTATTTGGTCGACGCGAGGTGGCACCACTGATGTGCGATTTTCTGACCAAATATCCTGCCGTGACGGGCGAGCTTACCCTTGCGGATCGCATCCTGAACCTGGTCGAAGAAGGCGTCGATCTGGCGGTGCGCATCGGCGTACTCGAAGACTCGAGCCTGCGCGCACGGGTGGTGGGCAAGACGCGGCGCGTGCTCGTGGCCAGTCCTGAGTATTTGGCGTTGCACAAACGCCTGCGTTCCCCCGAGGATCTCAAAGCGCATCGCCTGATCTATTTCACGGCCCTCGGCAGTGCGCCTGAATGGCGTTTCTATCGCGATGGGCGCGAAGAGCGCATACCGGTCAAACCATCCTTCATCACGAACAGCGCCGATGCTGCGATAGGTCATGCCGTGCGTGGGGGCGGGATTACGCTGGTGCTCTCGTACCAGGTGATCGATGCCGTGCGCGAGGGATCGCTGCAGGTGATCTTACCCAAGTACGAGCCGCCCGCCCTTCCCATCCAGCTGGTCTATCCGACCACCCGTCTCGTTTCCGCCAACCTGAAGGCATTCGTCGAGCTCACGACATCCACACGGGCCTGGAGCTTTGTCGACCTTGCTAGTGCGTAGTCGAGAGCGAGACGTAGCGGTCGCCTTAGTAGCTCGCGTAGAGCCCGGCACTTGTGCACGCGACAGAGCGCCTGCGTAGATGCGCACGTCGAGTTGACCATAGAACGGCTGGACCGATTGGGTGCCGCCCTCCGTGGGGGCGATCGTAATATTCACGTTGCGCAGCTCGCCTGGCACGCCATCGGCGCCGATAGCTGCCGCCACGGGCGAGCAGGTTGACAAACCTCCCGCCACGCACGTCACGCTGCTCTACGCCACCGAGGAGAAGGAGTGGCTGCAAGCGGCGATAGCCGAGTACGGCACTCAACATCCCGAAGTAGAGGTGGAGTTAGTTGGTAAGGGTTCGCTCGATGCGGCGCAGGTGTTCGTGGTCTGGGAAGATCGCGCGCAGGCATTGATGGGTAAGGCGGGAACAAGCCTAGGGTTTCGCGCGATCCACGACGCGGTCGCATCGACGCGTGGCTGGCCAGCGGTGGGCGGGAAGGCCGAGTGGGGCTTTGTAAAGCTCGGGCATACCGACCCCACCCGTAGCAACTCGGGTTTGCAGACCTTACTCTTGATGACGCTTGAATACTGGAACAAGCGAGACGGATTGGCGATCGCGGACTTGCTGGATCCAGCTTACCAAACATTCGTGCGCGAGACGGAACGCGGCGTGAATCGATTCGAGTCGTCGACGGGCACATTCATGCAGGACATGGTCCGCTTTGGCCCCTCGAAATACGATATCTCCGTTGTGTATGAGAACCTGGCAATCGAGCAGATCGAGAATGCTCAGGGGCGCTGGGGTAACCTTAAGGTGTACTACCCCGCGACGACACTCTGGAGCGATCATCCGGTCGCACTCCTTAACGCGCCCTGGGTAACGCCAGCGCAGCGCACGGCCGCGCGGGCGCTCATTGCGTACTTGCGCAGTCATCCGGTTCAGCAGCGGGCCCTTAGCTTCGGATTCCGTCCAGGCGACCCCTCCGTGCCGATTCGCACGAGCGACGCGCAGAATCCCTACAATCGCCTGGCTCAGTTTGGATTGCGCGTGGAAGTTCCTCCCGTGGCGACCGTGCCCGAGGGTGCCGTGATCCGCAATCTTATGATGATGTGGTCGCGTGTCGCTCGCCCGCAGTAGGCGCGCGAAAAGCGGGGTTGGCCGGCCTGGGGTTGAACTTCGGATAGCGGCGACAGTAAGGATCTAGGCTGCCTCGCCCTTCGTGTCGGGCGTCTTCGTCGCTCGTAGCGCGGCGACGAGGACCGGCATGCGCGGGTCAGCGGCTCGCGGAGGCAGTCACGTCGGGCCGCCCCGCCGGGCCTCCGCGTAGGCGTTCGATCACGCGTTCCGAGAGCTCCGATGCGAGCTCCTGTTCCGGATGGGTGCCCGTCACAAAAACCTTAGCCCGGAGTCTCACCATGACTACGCCGTTGACCGGAACCTGACTGACTACGATGCCGCCCATTCCCTTTGATGCATCCGCGCCGCGCGTGCTTTGAATGACTTCGTTGATGAGGTGCTTGGCGTGGGCGATGTCGTCGTGCGGGCGGATGTAGAAGTCGACTTGGATGAGGGTGAGAACGCCGCTCGGTGGGCTGGCTGCTACGTTCTTTGTGAGAAACTCGCTGTTCGGAACGCTGATGGCGCGCTGTTGCGGACCGAGCAGGCGTACGGACAAGAGCCCCATCTCGGTGACACGACCCTCCACGCCCGCGATTTCGACGCGGTAGCCCACCCGAAAGGGAGCCTGGAGAAACAGGACTAAACCCCCGAGCAACGACGCGGCGACGTCTTTGCACGCGAACACTCCGATCAACGCCACCGATCCGATGATGAGGGCGACTATCTCGGAGGGAAGGTCGAAGGATACCAACGGCGCGACGATCAAGCTGGCGGCGTAAATGCCGAGCTGGGCCCAGACAGCGAACTGTTCGCGGCGCTCATCAGGGATGCCGTTTGCGTTTTTAGGTCGCGCCACGACGCTGACGACGCGCGCTACCACGAAGGCAACGACCCACAGTGCGATGACCAGAGTCCAACCCGAAAGCCAACCTCGCTTCGCGGGCATTGGTGCAGCGTGTTGCACGCTCGCGTTGGGTTGCGTGTCGGCGATGCTTGGCGGCGCCTGCGTGACTGCACGAGGCTTCGCTGCAGCTACGACAGGCACCACCTTTGGCGCTGGCTGCATGGGCGCGGCTGGCACGCTGCCGCGCTCACTCTCTTCCACCAACCGCTCGCGCACTTCGATGGGCAGCGCCAGTACCTTGCGCTCCAGCTCCAGGGCAAGGAGCTGGTCGCGCATCGACTGCAGCTCGACTTCGGACTTGTTCTGCAGACGCTCGGCCTGATTCAAGCCGATCAAAAGACGTCGGTGCTCGAGGCGGGCTGCGCCGTCGCGCTCGATCATCGAGCTGTCATCGTCCAGCGAAACGCCGAGCAAAGAGTCGAGCGCAACCTGCGGAAGCGCGCCCTTGGCAAGCGTTTCAAGCGCCTCGATGCGCGCGCTCAATGCCTTGGATGCGTCCTGTGCGGCGGGCGGCGCTTCTGCGGCGGGCTGCGCGAGGGCGACCTGGACGCAGAGGGCCAGGTGCAGAGCGATTCCAACGCCCCACCCACGCGCGGGCGGCATTTTTATCAAGCCTGCGCGTCGGCCCATGGCTTCAGCTCCGTTTTCACCGGGTGGACTTCATCGTGCAGGTAAAGGGTATGTCAACGCACCGCCGGAAAGCCACGTTTCTTGAGCAGCGCAGCGACGTCAGGATCGCGTCCGCGAAACTGGCGATAGGCTTCGCTGCGATCGGTCGAGTTTCCCGGCGCGAGGATGAATTTGCGGAGCTTGCCCGCGACCGTTGGGTCGAAGATGTCCTTGGCTTCGGCGAATGCTTCGCGCGTGTCGGCATCCATGACTTCGGACCATAGGTAACTATAGTAGCCGGCCGAGTACGCGTCGCTTGTGAACAAATGGTTGAACTGCGGGAGCCGGTGACGCATGGCCACTTCGCGCGGCGCACCAATCCGCTCCAGGGTTTCGCGCTCGAAGGCGTCCACGTTCAGCCCAGCCACGTTCGGTAGCGTGTGTAACTCCATATCAACGATGGCTGAGCTTAGGTACTCCACCGTGCGGTAACCGGTGTTGAACTTGCTCGATGCTTCGATCTTAGCCACCAGTGCTTTGGGCATCGGTTTGCCAGTCTGATAGTGCTTAGCAAACATCTCTAGGACCGGAGTCGACATGACCCATTGCTCATGTACCTGCGACGGATATTCGACGAAGTCGCGCGGAACGCTCCACATCCGAGGGTACTTAACCTCCGAGAGCAGCCCGTGCAGTGCGTGACCGAATTCGTGAAACAAGGTCTCTGCATCGTCGAGAGAGATCAGGACCGGATCATTCGGGCCCCCCTTGACGAAGTTGTTGTTGTTCGACGTGATGGGCGTGATGACGGGGCCGTTCATGGACTCGCGATAGCGGTAGCCCGAGGCCCAGGCGCCCGAGCTCTTGGCTTTGCGCGCAAAGTAGTCGCCGTAGAACAGCCCCACATGCGCGCCGCTCGCCTTGTCTTTGACTTCCCATACGCGTACCTGCGGCAAGAACACAGGCACCTGCCCACTGATCTCGGTGAAGGTAAGGCCGTAAAGACGTTCCGCCATCCAGAACGAAGCCGCAATCATGTTGTTTAGCTCAAAGTAAGGTTTGAGCTGGGCCTCATCGAGATTGTACTTGGCCTTGCGGACTTTCTCGGCGTAATAGAGGTAGTCCCATGGCTCAAAAGGTGGCTTCAACCCGTCTTTTTTGGCGAGTTTGCCCATGTCGGCCACTTCTTCGCGCACACGCGCCACGGCAGCGGGCCATACCCGCAGCATAAGGTCCTTGGCCTTTTGCGGGTCCTTGGCCATGGTGTCGTCCATGCGAAAGTGCGCGTGGCTCGCAAAGCCGAGCAGCTTGGCGCGCTCAGCCCGCAGCTTGACGATCTTGGCCGCTACGATGTTCGTGTCGTTGGCATCGCCATTGTCGCCGCGGTTCTTGAAGGCCTTGTATACTCTTTCGCGCAACGCCCGGTTCGTGGAAGTTGTAAGGAGCGAGTCGACCACCGAACGGGTATTGACCACGGCCCACTTACCCTCGAGCTTGCGCTCGTCCGCAGCCGCCTTGAGTGACTGCTTGAGCGACTCGGAGAGGCCCGCCAGTTCGGCGGGGTTATCGATCACGATCCAGCTGTTCTCATCGGCCAGCACCTTATTACCGAACTCGGTGAAAAGCGCCGCGAGCTGCTCGTTGATGGCGCCGGCCTTGGCCTTGTCGGCGGCGGAGAGCTGCGCGCCCTCCCTTACCATGCGATCGTACCTCAACGTGATGACTCGTTGCTGCTCGGCATCGATACCCAGCGTTGCGCGCGCTTGGTAGAGCGTGTCGATGCGCTTGAACAGCTTTTCGTTGAACGTGATCTTGTCGTAGGCCGCAGCGAGCTTAGGGGACCACTCTGCATCGACCGCCTGCACGTCGGGCTCGTTCAAGTTACTTGTCATGACGCTGAACATAATTTCGGCACGTCTTAGATGTCGTCCCACGTCTTCGAGGGCCAAGATGGTGTTCGTAAACGTCGCTGGCTCGGGGCTTTCCGCAATCACGGCGACTTCGGCCAACATCAGCGCGCTGCCCAGCTCGAACGACGTGGGAAAAGCGGCGGCGTCGAGCTTATCCCAAGGAGGAACCCCGCCGAAGGGACCCTTCCACGGCGCAAGATTGCCATCGAGTTCCGCCAGGGCAGTCAGGCGCTGCAGCTCAGCCGCAGGGGTAGGGGCTATGGGTGTTTGAGACACGGCTGTAGCACCTGGGTTGGCGATGGCTGCGGGAGCGGATGAGACCTGCGCTGCGCACGCGTGGAGCCCGAACGTGAAAACGAGGGCGATGCATGGTTGCTTATACACCCGCGAACTCTAACGATTCCGCGGTCGGGCGCCAACTTACACCGCGCGCGCCTTACTGTTTGCAAGTTCCCATCAGGCCAACTCCGTGGGCCGGGCGCAGCATTCATGAAAACATGCGCGTTGACTGTATTCTCGCGGCCTGGAAATTTGCGTCTGTAAAAAGTCGCACATTCAGGCGAATGAGGAATGTGTCCGGCCTGCGATTGTGATGGAGAACGCGCGCGTCTTCTGCCACCGTGTGCGTATCTGAACGATCGGTCCGGTATTTGTTCTGCCCGGGCCGGTGTACTCAAAGCCTTATGAGGTCGACCGTGTCACTTCGCATGTCCGTCTCGTCATGTTTGATTGCCTTGCTCGTGGGTTGCAGCAGCACCGAGCGCGAACCCACCACTTACGACGATAATCCGCTCACGCCCGGAGACGACGGCGGGGCCGCAGGGACGAATGGTTCCACTGGAGCCAGCGCATCGGATGGTGGCGACATCGGTACCAGCGGCGGTAGCACGGCGGGTACAACGGGTGCAGGCACGAGCGGAGGCACCACTGCAGGCACGAGCGGAGGCACCACCGCGGGTACAACCGGCGGGACGACGGGAGGCACCACGGCGGGTGCAAGTATGAGTAAATGCGGCGCTCCGCTCGACGCCGCGGCACCCACTGCCGCCTCGGTTGCAAAGGACGGCCCGCTCACCGTGACGTCCTATGCCACGGGATTGCCGGCCTCGTCGGATTACAAGAGTCTTACGGTCTTC
>JBKJIA010000266.1:0-12669 GCA_046598735.1 Polyangiales bacterium
GGCCGTCAAGCGCCTGCGCGGAAAGCTTGCGTACGCGCCGATTGGCTTTCAGCTCTTACCCGAGCAGTTCACGCTGCGGGACCTGCAGCTCATCCACGAGGCCGTGCTTGGGCGCACGCTCAACAAGGACTCGTTTCGGCGCAAGATGCTTGCTTCAGGTCAGCTCGAGGCCACCGGTGAGCATCAGGCCGAGGTCGATCATCGGCCTGCGGAGATGTACCGGTTCTCGAAGCGCTCCGCGGTCTGAGCAACAGAGCATGGTCTAGACCACCAGTGCGAGCCTCTCGCGCGCGATGCTGACTCGCGCACGCATGCCCCACGAGAACTCGATGCGATCCTCTTCGATGCCGTCGCCGAAGATCACACCGGACTCATTCATCTCGGAGGTAAGCTCCAGAATCTCCCCCTCGCCGATCGAGCCCTGGGTAAATGAGGTGTCCGTGCGCACGCTGGGAAAGGCCTCGCGCACGAAGACCGCGAGACTGCGATCACAGGGCGCAGGCAGCGTGATGGGTTCGCGGCGCTCACGCGCAATCGACCGCGCCCAACCCTTCGCGCCAGTGCCAGTTGCCACGATGGCACCAGACGACGAGTGTCGCTCTTCCTGCCCGCGCACGCAGATCCGGTACCGCGCGGACTGGTGCGAGCGATGGCCCAGGAACAGCTCATTCAGCGCAAGCAGACGCTGTCCATCGTCGAGCAGTACCTGAACCATCGTGCGCTCCTCAACCTTGAGGGCCAACCACTGGGTTGTCGAGAGCAGCTCGCGCGCGTCAGGTGCACGATGCCGCACCAGCACTCCGTCGTAGCTTGCCGGATCTGGGTTGATGCCGATCACGCGCTGACCATTCAGGTACTTCGCAAGGTTGGCGACCAGCCCATCCTGGCCCACCGCAACGAGCACATCGTCCGGGTCGAAGACGAAGCGTGACAGATCGCGGCGGTCGATTCTGGAGCGCCGCACGCTGGCGGGGATCGCGGAGAGCACCTGTGACAGCGCTTGCTCCTGGCAGGCGTGCCGCGCATCGATGGCCTCGAGCGTCTGGCCGCGCGTCTTTAGAAAGAACCCAGCCTGAGCCCGCGTGCCGTGACGACGCAGCAACTCCTCGTAGTCCGAGGCGCGCGACACCACCACGACGCGCGGGGCTTTGCTGGTCACGGTAAACCTCCGTTGCGATTCGGCCGCGAAAGGCCTGCCAGCAGATTGGCCAGCGTGTCGGGCTCGATGCGGACGTGTTCAATCTTTTGCAGCTTTCCGGCAAGCTCCTGCGCTGCGAGGCCCAGGAACACGTGCTGCGGCAGGTCACGGTACACGGCCATTCGCGCCTGTTCCCCCTCCACCTTCGCGGCCTCGAGCAGCCGTGTGGCGTCCGCGCGAGTGCGTGCCGAGAGGGCATCCCGCTCGGATTCAACCTGGCTCTGGATGCGCATCACGTCCGCCTTTGCTTCAGTCTCACGGGCCTGCCTGCGGAGTTGGGCTTCGGCAGAGATGCGTGCCGCCTCCGCGTCATCCTCCACACGTCGCTGCTCGTTGATGCCGCGCTGACGAATCAACAACTCTTCGCGCTTCGAGAGCTCGATCTGATTTTGCAGCTCGTTCTCCTGAATGGCGCGCTCCTTTTCAACCGCCAACGCGCGCCGACCGAAGCCGGCCTCGTCGGCCTCCTGTTGGATGCGCTCACGCATGGGCGCCTCCAAGGCGCGCTCGAGCTCGGGAGTCGGCTTCACCGCCGCGATGCGAACCGTCGCGATGTCGAGACCGATGTCGACTAAGCTCGCATCACCCACCAGGCCCTGCTCGATACGCTCACGCAACAGCACCGGCCCTGCAGTGAGCACGGTGCGTAGATCCTGCTCTGCGATCCAGCCGAGCGCGAGCTGTTGTGCAAGCTGAGTCACGAGTTGGGCCAGCGCTTCTAGCGGCTGCTTGAGCCAGCGCCCTTGCCGGAGATCGATCGAGAAGTCGACCCGCCCGGCCAACTTGTCCGGCTCACGCACACGGTAGGTCACAGCGCCCTGTACGGTCGCGTCCTGAAAATCCGCGGTGCGCGCGTGGAATAGAAACGACAGCTCCTGGTCGTCGACAGGCACCTCCGCGATGCTTGTGGACATGGGGAGAAACCAGAAGCCGAGCGCCCGCCCGCCCTGTGATAGTTGCCCCTGCTTGTAGCGCAGCACGAACGAACTCGTCTCTGCGCGGAAGTGTCGAACGAACCCAAACCGCCGGATCTCAGCCACGATGCACCTCTTATCTTATATACAAGCAGCATATATGCACAAAGCATCTATGTCAAACCGCTTCCAGAATCTTCGTTATCCGGCGATAGTTCCGAGCCAATGCCAGGCAAATACGACGGCCAACAGCGAGGCACCGGGGCTGACTACGCGCGCTATCTCGCAGGTATGGACGCCTCCATGCGCCAAAAGGTGGCGCTGACTGCGGCGCACCTGTTGTGCGAAGGCCGCATCGCTGACATGGGGACCGGGTCCGGAGGCGCAAGCCTTGCCCTCGCACAGCTATATCCGCGCCTCTCGGTGGTCGGTGTCGACGTGTCCGAAACGATGATCGAGCTTGCGACCGAGCGTCATCGCCTGCCCAACCTGAGCTTCGTGGTGGGTGACGCTGCAGCGCGCATTTTCGAAGTCGGAAGCCTCGATGGGGTCCTGAACTCGTCCATGTTGCACCACGTCACGTCGTTCGGTGGCTACGAGCACGATGCGGCGCGTCGAGCGATTGCCGTGCAGAGCGAGCAGCTAGCGGAGCACGGCGTACTCGTCATTCGCGACTTCGTCGATCCCGGTTCGCACAAGGTATGGCTGGACCTCCCGAGCGACGATGGAGATGCATCGAGCGATTCTCGCGTGTGCTCCACTGCGGCCTTGTTCGAACGGTTCTCCACGGAGTTTCGCTCCCTGTCCCCACAGCCGGGATTCAGCTGGACCCAGCTCGAACCAACAGACCAGCAGCCGCCTCTGGCGCGCGGTCGCCGCCGCTACCTCACGACGGCCAAGCTGGCGGCCGAGTTCGTGTTGCGAAAGGACTACCGCGCCGACTGGGAGAGCGAAGCCAAGGAAGAGTACACGTACCTGACCCAACAAGGATTCGAGGAGACCTTCCGTTCGCTCGGACTGCGCGTGCTCACCTCGACGCCGCTCTACAACCCCTGGATCATCAAGCACCGTTATGAAGGTCAGTTCTCGCTCTTTCGCGAGGATGGATCACCGCTCGAAGTACCGCCGACGAACTTCGTGATCGTGGGCGAGCGCGTTCCCGCGGGCAGCGGTGTGGACTTTCGGCCAAGCGAGCCACGTTCACCCACGGGCTTTCTGCGCTTGGAGCACTACCGGGACGCCGTGAGCGGTGAGGTCCGGGATCTAGTACGGCGCCCTAATACCACCCTCGACGTGGTGCCCTGGTTCGAGGAGCAAGGCGCGCTCTACGTGCTCGTCAGGAGCAGCTATCCGCGCCCCATTCTGCAGGCTGAGCCAGAGCACGCGCGTCCGCTCGATGGCTCGCGGGCATGTCCGTGGGTGGTGGAGCCGCTGACGTTCATTCAACAAGATCGACCGATTGGGCAAACGGTCGAGGAGGCGCTGTGGGACTACGCGCGACTCGATAGCTCCCAGTTGCGCGCGTTCGCAGCAGGTTCCGAGTACTACCCGTCGCCAGGCGGCGTGTCGGAGCGAGTGCAGTCAGTCTTCGTGCAGATCGAGCCCGCGTTTGTGCAGCACAACATCGGACCGCGAAGCGGCTTCACCACCTCAGGTCGGGTTCAAGCGATCGAGGCCGAGCAACTCGCGCGGGCCTCCGCGGTCGGGGGCCTCTCGGACGCGCGCCTCGAGCTCAACGTCTATGATCTGCTCTCACGACAGAATAGACCCTGGGGACCCTGGCTCGGTGAAACACTGGAGCTACGTGAGGCACCAGCTCCCAACGATGTTGCGGACCTGACTGGGCTCATGAAGGGGCCTGCGCGGCGCAGATTCGTGCGTGTGCAGGAGAACGCTGACCGCTTCCTCGCGATCATAAGTCGCAACTTCGAGGAACTGGACGCCAACAGTAAGGTAGTCGCCGAGCGCACGCTCGAATACGTGATGCCCGTCCGGCACTCGGCCGTGACCGCGTCGGTCGCCCTCCTTCGCCTGCATCGAGGCGTCATCCACATGGGCATCGAGGACGGCGACCTCCCGGCCGCCCAGTGCTTCGAGGGGAACTCCAACTTGCTCATCACTCCGGCGTGGAGGCTGCCCCGCAGCATCGGGTCCCTGGGCGAAGCCAAGTCTTTCGTGCGCGAGCGCGTGGCCGAGGAGTATGGAGTGGAAGCGGGACAGATCACCACACTCGGTGGCAAGTACCACCCCACGCCCGGTGCAACGCCGGAGATCGTTCACCCGTTGGCCGCCGAGGTGCTGGGCGAACGCGTCGGACGTCGTGCGCTGTCGTGGGTCCCGCTTTCGCAGCTCGTCGAGCACGCACACACGCTGCGCGATGGGCATCTGCGCATTGCCACCATTCGAGCGGCACACGCCCTTGATCTTGGCCGCCCTTAGCCTGCTTCTTGCGGGCAGCGTCAGCGCGGGGTGGCTACGAGCGTCGGGGTTACCGCGGTTGCTCAGGAGTCCCTTGTCGCGCGACACATCCTCAGCGATATCGCGATGCCCGGCTAGTTCGGCATCGGGCTCGCTGGCACCTTACTGATCGCGTGGCGCACGCTCCCGCGTGCTGACGGCCAAGCGTCACGAAGATCTGAGGTTGCCGAGTTTGTTCGCGGCGGTGATGCATGACCGCGATCACTGCGCCATTTGCGCGACACCGGCGGCGGGCTTCTGCCAAACACGTACTCCCATAGCGCGAGCGAGATACTGCGTGCGCAGGTGCTCGAAGCCGCAGCTCGCCAACATGTCATCGACCGCCGCGCGTGCGTAGACTTCTGCGTAAGGTTCGTGCGCGATTCTAACGTAGACAGCGTGGAAGAGCCGCGCGACCCATGAGGTCTCGATGACCGTGTCGAGAATTACGAGTCGGCCTCCAGCCTCCAGCAGGCGATAAGCCTCGCTCATAGTGCGCTCGACGGCTTCGCGCGGCATCTCGTGGAATACGAAGGCTACGGTCACGCCGTTGGCGCAGGCGTCGGGCAGCGGGGCGGCACACACGTCCCCCTCGAACAGGCTCACATTCGGAACTGATGCGGTGTTGCGCAGCGCAACGGCCAGCATGTAAGGCGACAAGTCGACTCCAATAAGCTTTGCTTCTGGCAGGCGACGGCTCAGCGTCTGAAACAGAGTGCCGGTCCCGCAGCCAAGATCGATCACGGTACCGTTCGCAACGTCGCCAAGCGCATCCGCTGTCGCCTCGCGCATCCGCTGCACGTGACGGCCGAAGACGTACCCAAACGTTCGATCAAAGGTCGAAGAGGCGACCGGGCACAAGTACCCTGCGGGCTGAGAATGAAATGGTCGCAGATAGTAAGACGGGTAGCTCTTGTGCTGAAGAGCGGGCGCGACTTCCGTCACGCGCTTGAGACCCAGCATCGTTCGCACGTAGGATTGGATGACGAGCCAAATCGTGTGCAAGAAGGAAGGGTAAGGATACCCGTCTGCATGGCCCTCCACTTCAATCATGATCGCTGGAGCCAGCTCATTGATCTCACTCATGAATGAGCGCTTGGCAGAAGTACGACGACCGGCGACGGCTAGGGCTGCGTGAGGACGCAGGGATTCTGCAGGCTGAAAAGAGGAAGCAAGCGAATCAGTGCCGACGCCGCTTGGGGTGCGGGCGTGCATGGCGAGCGTCTACTCCGATCACCATGTCGGTGCAAGGACGTTTCATGGGCGAGCGGCACAAAAAGCGGGTGGCGATCTGAAATATCCCCTCATACGGTACCGAGATTCTCGGCGAAGAACTCGTGTTCGAGGAGGACTTCGTCCTATGCCCGCATGAGGAGTTCCAGGAGTAAGGAGGGCGTGTGAACCGGCCGAGGAGCAGGAGTCGGTCTCAAGTGTGGCCGAGCGCTGCCGTGATCGGTGCGTGCGCCCCGCGACGCGCGACCAGCAGGGTTGCGCCAAGCGTCACTAGAGCCAGGAAGACGGACGAACCGAGGCAACTGAGCGCCGTCACGTGCACGACGATAAGATTAGGTTCTCCGCCCACGGGGCCGGCAAGAGTCAGGTGCAGCATATTTACACCCCATGCCGCGGCCAGGGTGAAGACGACGCCGAAAGCCAGAGAAGGTAAGGCGAGCCACAGGGCTTCGAAGCCGAACAACACGAGCACATGACGAGGCATGTACCCGAAGCTACGCAGGGCGCCGATCTCGCGCGTGCGCTCGCTGACCGCCTTGGCCATGGAACTTGCCACCGACATCGCGGACACGATCATCACGATCAGCAGGATGAGGCCGCGAAAGGCTTGCATCATCTCGATGCTCTGCACCACTACTAGTGCACTCCGATGCGCTTGCCACGGACCTGCCCACAGATCGAGGCCCGCGCGCCGCGCCTCTTGCGCAAGGTCGGCGGCGAAGGCCTTCGCGGAGCCTCCCTTTTTCAACCTTATGCTGTAAAGGGAGACTCCGTGATCGTTGACCAGGCTCTGGGCCACCTCAAGCGGGACCATGAGCATGATCTCGTCGACCTCGCGCAGCGTGATCGAGAGCACCCCTTGGATCTCCACTCCGACTGCATTTAGCTGGCCCTTCGGGGTCATCGCCGTGAGCTGCAAATCGGTGCGTGCACACTTCATGGGGCGAGCGACTCGCACTGGCTTCGCCGTCTCATCCGTTGGAATCGGGCCGGGAGGCGGATCACAGTCGAGCGCGATGGAAAGGCGACGCCCGAGCGCAACTTGATCGCGCTTGTTGGGATCGAGAGGTTGCCCCGCGATGACATTCCAGCTGAGTTGGTCGCGCAACTTCTCGCCTTCGAGTACGTCGTAGCCGAGTCCTGCGAATAGGGTGCTCGCTCGTCCGGCATTGGCCATGCCGGAGAAGTTTACGAAACGCGCGCGGGCCGTCAGCTGGTCTCGGTGCCGCTGCAGATAGCCGTCGAGCCAGGCTTGTTGGCGCTCGTTCATGGCAACGGCCTGTGGGTCGTCGCGTCCTTCGTCCGAGCTCGCTCCCGTTCGTTCGACCAGCACGTCGCCATACATGGAGCGCTGGGTGAATCCGACCAGCAAGCGGCCTGTGACGTCGTCCATGTAGCCATCGAACAGGCCGAAGGCCACGAGAGCTAGCGCGATGGACAGCGCCGAGGCGAGACTATGCCGCCAGTTCTTTCGGGTATTGCGCAGCGCGATGCGTGCGAGTGCTCGGGTAGAGCTCATGACGAACCTATCGAAGTACGTTATTGATGTTGAACATCGCAGCTGAGTGCGTCTCAACCTTCGGGGACACAAAACGCAGCGTGCTTGTGTTAGTGGGTGCACGCGGGTCGGTGACGATCATGCGACTCACCATCGCGAACTCCTGGCCTTCGGCGCGCAGTCGATTCTCGTATTCGAAGCGCGCAATCTTGAAGACCACGTCGGAGACCGTGCGGTACTCAGCCTTCATCCCTAAGCCACGGGTCTTGGAGATCCAGTAGCGGATGCGATCGTAGGTTACGTTGTCGGCCCGCGCCTTCAGGCTCAGGATGTAACAGGCTTCCGCACCAACGCTCTCTTCACCCGCGATCGTACCGGTGTAGTCGCGTGCGTAGTTGGTGCTCGCCAAGTCACCGTTGGAGATCATGCCGGAAAGCTTCTGGCGCGGAGAGATCGAGATGGGCTTGCGCAAACCAGGGCGCACGAACCACAGCGCGTGATCGTTAAAGAGGAAGACCTCGCCCTTATTGCGCGCGGGGCTCAACACCTCCACGAGAGCGTCGTTGCCGCTCGACTTCACGAGAAAGCTGCGGTCGTCTTGCTCGCCATCCTCTACGGAGTGGCTTTCGATGGTCCATGTGATGCCACCAACAGCGCCCCGGCCTCGATCGGATCGCTTGAGCAGCGCTTCCGCAGAGGGGGGCGGTGCAGCGCCTTGGGCGCCGGAACGCAGGGGCACCGAGAGCGCTGCACAAGCCACAAGCAAGACCGAGAGAGTTCCAAGAATTCGTTTCACCAGAGTTCTCCTATCCAGCAGCAGAAGTAAGAAGGTCCGCGATGCGGGTGCGCGCCCGTCGCCACGCTGCGAGCAGAGTCGCCGCTGAACAGAGCAGAACGGCAGCGCCGACGAGCCACAACGCAAGCTCGGGTTGCGGCATGAACGCAAGCTGGGCGCTCTTGGCAACACCAGGCGCCGGATAGCGAATGTTGAGAGCATTGACTCCCCAAATGAGCAGCAAGCTTAGTACTAGACCCAGCGCCGACCCGAGTGTGGCAATCAACCAAGACTCACGCAGAAAGTGCATCACGATATGGTGCTGTCGATAGCCGAGGGCTCGGAACGTGCCGATTTCGCGCGTTCGTTCGATCACGGCCATGGTCATTACGTTGACGATCGACAGAAAGACAACTGCGCTGAGCAAGGCCGCGCAGAACATCATCATGCTGCTGAAGAGCTGAAGAACCCCCGCGAAGTGAGGGTTGAGGCGCGCGTCGTCGAACGGGTAGGCAGCCAAGTCCAGGCCCGCCGCGCCGAGTTTGGCCTCGATGTCGGCGGCTGCCGCGGCGGGATGCGCGCCGTCGTGCAAGTAGACCGCCATGTACGTCACGCGGTCGGTGTCGAGCAGCCGCTGCACCTGAGCAAGGCTTGCGACGATCGCTCGGTCTGAGAATCCGCTCAATACCGGCTCAAAAACGTTGACTACCTCGCCATCCGCCGCCGACAGACCGCCCGTGTGCGCGCCGACAAGTAGCTGCACGTTCGCATCACGTGCGATCTGAGCATCAGCATCGCGTGCCTGACAGTCGGGCATGACGATCTCCACGTCCTGCGCGGGTAGCTCCTGTCGGGGGCGCTTGTGCAGGCGACGCGCCAGGCCCGTGCTGAGCGCAATGGCGCCTTCAATGTGTGCGTGGCGCGACCACGCGACATCCTCTGCCGTAAGGTCGAGGCCCTGCGCATTGCGGCGAACCTCAGGATGGCCCGTGACGCGCTTCTCGATCTGAGGTTCGACCCCCACACCAAGGAACGGGACAGAGCGACAACCGTTACCGACGAGTCCCTTCGTGGCGAGGTACTTACCGATCATCTCAACGTTTGGCAGCCTGCCGAGGATCTGGGCAACGCGCTGCTGGTCTTCAACCGGGATCCCGTACTGCTTAGGGCGCGCGGAGACGCGTTCGAGCCCGCCGCGCTTATAGAGCGCAACGTGGCCCGTATGCATGAGATAGACGCAATTGGCGCCCTGCACGACCTCGATCCAGCGCACATATGCACTCAGTATGAAGAGGCCCGCAAAGCCAGTGCACACGGCTAGTACGGCAGCGCTGGTGCGGCGCCGATTGCGCCGCAAGCTACGCAAGGCGAGAAGCCAGTCCTTCATCACGAGGCGATCTTCCCGTCCGAGATTTGCACGATGCGCGCCACACGGGACATGAGTTTCTCGTCATGCGTTGAGAACAGAAACGTCACCCCGCGGCGCACGTTAAGGTCGAGCATCAGGTCGACGATGCGATGCGCGGTCCCGGAATCGAGGTTGGCCGTAGGCTCATCCGCAAGCACCAGGCGCGGTCCACCGGCCAGGGCGCGCGCAATGGCAACGCGCTGGCGCTGTCCGCCCGAGAGCTTGTCAGGGACGTGACGAACCAGGTCGGCAAGCCCGACGTCTTCGATGGCTTGCTGCACCCGCGAGTGTCGCTCCGACGCTGGCACGCTGGCGTTGATCAAGAGCGGTAGCTCGACGTTCTCGTATACATCGAGCACGGGTACCAAATTGAAGGATTGAAAGATGAAGCCGATCTTCTGGTTGCGCAGGGCGCTCTTGCCGGCTTCGTCGAGAGTGCTCACGTCCACACCGTCGAAGATGACGTGGCCGCTATCTGGATCATCGATGCACCCGATCAGGTTGAGCAGAGTCGACTTGCCCGAACCCGAAGCACCCACAATCGCCGTGAACTCGCCTCCTGCCAGGGAGAGACTCAGGCCGCGCAAAGCTTCCACCTTGGTGTCACCTAGCTGGTAAGTCTTGTGCACTTGTTCGACTCTTAGAAAGACTGGCGTGTTCATGGTCCGTTTCCTCTCGACTACATCGAGTACGTGGCACCGGCGACGACACCGGAGGAGATCAAGCGCGAGTGTTCGCCGTAGCTCGGTCCGTGCGTCGCGATAGCGGATGCAAATAGCACCAGAGCATCGCTGGCGTTGATGCTGATGACCGCGAACCCAGACCCTGAGTGGTCGGTTGCAGACCACAGATAGCGAGTCACGACGGTCACACGCTTGCCGGAGAACAGCTCGGGAACACGGATAGAGACAAAGACCGCCTGCTTGGCCAGGAGCTGCAAGCCCGGCGCCATGTACGCATCGGCACTGGCAGCTCGTGAAGCGAGGTGGGTCACCGCGCGCTTCGCATCACGCAGCTCGGCCACGCTATAGCCGGCATCGTTGTATAGGTATTCGACACGCAATTCCGTTCCCTGCTCGAAAGCAAAGCTAGTACCGCAATCCGCCAGGGTGCGAACGCGATCAGAGCGCGCCCAGGGCTTCACGAACTCGACGCGTACGTCAGCTTTTTGTCGCGGTCGAAAGGCACGCGAGCCTTGGGTATGCGAAGCATCGCAATACAGAGCGAGGGCATCGGTCAACGAGAAGGAGCCATACTCGCCGAGCCACGGACGCGAGTGATTTCCGACGCCGCTGGTGACGCCAAGATAACTCGACCCGTCAGGCTGCATGTATTCGAGCTTGGCCAGGCCTTGCGGCTGGAAACGGTCCCGCGCTTGAAACGTGGCTTGTCGACTGGGGAGTACTTCTGCGAGCAACACCAAGCTTACACTCTTGCCCGCACTAATGTTCGCACGGACCATATTGCGTCCGGGCACCACGAACAACGGGTCGCGCTGAAAATTCACGACCGGAAATACGCGATTGCTCGGACTAAGTAGCTCCGCGGGCCCCCATTGGAAATTTTGAAAGCCATAGGCCAGCGTGAAGGACTCCTTGACCTGCCAGCTCGCGTACAACTGCAGAATCGACGCGGTCGCTCGAGCACTCGGCGGTTGCCATGCGCCGTGGATGTCGGTCAGGTCAACGCCCGTCAGAAAGCGCGGTTGAGCCACTCCGGTCAGCCAGGAGCCGTAGTCAAGCCGCAGCTTGGGGCGGAGCTCGCTTTGCGCTCCGAGCTGAGCAATGCGGAAAACTTCGTTGCCCGGGTTCGCGCTTGTGTCGGCTGGCGACACCCACCGGCCAGCGGAGATCCAATCGAGGCTGCCGCGCACCTCCCATGTCGGTGCGGCTTCGGGCTCGGGTTGGGTGTCCGTGTTGGATGCATCCGAGGGACCACCTGCGGAGTCCGCGTTCTCTGCGGAACTAGCCGACGGCTCAGGCGAATCAATGGACGGATCGGCCGAGTCGGCGGGGGGTTGAAATGGATTCTCTGGGAGTTGCCCGTCGTCGGCCTCTGGTGCCTCCTGAGCCGTGGTCTCCTGGGCGGCTGCCGTTCCGTGCGCGCCAAGGCAAGCGAGCATGAACGGCAGGGCGAAGAGCGCGGCCAAGATTCGCTGCCGGTGGGGGAGACGCGTCATAGGTCTGGCCGAACGTTCGGCACGGGGGCTGCCGCTAACAGGGGGTGGCGCTGCATACTGAGCCGACACGCCTGGGTCAACTCAAAGTACCTGCGATTCGTGCCTACCGTGGGCTCTCACACTGCGTCGCCATCATTGGCTAAAGCCCGGATGGCTTGAATAACATTATGGTCTGAATGAAATCTTCGACATTCTTGGACTGTAACCACACCATCTGAACCGAGAGCGCGCCGAGTACAGGGAGGAGTCCTCCGAAGAGCACCACCGCGAACGCGCCCCAGCGTCCGATGCGGCCCCGCAGGATCAAGGTGAGCTCGAACAGGCCCCACGTCGGTGGCATGGCCGTATAGATCAGAACCGCGGAAGCAATACTCAGGTTGGCGGCGAAAGGGCCCGCCAAGTCGCTCCACGAGAGCAGAAGCAGACGGTATGGCATGATGACCATGGGAATGGTCACGGCCATGGTAGGGATCGACACCGTCAGGACCCACAACCACGACGGCATGAGCCCAGACAGTGCAGTGGGGCCGGGTCGCTGCGGGATCAACAGTGAAAACAGTTCCCGTGGTCTTACCCTGCTGAGCGCGTGGAGATCGTCGGAGAGGGACTCCGCCTTGCCTTTCGAGGCGGGCAGTGCGGCCAACATGATCTCGAGTGCAATCGTCCACACCGTCATTGCGGCGGTCAGTAAGCCGCCCCAGGCAAATACCAGGGCAAGGGCGTGATTCACGGTGCCTTGGTGCCTGATAAACAAGGCAGCCAGAGCGAACAGGTTCATGGAGATAACCGAGAGCGACGAATAGAGGAACACACGGCGGATCACGCGGTCCTGCGAAGGCACCATCGGGATCAGTCTCACACCCGTTCCGTTGACGACGATGCCGAGTAGGCCCGCCACGATCACCGACCAGTCAGGAGGAACTTCCATTCTCACGAGGTACCAGGCGAAGTACGGCATCGTGAACATCAGCAGGATGCCAGGCAGCAAGTGCAATCTGAACCAGATG
>JBKJIA010000647.1:0-9030 GCA_046598735.1 Polyangiales bacterium
GCTTCGCTCACGCGCAGACGTCCGCGCTGCTTCGCGCGCTCCACGCCGGCGGCCACGAAGCGCACGAACAGCGGGTGGGGCGCGTGCGGGCGCGACTTGAACTCGGGATGGAACTGACAGCCGAGGAAGTACTTGTGGCCCGGTAGCTCTACGAGCTCGACCAAGCGGCCATCGGGCGAAAGGCCGGACAGCTTGAGGCCGTGCTGCTCGAGCGTGTCGCGGTAGCCGTTGTTGACCTCGAAGCGATGGCGATGGCGCTCGCTGATGTCAGACGTGCCGTAGATGCTCTCGACGAGCGAACCAGGCGCGAGCTTGCAAGGGTAAGCTCCGAGCCGCATGGTCGCGCCCTTTTGCTTGACCTTGAGCTGATCGGGCATGAGGTGAATCACCAGATCTTCGCCGTCGGGCTTGAACTCTTCGCTGCTTGCCGCCGTGACGCCGCACAAATGCCGAGCGAACTCGATGACGGCCAGCTGCATGCCAAGACAGATACCAAAGAACGGCACGCCTTCCTCGCGCGCATAGCGAATGGCCTGGATCTTACCTTCCGTGCCGCGGTCGCCGAAGCCACCGGGCACGAGGATCGCATCGAAAGCGCCCAGCTTTTCAGCCGTATTTTGCGGCGTGAGCTCTTCGCTATCTACGTAGTTCAGATCGACTTTAACGTCGTTGGCGAGGCCGCCGTGCACGAGCGCCTCGTGCAGCGACTTGTACGAATCGCGCAAATGCACGTATTTACCGACGAGCGCCACCGAGACACGGCCCTTGCCCGGACGCTTCATGCCGTCCACCACGCGCATCCACTGCGAAAGGTCGGGCTGACGCGACCAGATATTCAGGCGTTCGACGACGACGTTGTCTAGGCCTTCTTCGTGCAGCTTGATCGGCAATTCGTAAATGCACTCGACATCGACGGCGCTGATCACGGACTGCACAGACACGTTCGTGAAGTGTGCGATCTTACGCTTGAGCTCTTGGTCGAGCGGGCGATCCACGCGACAGATCAGGATCTCAGGCTGAATTCCGAGGCCGAGCAACTCTTTGACTGAGTGTTGCGTCGGCTTGGTCTTGAGCTCGCCTGCGGCAGCGATGAACGGCACCAACGTGACGTGCACACTGACCGAGCTTTCCGGGCCGCCTTCGATCTTGAGCTGACGTACGGCTTCCAAGAACGGAAGCGATTCGATGTCGCCGACCGTGCCGCCGATTTCGACGATGGCGATGTCGAAGCCTTGGGCTGCGTCGCGCACACGGGTTTTGATTTCGTCGGTGATGTGCGGGATCACTTGGATGGTGGCACCCAAGTATTCGCCGCGACGTTCCTTCGCAATCACCGCATCGTAAATGCGGCCCGATGTGAAGTTGTTGCCGCGTCGCATGTTCGCCGACGTGAAGCGCTCGTAGTGACCGAGATCGAGATCGGTCTCGGCGCCATCATCTGTCACGAACACTTCGCCGTGTTGAAACGGCGACATGGTACCTGGATCCACGTTGATATACGGGTCTAGCTTGATGTGCGTGACCTTGAGGCCTCGCGCTTCCATCAAAGCGCCCATCGATGCAGCCGCCAAGCCCTTACCAATGGAGCTGACGACACCGCCGGTCACGAAAATATACTTGGTGCGCTTCATGATCACGCTCCCCTTCGAGCGGCGCCGGGCTCTACCTCGGAATACGCCATGTGCAACGTTAGATGTAGTTGCGAAGTTTGCGCGCGATGCACAAGCACGAGACCAAAACTGAAGGTTCCGTGCGAGTACGTCTGCACGGGAGCCCACGGTAGAAAGCCTACGCGTGTCTGTCAACGCGCAGCGTGAGAATGCGTGCCGAATCAAGACTCATTGTAGTTGTTGCGGCGCGCGTGCTAGCTCCGCGAAGGCATGAGCTTACGCGGGTTACGAGCAAAGGCGGCGACGACAGGCTTCTTTTGCGTCGCGCTCGCACTGGTGTGGCTCCCGTGCGGCACCGTGCGCGCAGAGGCGGAGCTCGAGCTCGTGTGGCGATCTCCTGAAGGCTGTCCCGATGCGATCTGGGCCATGCAACGCATCCGGGCACAGCTCGGTCGCGATCTGTCCTCAACGGCCAGCGCAAAGCTCAACGCGAGCGTCGTGATCACGCCAGTGCAGGATAAATACCGATTGACGCTGAGCACGCGGCGCGGCGCTACCAGCGGAGAGCGAGCGATCGAAGATGCGCGCTGCACCGACCTGGCAGAAGCGGCCACGTTGATGATCGCCCTTACGGTCGACGCGGATGCCGTGCTCGACGCGCAGGCGCAATCTGACGTTTCGACGCAAGCAAGCGGGCAGACTTCCACCCCAGGCGCTGCGCAAAAGACGCCGTCCGACTCCGAGCTTCCACCAAGCTTGCAACCCAAGCCACGCGCGCGCGCCGCAAAGCCCGAGCGCGACTTGCGCATCCGCGCGTCCGTAATGGGCGATGCCGGGTTCTTGCCGGCACCAAGTTTGGGGCCAGAGCTTACTATTTCGATCGCACGTGCTGGCTTTGCGCTGGAAGGCGGTGGTTTTTGGTTGCCTCAAAGACGCTCGCAAGGCGCCCAAAGCGTGGTCGTGGGCATGTGGGCCTTTGCGTTGCGCGGCTGCAGACAACGCGCGAGCAACCGCTGGATCATCGGCGGCTGCTTGGGCGCAGAACTGGGCAGCGTCACGGCCGATGGCCGCGGCTTGCAAGAGAACTTGCAGAAACGCGCGTGGTTCTCAGCCCTGGATGGTCTGGTGCGTGTACGGCTGCGCATGACGCAGCGCATGTGGTTGGCAACGGATCTCGGAGTGTCCGTGCCCTTTTTACGCCCGCGGTTCGTGACCCAAGACACAAGAGATAAGAGTCAGACTTCACTGCATACTCCCCATGTACTGACGGCCCGCGCTAGCCTGGGTGTTGAGTTTTCGTTTTAGGCACGGAGGCGACGTTGGCTGGCCACTCAATAGGCATGCGACAGGCCCCGAGCTTGGCGGAGGCCCACGCCAATCCCAAAAAGGGCGCGGGCTCCACGCCCTCCCTTCGGGACGAGCCTGGCTCGGCGGACAGCTCGGGCAGTGCGAAAGAGAGCGGCGACCCGCTGACCTTTGGGCAGGCCTACGAAGCGCACTTCGATTTTGTATGGCGTTCGGCACGGAGGCTCGGCGTGCCGGACTCCAGCATCGATGATGTGGTGCAAGACGTGTTCGTGACTGTGTACCGACGATTGGGCGAGTTCGAAGGGCGTTCGCTGCTGCGCACCTGGATCTTTGGAATTTTGCGGCACACGGTCCGTGACCTGAGGCGCACGCAACGCCGCAAACCCACGGAAGCGTTCGTGCAAGAGCCCGAAGCGCGCGATGCCGGCCCCCATGAAATCGCCGCGCAACGCGAGGGCACGCGACTTTTGCACGACGTGCTCCAGAGCCTCGATGAGGATCAACGCGAAGTCTTCGTGCTGGCGGAGCTCGAACAAATGAGCGCACCGGAAATCGGCTTGGCGCTCGAGATGAACGTGAATACGGTGTATTCGCGGCTGCGTGTCGCGCGACAAGGTTTCGAAGCGGCCTTGAAGCGCCTGCGAAGTCGTGAGCAGTGGATGATGCGTAGTGGGAGCGGTAGCAGTAGTGGAGGATGCGATGAGTGAGCTGAGCCCCGAGACGCGCGCGTGGATCGACGTAGCCGGGCGTGGGGATGGACCGCGGGACGAAGACCGTACGCGCATTCGGCAGCGGCTCGCGCTGCAGCTTGGCGCAGCCGCCCTCGCGACGACGACCGTAACAGTCGGCGCGGTCAGCGCCCACGCGGCAAGCTCGTTGCCAGCGAGTGTCGTCCTGGGCGCGGGCAAGACCAGCATGGGTTTGTTCGGCAAGATCGCCATCGCGGCGGCGTTGGTCGGAGTCGTCTCGACCGCCGCCGTGGTCGCCGTGCGCACCAATCTCGACAACAGTAAGGTTGCCGTGAACCGCTCGCTGCGGGTCGCGAGCGCAGCGCTCCTCGAACGCGAGACGCCCAAGGCCATGGCGAAGGAGGCCGCCCCCGCCGTGGAGCAGCTTGTGACCACGGTCCCTGCGACGGCCGAGAGCGATGCTATCGCCAAGAAGCCCGCGCGAGGCAAGCATGTCGCGCCCAGGGATGCGGCAAATCCGGCTGAAAGCAGCATCGCAGCCGAGCTTGTGCTGTTGCGTCAGGCACACCTCGCCTTGCGTGCCGGTCGTTCGGCGGAAGCGCTCAAGCACACGCAAGAACATGGAGCGCGCTTTCCTGCGGGCGCGCTCCATGAAGAGCGCGAGGCCGTCGAGATGCTGGCCTTGTGCGCGCAAGGTGCAGTGCCTGCGCCAAAGCTCGCCGCGTTCTTGAAAAATGCGCCGGAATCTCCGCTCAAAGCGCGCGTGCGCAGCGCCTGTGAAGGTCCGTGAACATGAGCCGACCGTCCCGCATGTCTAGTTACGGCAGCGCCTGCCTCGCGCTCTGGCTGAGCGGGTGTCTGCAAGACATCACGGTCGGCTTCGACACGCAAACACTGACGGGCGGTGCGAACAAACCAGACGGCGGCACCGCGCGCGACGCCGCGCAGAGCATGGATGGCGGAATTGGGGACCCCGAAGCCGACGCCGAGATCAGCGCGTCCGACGATTCCGGAAGCGAACTGCCCGACGCGGAGGGTGGACAGCCTGATGCCGGCCCGTGCGTTCCCAACGATTGCACCATCCCTGTGCAGATTTCACAGGCGGACTCATGCCCCACCGGCGAAGCTCCCGTTTGCGAGCGCGACGGCAGCACCGGCATGTGCGTATTGCGTTGCCCACCAGATCTGCGTTGCGGAGGCGTGAACATAGTGGCCAAACCGAGCTGTGGGACGGAGACGTTCTGTCGGCGCGAGCTGGGCGTCTGCGATCCCGGCGTGATGGGCCTGTGCACCGAACGTCCAAACATATGCGTGAAAGAAAGCAATCCCGTGTGCGCCTGCGACGGTAAGACATACGAGAACCCGTGCGAAGCGTATCGACAATCGCAAAGCATCCAGTCATTCGGCGCCTGCCTCTGATCCCGACCGTCCACTTTTTGCGCCGTGAATCATGCAATCACCCGCGACGAAGTCTTCTGCCGAAGGTCTTACCATGACAAAACAACTGCGCCGCACCTTACTGTCTGCCCTGCTCGTCGTGCCGTTCATGCTGGGCAATCGCAGCTGTGAAGGCAAGTCGCAGAGCAGTCAGCCTGAGGGCGAAGAAGGCAGCCTGGACGATGGTTCACGCGGTGACGAGCGCACGGAGATAGCTCGCGTCGATGCCGATGCCTCGACCACGAATGCGACCGAGCACGACGCGGGCATGAGCGGAAAACTGCCGACTTGCGAAGCCATCGATTGCGGAGCCTTACCAAGTGCGCCGAGCTGCACGAATGGAGACGCGGCCTTCCCGAGCTGCGTGCTGAACAACGAAGGCGGCTGTGTCTGGAAATTCTCGTGCGGTGGAGTCGATGGTCCCGACGCAGAGTCAGGTAGCGGCGAGTTCTGCGGCGGCTTACTCGGTGTGCAGTGCAAGGCCGCCCACTACTGTAATTTCGGAAGCAGCTGCGGCGCTTCGGATCAAGGCGGCAAGTGCGCGAAGATCACCGAGAGCTGCAGCTTGGAGTACAACCCCGTGTGCGGCTGCGACGACAAGACATACGGCAATGCGTGTGCTGCCGCTTCGGCGAGCGTGAGTGTCGTGCGCTTGGGTGAGTGCGGCGAACCGCAAGCTTGCAGCAGCTGCCCCGATCCCGCGCCCGGCGCTCCCAATCAACTGTGCAAGGACGGTATTCACTTCAGCGGCCCAGCCTGCGTGGGGCGGCTCAATGAAAAGTGCGGCTGGCAATTTCTGCAGTGCCCTGACGAGATCACTCCGTAATTTCGTGGCGCGGCACGCTCGCCGAACGATGCGCTACAGTGCGCGTCGGCCATGACTTACACCGTTTTTGCGCGCAAGTATCGTCCGCAGACGTTCTCCGATTTGGTCGGCCAAGAACACGTCACGCGCACGCTGTCCAACGCGATCACGAGCGGACGCGTGGCCCATGCTTTCTTGTTCACGGGCGTGCGCGGCGTCGGTAAGACCACGAGCGCGCGCATCCTCGCCAAAGCGCTCAACTGCGAACAAGGTCCCACGCCCGAGCCATGCAACGTGTGCGACGCATGCGTGCAGATCACGGCCGGTCTCGACCTCGACGTGCTCGAGATGGACGGCGCCTCGAACAACAGCGTCGACGACGTGCGCCGACTGCAAGAATCGATTCCGTTTCGACCCGCGCGCAACCGCTTCAAGATCGTGATCGTCGATGAGGTGCACATGCTCTCGACCGGCGCTTTCAACGCGTTCTTGAAGACGCTAGAAGAGCCGCCGGCGCACGTGAAGTTCATCTTCGCGACCACAGAATCGCACAAGGTTCCAGTCACGATTCGTTCGCGTTGTCAGCGCTATGACTTTCGCTTGATTCCTCAGTCGGTGATAGCCGACCGCCTGCGCGACATTCTCGGACGCGAGCAAATCACGGCCGATGAGCACGCAATCTCGATCGTGGCACGCGAAGCCGCCGGCTCCATGCGCGATGCTCTGACGCTGCTCGATCAAGTGGTGGCATTTTCGGGCAACACGCTGTCGGGCGCAGAAGTCACGCGTCATCTCGGCATCGCCGATCGCGAGCACTTGCACGCGCTGTGCGAAGGCGTGCTGCAAGGCAATGGTAAGGTTGCGCTCGAAGTGATCGACGAAGTGGCTGAACAGGGCCTCGACCTGTTGCACTTCACCAAGCAGTGGCTCGATCTGTTGCGCGACATGGTGGTGTTGCGTGTGGCAGGCGATCAACCGAAGTTGGTCGAGCTGCCCGCTGCCGAACGCACGCGCGTTGAAGCCTTGTCCAAAACGGTGGACTTACTCGAGATCGAACGCGCGTTTTCGGGCGTGTCGTTGCTCGTCGACGAAGTTGGCAAATCGAGCGCGCCGCGCACCACGCTGGAAATGGGCGCCGTGCGTTTGGCTACGCGGCCTCCGTTGCGCGATCTCGCCACGCTGCTCGCGCGCCTCGAAGCGTTGGAGCGCGGTGGCGGAGGAGGCGGAGGTCCACGCCCCGTGCCCCCTCCGCAGCGACCAGGCCCAGGTCCCGGCGCGCCGCAGCGCGATCCCAGTCCCACTCGCTCCGCGGGGCCCGAATCTGGGCCCACAGTGCCGACTCGGCCGAACATCAGCACCGGGGCGCAAGCCTTTCAGCGCTTCATTCCTAAGGATTGGGACGCGCTACCGGGCCCGCTTGCCGCCGCACCCGCGCAGGCTCAGGCGCAGGCTCCAGTCACCAGCAGCAGACCGCAAGGTTTTGCCTTCCAAGCACCGCGTCCGCAGATGGCTTCGGTGCCAGCGGCATCCACATCGGCAGCGATGGCAGCGCCTCAACCTAGCCACTCCGAAGCTCCTCAAGCTGCGAGCCCGCAAGCTGCGCCCAGCGTGCGCCCACCGGCTGCACCGCTCGTGCCCGTGCCGGAGCTTTGGCTGCGCATTGTCACGCATTTGGCCGAAAACGAGCCGCGTTGGGCCGCCGTGCACAAAAACGGCGTGCCCGGCGAGGTGAGTCCCGCGCGCGTCGAAGTGCTCTACTTGGACGGCTCGTTTTTCGGGCGCCAGGCGCAAAGTCCCGATGGCTCCAGCGCCCTGCAACGCGCGGTCGCGAGCGTGATCGGCCCCGGCGCCGAGGTCATTATTCGCTTTGCCAGCGAGCTCAAGGGCTCGACGGTGGCGCAGATCGAAGCTTCACACGTCGATGAGCGCAAAGAAGCCCTGAAAAAGAAGGCCATGGGCCATCCGCGCGTGATCGAAGCGCTCAAGGTCTTTCCGGAGCTTTCGACAAAGCAAGACGTGCAAGTCGACCTTGATTGATCGAAACGCGCGAGAAGGCTAGAAGTCGGTCATGCAATTTCGTGGTGGGATGAGCGAGCTGATGCGGCAGGCAAGCCGTATGCAGCGCAAGATCGAACAGCGTAAGCAAGAGCTGAAGGATGAGACGGTCGAAGCCGGCGCGGGCAACGATCAGGTCATGGTGACGGCCAACGGCGGGCTCGAGCTCGTCAAGGTCACCATCCATCCGGATTTGCTCAAGGCCGAGGGCATCGACATGGTCCAGGATCTTGTCGTGGCAGCGGCCAACGCTGCGCTCAAGAAGGCCCACGAGATGGTCGATGCCGAGCTCGAGAAGGTGACCAAGGGCATCAAGATGCCCGGTATTCTCTAGCGATGGGCGCCGATCCGATCACCGAGTTGGTCGAGCTGCTCGCGCGCTTGCCAGGCATCGGCGAGCGGTCGGCCACTCGTCTTGCGTTCCATGTGCTCGTCAGCGATCCGAGCTACGCGGCAAGCCTGGCGCGCACGCTCGAAACGCTGCATGAGCGTGTGAAGCGCTGCGAGATATGCGGCAATTTCGGGCCGCAAACGCGCTGTGCAATCTGCCTCGATCCGCGGCGCGATTCCCACGAGCTGTGCGTGGTGGCGCGCGTGCAAGATCTGATGGCGATCGAACGCGCCGGCGGCTTTCGAGGACGTTACTACGTGCTGCATGCCTTGCTTGCGCCCCTCGAAGGCGTGGGGCCCGACAAGTTGCCGATAACCGAGCTCGTCGCGCGCATTGCCAAAGACGGCATCAGCGAAGTCATCGTCGCCACGCCCCTGAGCGTCGACGGCGAAGCCACCTCGATGTATCTGGCGCAGGTGCTCAAACCTTACGGTGTTCGCGTGACGCGCATCGCCAGTGGCGTGCCGCACGGAGGCGAGCTCGAGTTCACCGATCAGATCACGCTCGGTCGCGCATTTGAAGGGCGACGGGAGCTGTGAGCCTGAAGAGCGCGCGGCTGCCGTTGCGCACCCGCACAGCAGACATGGTGCTCGCGGTGTTGGTGCTCGCGATCGTGGGCATGATGATCGTGCCCTTACCCACCTTGGTGATCGATGCCCTGATCGCGACCAACCTGACGCTTGGTGTGCTGCTCCTTGCGACCGCGTTGTACATGCGCGACGCCCTGAGCTTTGC
>JBKJIA010000372.1:0-37334 GCA_046598735.1 Polyangiales bacterium
CGGCTACCCCTTGACTCGCCGCCGCCAGCGCTGAGCCTGCTGTCGCGACGCTCGCGGTGAGCTCCGCGCCAGGGATGTTCGTGCCGCCAACGATAATGCTGGCGACCGGATCGCTACCCCCGCTCGTGCCCGCGTCTAAGATCTCGGCGGGTGCCAGGCCCGGAATACGGTAGCCCTCGAATAGCGCGGCCTCTTCGTCCGTGGGCAGGCGTCGATACAGCGGCGCGTTGTCGCGCACAGTAAAGGCGTAGGGGTAGGGCAGCAGTGCGCTCAAATCCGGCTGCGTGGCGCGTCGCTCGGGTAGACGCTTACCCTCGAAGGCGACCACATCGTAGCCGCTGCATACAAAGCCGCCCGTTTCGGCGATTTGGTACCAACCCTTGCGGCACTTTTCCGTGCCTACCGGCTGGTTGGTGGTCGCCGTGAACACGGAGCCCGCGCGCAGATACCCGATACGGAACGCCTCGCGACTGGGGGCGACGCGCACGTTGACCACGAAGCGATGCGTAATCAGTCGCTTGGGGGGGCGGGGCGGCCCTGCCGGCTCGGATGTAACTGCCGCCTTGGCCTCCTGCACCTTGGACGGCACGGGAGGCTCGGCACAGCTTGCGAGCAGGCACGGGAGCAGGCACGGGAGCAGGCTGGGGAATACGAACAGCAAAAAACGATCGAGGCGCACGCCGCCCTGATTCCATACCCGCTGTGTGTCGTCAACCTCGATGCCGCAGTCGTTGTCCACCTTACGGTCTACAGCGCGATCCAGACGTAGCCTTGATCAAGCTTGACGCTGCGAAATTTGCCGGCTTTTTCGACCGTGAGCTCGCTCTTGTTCTGCGCTGCTAGCGCGAGCGCGCTCTCTGCACGGTGGCCGCCGAGCTCATCGATCATACGGTCATCGATCGCCGTGATGCGATCGCCCGCGACCAAGCCGGCCCGTGAGGCGGGTGAGTTGGGAGTGACCTCCAAGATCACCAGCACCGTCTTACGCACTTCGTAAAGGGCGATGCCCGTACCTACGTGAGGCTTGGGATAGTCGACGCGCACGGTCAGCGTGGCGCCGCCTTCCAGCTTGAGGATCGTGTCCGCACCGACGATCGCATCAGAAAGGGCGCGGCCTTCGTAGATGCCGATCGGGTCCGAGGCCATCCCGTCATCATCCCACAGCTCAAAGCGCACGCGTTCGCTGCGATCAAAGGCGAGATTGTGTTCCGGAGACGCGTTCCAACGGGGATGGGCCGTGTTTTGCGCCGTTGGGCCCTGCCAGACTTCACGAGCGCGGATCAGGACACGTACGAACGGGTCCGGGGGATCGTTGACATCGTCGTCCCAGGTCAAGCCACTGCGCTGGCGGCTGGGGATGTCCGCATCGACGAGCGCCAGTTGCCACATATCCGCGGGCACATCCTGGGGACGCACGACGGTCGCGGGCAGCGCGCTCAGAGGGGTAGTGCGACGGGGGTAGGCGCAGCCGGGGGCGGCCGCCTGCATTGCAAGCAGGCCTATGGCGAGCAGCGTGACCGGACGGAACATGGCGGCGAGCGTGGCACAGGCCCGTGAGTCCGACAAAGTGGCTCCAACGCAACCTCGACGTACCCGCGCCTGAGAGTGCACACTAGCGGCGATGAGAAGGGCCAAAATTGTCTGCACCCTGGGGCCAGCCTCGAATACGCCGGAGAAGATCCAAGCGTTGGTCGAGGCGGGCATGGACTGCGCACGCCTCAACTTCAGCCACGGCGAGCATGCGCAACACGCCGAGGCCGCACGGATGCTGCGCGAGGTGGCCGCCCGGGCGGGTCGGCCGGTTTCGATTCTGGCGGATTTATCCGGGCCCAAAATGCGCATCGGACGCTTCCCGGCTGGGCCCATCGAGCTCGTGAACGGTACGCCCTTCATCCTCACGGCGGACGATGTACCGGGCGATGCCACGCGCGTTTCGGTCACGTACAAACCGCTGCCCCAGGACGTCAAAAAGGGCGACCTGATTCTGCTCGATGACGGGCTGCTTTCCCTGCGCGTGGAGCGCGTGGACGGACAAGACGTGCATACCGTGGTCGAGGTCGGCGGCCCGCTGTCTAACAACAAGGGCCTGAATATGCCGGGCTCTCGTTTGAGTGCGCCCGCATTGACCGAGAAAGATAAGCGCGACCTCACCTTCGCAGCCACGCTCGGCGTGGACTATTTCGCGCTGTCGTTCGTGCGCTCGCCGGAAGACGTGCGTGAAGCGCAAGCCCTGGCGAACGGTATTCCCGTGATCGCGAAGATCGAAAAGCCCGAGGCCGTGCAGTGCCTGGAAGCGATCTTGGATGTGGCCGATGGAGCCATGGTTGCGCGCGGCGATCTGGGGGTAGAGCTCGGTGCCGAGAAGGTGCCGCTTATCCAGAAGCGCATCATTCGCGAAGTGAATTGGCGCGGGAAGCTCGTGATTACCGCCACGCAGATGCTCGATTCGATGATGCGTAATCCGCGCCCCACGCGTGCCGAAGCCGCTGACGTAGCCAACGCCGTGCTCGATGGCACCGATGCCCTCATGTTGAGCGGCGAGACCGCGTCCGGTGCGTATCCGGTGGAATCCGTGCGCATGATGGATGCGATCATTCGCGACGTGGAAGAAGCGAACCAAGCGGACCTTACGGTTAGCATGGCGGATCCCAAGCTCATCGATCGTTGGGAGTTTGCCAATGCCGGTGCGCGCGCCGCCGCATTGCTTTCGTTCACCTTACCATTGAAGGCGATCGTCACCCTGACGCGCGACGGGCGCACGGCGGAGCTCTTGTCCGAGTTTCGTCCCAAGTGTCCGATCGTGGCGATTACGCCGAAGGTGAGCGCCGCCAATCGGCTCGCCGTGTGTTGGGGTGTGCTGCCCCGGCTTGGTTTGCCTGCCGAAGATCTCGAAGAAACCCTGCGTATTGCCACTTCGGTCGTTTCGCGCGAAGGGCTGTGCAAGAAGGGCGATGCTTTTGCGCTCGTGGTCGGCTGGCCGCCTTCGTCCGGAACCAATACTGTGAAGCTGCATCGACTCTAGTTGGAAGCGTGACGGACCTGCGATGATTGCCCAGCCTGAAAAGATCGGTCGTTACCCCGTCGTGCGTCTGATTGGACGTGGCGCCATGGGCTCGGTCTATCTGGCGCGCGATACTGAGCTCGATCGCGACGTGGCGATCAAGACCGTACGCAACGCGGGCACCACACCTGAAGAACAAGAATCTTTCTTCATTCGCTTTCGCAACGAAGCGCGTGCGGTCGGGAGGCTCAAGCATCCGTCGATCGTCGCCATTCACGATGTGGGCACCGACGCCAACGTGGGACCTTACCTTGTCTTTGAGTACGTGGAAGGCTCCACGCTCAAGCAGTTGCTGCGCGCCAAAGGTCCGCTCGATCCTGCAGCGCTCGTCGCGCTAGCCGAACAAGTGGGCGAGGCGCTCGAAGTCGCCCATCGTGAAGGCATCATTCATCGCGACATCAAACCCGAAAACTTGCTCGTGGGTCGCGATGGACGAACTCACCTTGCAGACTTTGGCGTGGCGCGTGTACCCGATGCTGCCTTGACGGGGGAGGGCCAGTTCTTGGGCACGCCCTGCTATGGCGCTCCCGAAACCTTACGCGGAGGCGATTACGGTCCGGCAAGCGATCAGTTCTCGTTTGCGGGCGTTCTCTACGAGGCCGCGACCGGTACGCGCGCTTTTCCGGGTGAGGAAGCGATCGCGGTCGCCCATCGTGTCATTCATCAAGAGCCGTTGAAGCCCAGCGCAGCGGCCGTGCCCGGTGCGCAGATTCCCCCGGCCCTCGATGCGGTGCTCATGCGCGGGCTCGCCAAGCAGCCCAAGGATCGGTTTACGCGCATTGCCAATCTGGTCACTGCGGTGCGGGCGGCCTACGCCGAAGCTGGTGTCGTCGCGGTGACTGGCATCGCAGACACGGTGCCGCTGATGCGCATGAGCGCCATGGGCTTGGGCAGGCGTTCCTCCGCCCCAGAGATCGCGAAACGACCCTTACGGTTGTGGCCGTTTGCAGCGGCGCTCGCGGTCGGTGGCATCGTGATGGTGCAACTTGCGCCGACCGTACCGGCAGGTGCCCCCGACAGCGCGACCGAACAGGCGAACACGCTCTCCAACGAACGTGTGACCTCCGTAAGTGCGAAAACGGACGCCCAGTCTGGCGACGCTGCACCCTCTGTCGCCTCGGCCGACGCGGGCATAGCCGCTGTCAAAGCCGATGCGGCGCAAGTCGTACCAACACCAGCGAGCTTGAGCGGCTTCGAGCGTGAAGAGCGAGCCAAGGATGCGATGGAACGCGCGCAGCGCGCCTTCGACAAGGGCAACAAAGAAGCCGCACGCGTGGCGCTCGACGAAGCGTTTACTTACGATCCTGAGCTTCCAGACATCGAAGCGTTGCGTCGCAAGTTGTAAGCGTCACGGCCCTGCCGCCGCACTAGAACACGTAGCGCAGATAGAGTGAGCCGTAGCACCCAACCGTAAGGTCTTGGCGCGCTAGACTTGGGTACAGGCGGCCGCCGCCGAGCACGCCTAACGAATGGTGTCTGCTCTTGACGTGCCAATCAAAACCGAGCTCACCGCCATAGTTTGGACCCAGGCCTATCGCGTCTTCGAAGCCAAGCGTCTTGAGCACGTCGCCGCCCGTCCAAGTCAGGCCCACGAGACCGCTTGCCCACAGCGCTGCGCGTGCGTTGAACGGAATGGCAAGCTTGAGACCTGCTGTGGCACCGGCCATCTCGAACGCCGTATGACTGGGTGGTGCGCGATTCTTGGTCACGTGCAGCGAGCCCTCAAAGCCGGCGATGATGCTCACCCAGCTGGCAAGCTCATAGCCAAACGTGACGGCCAAGCGCGGTCCCGGGTTTGCGACATCGCCCAAATCGCCGACGAAACCCAGCGCGCCGAGCTGCGCTTCCACGAACAAACCGTGCGCGTAGAGATCGCGCGTAATCGTGGCCGCTTCAGGCGGCAAGCGGGCTACATCGAGGCGCGTGGGATCCGGATCCTCAGTCACGCTCTGACCCGGCGTATGGTCGACGCTCACCGGCCCTGAGGGTTGCGCGTCATCCGCGCGCGCGGTTTGCGCAAGCAAGAACAACGCACTCGAGAGAACGACCTGCAGCAGTCGCGCGCTCATTGCTCCTCTTCGGGCGCGACCGGCACAAACAACGTAGGCATGGGCTGCTGCCAGCGTTTCTCGCTGCGCTCAGTCAAACGAGCGCCACGATCTTTGATGCGTACGCTGAGCTCGAGCACCACGTTTGCAGCTTCCGTGGCCAGTACACCCACGCGAATGGCGATGATGGCCGGGATGACTTTCGGAATGAACTTCTTGATGCGCGGATCGCGACTAGACTGGCTTTGAAACTGCACGACTTGATTGGAGTTCGGTGCGCCGTTCACCACCGTGGCAAGGTCGATGGCGATCTCAGCCATTTCAAGCGCGCTGATGCTGCCCGTAATCCGCTGTTTGGCGGAGAGCTCGATGCGGCGTTCCCATTGGTTGAAGTCTTCTGGACCGGGTGCGTACTCGAAGAACTCGTTGGCACCGTTGACCACGACGCCCGCCGTCACCTTACGGTCTTCCAAGTTCGCCAGCACGTAGTCGAGCGTGACCTCGAAGTCATTCTGCTCGACCCAGGGCAAGCGCGGGAAGGGCAGCATCATGCCCTGGGCGCGCTCGCTCAGCGCCTGCAGTGTTTTGTCCGCGGGTGGCTCGATTGGGAACTCGAAGCGGCGTTCCACTAAGTACAGCTCGTTGTCGTCTTCGTCTACGAAGGCGGGCGCGGTGTTTTCGGTCAGCGCTATCGCTTCATTTTCGACCACGTAACGCTGCTCCTCGATGCCGCAGGCAGCGACCGGAACAAACAGTAAGATCGAAAGAACGCGCGCTAGCACGTTAGCCACCCACGCCGAACAGGAACGGATAGTTGACCGACACTTCGCCGCCATCGGGTTTAGGGAAGCGCCACTTCTTCACCTGGCGGGCGATGCAACCTTCGACGCTGGCGTTGTGCAGCGTGCTGGAAGTGATTCGAGCGTAAGGCACGAGGCCAGCGCGATCCACGCGCCACTGCACCGTCAGTTTGCCCTTCAAGCCCCGCTGACGTTGCAGCTCGCTTTCGTAGCAATAGCGAATCGCTGCTTGGTTCGCGCGCACTACACGATCGACCTGTTCGTTTGATAGGTAACCGCTTACCTGCCCTTTGCCGGTGCTGAAAGCCACCTTGGCTTCGCCGCGACCGGGCCCACGTCCGCCGGGGCCGCCTTCGCCGCGCCCAGGGCCGCCTCCTGCGCCCGCGCCCGGGCCGGTGCCCAGGCCGGTGCCAAGGCCACCACCGCCGAGTAGGCCACCTTCGCTGTCACTGCCGCCGCCCGCGCCCGCGCCACGCAAGCCGCGGCCGCCTGCGCCAAGCCCCATGGCGGTGCGCGAAGAGCCGAGCCCGCTCAGTAGACCGCTTACGCTCGGCAGATCGAGGGCATCGCGCAGTGTATCTCCACCCGCGAGTGCACCGAGCAAGCCCATGCCGCGCACTTTGGTGACCACCGCTCCGTGGTTCTCGCCTGCGATTTCGGTCTTGGCCTGCTTCGCGTCTTGTTTGCCGACCTTACCTTCTTCGCCCTTGTCCTTCTTGCCGCCGCTCTCGTCGCGATCGCGCAGGCCGCGATCCTCGGTCTCATCGCCAGCTTGCTTCTTGAGGGCTTCGAGAATGTCCTCGGGCGGAGGCGTCACGAGAAAGCGCGAAATCAAATCGGCCGGCAGCTCCAGCGACTCCTCCATCGGCAGCTCGCGTTGTGCCAGCAACATCAACAGTAAGATGCAAACGTGAACGAACAGCGACAGCCCAAAGCTTGTCACAGCATCGCCGTCGAGAGAGCCCAGACCCAGACGCGGCTTGGGCGCCGGGATCGTCTGTTGGAAAAAGTAACTGGCCGCGCCAAAGCTGATCACGCCGTAGTCTTCGGGCGAAAGCGTGACGCTCGGTGTGGACACCAGTAGGTCGCGTACTTCGCGTCGTCGCCCAGAAAGCCAGACGGCTCCGCGCGCATCTTGCGGCAGCGAGAGCGTATAGCTGCCGTCGCCCATGGGCGTGAGCAGCGTGAAATCCCCGCGCGCCGCCTGCGCTTCGGGCAAGGGAAACAGGGCATCCGCTCCGTAACCCAGCACAACCTTCACGGGTTCACTCAGCATGTGCTCCGCGAGGATGGTTTGATTCCAAACCATCGCGAGTCTCAGCTCGCGTACCTGAGCGCGTGACTTTTGCGCGGCGCTAGCCATTACAAGGGATCTCGCTTAGTCGAGCGATCGAGCTCGGGCATGAACGAACGATGTGGAAGCTTCGGTCGGTCGAACTCTGCGCGAACTCGATTCACGAAGTACAGAAGCTGCGGTGATTTGAGTCGCCCTTCGACGTCGAGGCCGCTGAAGCGCATCACTTTCACGCTCGTGTCGCCTTCCTTCACGACTTCGCTGTCTACGCCTTGGGCAGCGCTCTCTGCTGCACGGCTCGCCGCTGTATCGGTGCCGCGTTCCTTGCGCGCGGGCGTGGGGCTCGCTGCGACGTTCGGTGTGGATGCAGGCTCCGGCGTGACCTCCGGTGTGGGCTCGGCGCGGCCGCGTTTGCTGCGTTTACGGCGTCTGCTTGCGCGCGATCCAGCGCTTGGCTTCTTCACGCGTTTCGAACGCGCAGGTGCCGCGTCCTGGGCCTGTGCGGGCGCAGCAGACCAGGTAAGGAACAGGCAGAAGCTGAAGGCCAACGCACGCCACAGCCGCACGTGTCGCAGCATGCGTTCGTGCGCCCTTCGACTTCCCACGCTTCCCTTGACGGTCATTGCGCGCCCTCTTTCGCCATGCCGATGTCTTGAACATAACGCTGTGCGGCCTCGCGGTGGCTGTCGTTCTTGGGGGCAAGCTTCAAGTATTTCTCGAACAAGGGCAGGGCCTCGCGGCGTCGATCCAAGAAGTCCGCACGCAGCACGGCCAGATCGAACATGGCGTCGATGGCGCTCGGATCCGCTTCGAGCACGCGCTCGTACAATGTTTCGGCCTGCTTGTGCTGGCCCCGGCCGCGCAACGCAATCGCAAGTCCAATGTTCGCATCCGCAGACGCCGGATCCGCAGCTACGGCCGCGCGATAGGCGCGTTCCGCCGCTTCGAAATCACCCGCGCGCAACAATACCGAACCTTGATTCATGTGCGCCGACGCAAGCTTGGGGTCGAGCTCACTCGCCTTGGCAAAATGAGTGAACGCGAGCTGAGTGTCGCCGCGCTCGAGTGCCAGCAAGCCAAGCTCGTTCTGCACCGCCGCGCTCTTGTCGTCGATTACGCGTGCCTTCTCGAGCACAAGCAGTGCGACATCTGCCTCTTTCTTGGCGCGATAGGCGCGAGCTACTTCCACGAGCGCGCGCGTCTCATTGGGATTGCGTACCAGCACTTCGCGCGCTTGGGCCAAGGCATCGTCAAGCTCGCCCTGCTTACGCAGCACGGCTGCCAGTGATAGTCGCGCCTCGATGTGTCCTTTATTTTTCTTCACGAAATCAGACAGTAAGGTGTTCGCTGTGCCCAGATCGCCTCGCGCGAAGTTGCATTCGGCAAGCGCCATGATCGGCTCCGGTGCGTCCGCCGCTAGACCGTGGGCCGTGGTCAAGCTCGCACAGGCCGGGTCGAGCTCGCCGCGTCTTCGCAGCACGATGCCCAGATCGTAGTGCGCCTCCCACAAGTTGGGATCCATCGCTATCGCCTTGCGCAATAGCTCTTCAGCGCGGCCGAGTAATTTGGCCTGCCCCGTGTTGAGCTCGCGGGCGCCCGACACGAACAACTTCACCGCTTCGGCGTTCGGCGGCGCGGCCTTCTGCGCGGTGGTGGTCTCCGCACGTCTTACCGCACAGCCCGCCAGCAATGAGCACGCCAACAGTAAGGTAAGGCGTGTCATCGTCGTCTGCCTTTGGCGGAGACCGCGCTCGCTTTCTTGGTAGGCCGATTGGCAGGCGTCTCGGGCTTGCCTGTCTTGTTCGCCTGCGCGGGCTCCGCCGCTCGCCGCGTCAGACCAAGCAGCACGGAGCCTTGCGGTAACGGGCTCTCGCGCGCCACGTCGCCGCCGATTTCGCGAATGGGCGGGTACTCCACGTCGTTCAAACGCGTGAGTCCTTCACGCATCAACACGGTCCAGCGATTGTAGATGCCAAGCTCGCGCGCTTTTTGGTAGCCACCCGCGTAGGCTTCGAGCGCGCGCTCTTCGATGGGCACCACGAACATAGCAAGCTCGTCGCGGTACACCTGCTGCTCGTTTTCGTTCAAACCCTCAGGTAGGGGCGCGTCGGCCAAAGCTTTGGCGAACATCTCATACGTACGGCCGATCTTGTACAGGGCCGCCGTGACCCATTCGGCTTCCTGAAACTCGACCACGTTGCCGTAGATCGAAGCCGCTTTTTGCAAGAGTTTCGACTTTTGCTTCAAGCGACTGGCAAGACCCTTGAGATCGCCTTCGACCTTGATCGCATCGAACTCTCTGAGCGCTTCATCGCCCTGCAAATAGCGCGCTTCTGCAGCGAAATAGCGGCCCTCTTTGAGCCGGCTCTTATTGCGTCGTGCTTCTTCAGTCGCGTCATTCCAAGCAGCATCCGCACCCTTCGGGTCTTTGTTCTCGATCAAGACCTTACCAAGTCGCGTGAACGCCTCAATGCGCCTGTCCAGGTTCTTGCCACGCTTTCCGTACTGGCGATACGTGGTCGCCGCGTCCCCATAGTTGCCGCGCGCGGCGTGCGCGCGACCGATCAAGAACACGACATCGTCGGCCGCTTCGTGATTGGGAAAGCGCTCACTAAAGCGTTTGCCGTCCGCAATCGCCGCTTCGTGATCCTGCGCCGTCACGCGCAACAGCACGGCGTTGTACAACGCATCCGCAGCCTTGGGTGATTTTGGAAAGCGCTCGCCATACGCTTCGTAGAAACGCGAGGCATCGCGAAACTGCGCGATTGACTCGTACATCTGCGCGCCATTCCACGCACCGAGCGCGCCCTCCTCCGAGCCGGGATACTTATCGATCAACGTCGCGTACGCCTTGTCTGCTTGGCTCAGCTTGCCCGCACGCTGCAGCTCCAGCCCTGCGTTGTAATAGGCCTTGGGCGCACGCGGATCGTTCGGGAATTCTCCGGCGGCTCGCACGTACGCATCCGCTGCTTTTTCGTGTTCACCTTTTTGCGCGAGCTGCTCACCCAGTTTGAACACCGCCCCCAAGATCAAACCATCGAGCCGCTTCTGTGACGCGGCGCTCGCGAACGCAGGCGCCCCCTTGAGCTTGCGGGCCCACTTCTCGATGTTCGCGTAGTCCGCGGCGCGGTTGAAGCTGTCGAGTACAAGCTCGCCCGCTTGGGCTGCGAACGGACTGGTTGGATAGCGGTCGATCAACTGTCCGAACAAGCGCACGGCAGGATCATAAATACGCCGGTCATAGTAAAGCTTACCTTGTCGAAACAGGATTTCGGGCAGGTCGGGATCATTGGGATAAAGCTGTGCATAGAGCTCGATCGCTTGCGAAAATTTCTTGTCGTTCTCGGTCTCGTTGCACGGCACGTCCGGCGTGCAGCGCGTGATCTCTTGCTCGCGCACGCGTTCGAACGCCCCAAGCGCGTTGTAAAGCGCATCCTTGGTGAACTCGCCTTTGGGATTCTTGCGCGCGGCGGCCAAGTAGGCATCGCCCGCTTCCGCATTTTGCCCCAAGCGATGAAACAGAATTTCGCCCAAATAAAAGGTTAGCTTGTAGCTGTCCTTACTGTCATCGAACTCGCTGCGATACACCCGGTACATCTCGGCCGCGCGCGTGAAGTACTCCTTACGGTTGTCGCGCTGTCCCAGCTCATGCAAAGTCATGCCCTGCTCGCGGATTACCCGCTCGATGTTGGCGCGGGCATCGGTCACCGTCTCGGGATCGGGCTGTTGCGTGGCCCAGGTCGACTGCGAACCGTAATCCTTCGCGAGCACCTTGTACGCTTCCAGCGCTTTCGGAAAGTTGTCTAGGGCCATATGGCCCCGTGCGATCGCGATCTGATAGTCCGGTGCGCGACGGCTGGCCGGATCGATCGAGAGCAATAACGCGTAAGCCTCGATCCCTTGATCGAAGCGTGCCTGATCATAGTAAGTCACGCTCAAGCGCATCAGGACGCGTTCGACGTGTTGCTCGCCGCCGATTTCTTGCAAAAAGCGCCGCACGTCGGCAGCACGATTGCGCTCATCTTCGGTGAACACTTGGATCAAATACTCGAGCGCCTCGCTTTGCAGCTCCTTCAAGCGCTTGCGTCGTGAGCCCTCGCCGCCCGTGTTGATGTCGAGCACCTTACGAAAGCGCACGGCCGCCTGAGTCTTGTCGCCGAGCTGCCACAGACACCAGGCACTCTTGAACAGGGCGAGATCGTAAAGTTCGCTCTCTTCGTAGGCGAGAACTCGCTCGTACTCCACGAGCGCACGCTTGAAGTCGTAGTCCGTGTTGAAGATGTGCTCGGCAATCGCCATGTGTGCATCAGGGCGAAAGCGACTGTTGGGAAAGTCCTTCAAAATTCGCTGAAAGAGCGCCAGCGAGCCCGCCGAATCAGCCCGCTCCAGCAAGGCGAACGCCTTCATGTAGATCACGAGATCGAGGCGCGGAAAAGTGGGATGCTTGTCGAGAATGCGCTGGTACAAGGCGAGCGTACGCGTGTAGTCGGGCTCGGGTGCGTTCTTGGAACGGTAAGCTTCGGGCACTTTCTGCCACGCGCCGAAGGCCAGCAAATACTCAGCTCGAGCCAGCTCCCAGGTCAGCTCCGATAGACGCAGCAATGCGTCTGCCATCTCTGGCGCAACTTCGGGCTCCTCCGCGATGAAACGTTCGAGCAACGCGATAGCTTCGCGCCTTCGTGCGATCACGCGCTGCTCGCGATCCTTGAGCAGCTCCTCGATCAACTGCTGCTCCTTGGCCCGCGCGACCTGACCCAGCGTATCGGGCCTGTCCCGAAAGTAATGCCGTGCTTCGAGCTCATTCGATGGCTGACCTGCGGCACGTCGGGCCCGTGCGTCCACACGGCCGAGATCGCTTGCGTCCATCCCGCTCTCGATTTTGTGCTCGCTGGCAGGGGCGCCGAGGCTGCTGCGCGATGCAGGCACATTCTCAGCGCGCGCAAGGCGCGGTGTCGCAGAAACAGCCAGTGCGAAAGCGAGCCACAGCGCACTCGAACCACACCGTAAGGTCGGCGAGCGAACGTGCCTCATGGCTCGTCCTCACCGTCGTCCTTGTCGGGATAGCGCTCGAGGAATTCGTCGGGCCAGTCTTCGCCCTCGAAGGGCCAATACTCTTCGTCGTCGCGCAACAGCGTCTGCATGCGCAGCGCGTCTGCTAGCTCCGGGGGGAAGCGCCCCACCGACAGGCTCTCGATCTGAATCTCGACCTGACGCTTACTGCCCATCACCGCATCGATGCGTCCGATGCGTGCGCGACGCAACTCCGCGGCCAAGCGCTCTCGCAAATCAGTCAGTGCTCGCTCGCCCGCACGATCTGCGGCATCTGATAGGTCCACGCGTACGCGATGGGCCTGACTCCGTAAGGCGGCCACGTAGGCTTGATCTTTGCGCAGCAGCGTCTGCAAATCGCTGTCGGTCGGTCGAGACGCCTCGAGCTCGGCTGCGCGCACGGCATCGCGCAAGTTGCGTTCGATGTGAGCCACGCGTTGATCGAGCTCGCGTTGCGTCGTGCGCAAGGGTGCAAGCGCTGCCTTGTCCGCACCACCGCGCGACAAGGTCGTGATCTCGCGGCCCAACGCATCGATGGCAGCTTTGGTGCGTGTAAGCTCCGCCTCGGCACCCGAGATGCCGTCGGCCATGCCCGAGTCGTCTTTGCGCGGGGCCGGTGCTTTGTCTTGCGTTAGCCGCGTGCTGAGCGCGAACAGCTCACTCGGCACATTGCCGCTCCGTCCAAGCTCGGCATCGAGCGCACGCAGCTCGGAATTCAAACGATAGAAGTCCGGATCTGCCATCACCAACGACAGCAACAGACTGTCAGGTGTGGGTTCGCCGCTCTGATCGTTTGCGCGCAATCGCGCCACGCTCTCCTGGCGCATCACCAAGTCCGCATACAAGCCGCTCTTGCGCGCGGGGCTCGCCAGCGCTGCGTCGATTTCGCGCAATACGGGCGTAAAATCGCGCTCGAATTTGGCGAGCCTGCGTTCCGCTTCGGCGAACTCGCAGCGCGATAAATGCACGTAGCCCCGCAATACGGAAGCTTCGGCCGCATGAGGCGAGCGCGGAAAGCGCGCCTCCAGTTGATCCAAGCTGTCGATGGCCGCTTCATGATCGCCGCCTTCGTAGCTGGCCCAAGCGGCTTCGAACATCGCCTCGGCCAAGCGATCGGAATCGCTTGGCACTTGGAAATAGTAATAGAAGGCATCGCTCGCGCGCCCCGTTTCGTGCGCCACGCGGCCCAAGCCTAGATGCGCCAGATCGCGCACCGGAAAGAAACGGCCATCGATGAAGAACGAGTAAGAGTTGTCTTTGCCAGCACCCGCAATAGCGCAAAAGCGCGCTTCCGCTTCTTTGTATTGGCGTGACTTGGCCGCGATGGCGCCGAGCAAATACTGAGCGTTGACGTAGAAACGACTCTTCTTTGAGATCTTACCAAGTTTTTGCGTGGCCTCCGATAAGGCGCCGCGCTCGTAGGCAGCCCGGCCCTCCAGATAGACAAGCTCATTGACCGAGTCTTCCGGCAGCTTGTCGCGATGAAAAGTAGCCAAGTGCGTAGCCGACGCGGCAAAATCACCGCGTGCAATGGCGATATCGACCGCACGTCGATAGGCCGGCTCGAATGCCGCCATGCCCGGTCCACGCGCAAGCACGCGATCGATCACGCGTTGTGCACTCTTGAGCGCATAGCGCTCAGTAAGCGCGCTCGCGAGCATCAGCTCGGCGGTATGAAAGGGCGCAAGCCCGTCGAAATCGCGAAAGCGCGGCCCCTCGACGATTTCGATCAATAGCGCGGTCGCTTCGTCTTTCTTACCATCGAGCACCGCCCGCTGCGCCTCTTCCAGCACGGGCTTGAGCTCTTCGATGTCGTCCGCAGGCTTGGGCGCAAGCCGCTTTTGCTCAAGCGCCTTCAGGTACGCATCGAGCACCGTGCTGCTATCGACTCTGGCGGCTGCGACGTGAGGGTCGGGCGCGGTCTGAGTGTCTTGCGCAAAAGCACGCCCCGCGCAAAGCGCTAGCAGCGCCACGCTCAGAGACCAACTGCATGCGCGCGACCCGCTCATCAATCGTCCTTCACCGATTCGGCTTCGACACGCATCAGCGTGCTCACGTCGTATTCGCCTTCGTCGTCCTCGCGGAGCTCTTCGGCCATGTCGGATTTATCGCGTTGTACGAGCTCGATGCGCGTGCGCATGCCCTTCTTGATTTCGATCTGAAAGCGTTCACTGCGCACATAGCGGTAGTCCGCGTTGACCTTCGACACTTCCGTGACTTCGATCGCCACTTCATGCACGCCCGGCGCCGCAAACCCTTGGAAGAGCTCCGCCTCGCCGCGCGCGAGCGCAGCGCCATCGGAGTCATGCACAGGCACACCGTCGAGCCGCAGCGTGATGTGCTCGAGGCGCTGATCATCGGCACGCCGTACCACGCGCACTGAAAGCTTCGTCTTGAACAAGGCCTTCGAAAGGATGGATACGCGCGCGCGGGCCGCAATAAGCTCGTCCATGATGTTTGCCAGGTCGCTGCGCACAACACTCAGGTCAGGTCCCGTTGCTGGCGGCGCTACGGATTCGCTTGCTGCTTGGACTGGCGTTGCGGCAGGTGCTGGCGAGGCTGACGCAGGGGCCGCGCTCTTGGGCGCGCCCGTGTTCGGATGCGTCGCCGGATTGGGGGTGGCAGCCGACGCGGGGCCACTCGGAGTCGCGGGCGAGCCCGCATCTTGCGCGCGTGCGAGCGATGAAAGCCCGCACAACGACAGCACCACCAACAGAGGGAGCTTGTGTCCCATAACGCCTCCGGGTCTCAAAACCCAAACGGGATGAAGACAGACATGCCAAGCGTGGCGACCAGATTGTTTACGATGCGCGATTCGCCAAGTAGCTCCTGCTCGAGCACGTTGTCGCGCAAGTCGATGCGGATGGCGAACCACTCGCTAGGATAGAACTTGAAGCCGAGCCCGCCGCTAAAGGTAAGGCCGCGCGCCGCCTGGTTGTCGGTGATGCCGCCACCGAGCGCCAAGTTGAAATCAAAGCGGCTGATGCGACTGCCAAACCAACGCAGCTTGCCGTAGGCCAAGCTCCATACGAGATGTCCCTGATAGAGAAAGACGGGCGTGCTGTTCTTCACCAGATCGGTGGCCAAGCGATCCTCAATGATCTTGACTACCTCGCTCTGGGCACGCGTGTAACCAAAGCCCGCCTCAAGCCCCAGGTCTTCGCTAAAGTGAAAGGTGTAAGCGCCGCCGACCAGGTACGACGAAGATAGTAAGTCTGCAGCGTAGGCCCCGCCCAACACCGAGAGCTCGTGCCTGCGCGCCTTCTGGAACAGACGCTCCTGCACGCCGCGGTACTGACGGCGCGCATTGAGCTCATCGCGCAGCGCTTCATCGATGCATTGCGCGCGCGCTGTGCTTGGCGCGAGTGCAGACGTCCCGAGCGGTAGTCCGCAACACAGGACTAGCCACAGAGCGGCGCACGAACCGAGGAAGGACGGTGCCAACGGTGTCCGGCGAGACGAGATCGAGCCAAAGTGTTCACCGCCCCCAGGCCTGTGCATGCGCACTAAGATAACGAAACGGTTGGATCAATTGCTACTTGAGAGATACCGCGCAGTCAGAACCGCGTGAGAAAGCCTCAAGCCAAATATCGCTCGCCCGTGTCGCACAGCACCGTCACCACGCGCTGGTTGGGTCGCAATGTCTTCGCAATCTCAATGGCAGCGTACACGTTCGCACCTGATGATGTGCCCACTAGCAAGCCCTCTTCATGCGCTAGGCGACGCGCCATACGGTCGGCTGCCACGTCTGTTACCGGGACGATCTGATCGATGAGCGCGCGATCGAGCACCTTGGGCACGAAGCCCGCGCCGAGTCCTTGGATCCCATGTAGGCCCGGCGAGCCACCCGATAAGACCGCACTGCCGCGCGGCTCCACCGCGATCACCCGTAGCTCTGGGCGATGTTGCTTGAGCACCCGCGCGACGCCGGTCAGTGTGCCGCCCGTGCCTACGCCCGCGACGAACGCATCGATTGCGCCTTCCGTATCGCTCCAAATTTCGAGCGCCGTACTATCCGCATGGGCCTGCGGATTGGCGGGATTGTCGAACTGGCGCGGCATGAACGAGCCCGGCGCCTCGCGCACGATGTTTTCCGCGCGTGCTACGGCGCCGGCCATTCCCGCCATCGCTTCGGTCAACACCAGCTCCGCCCCATAGGCGCGCAACAAATGGCGGCGCGTCATGGTCGCATCCTCCGGCATGACGAGCACGCAACGATAGCCGCGCGACGCGGCCAACATCGCCAAGCTTATGCCTGTGTTGCCGCTCGTGGCTTCGACGATGGTCGAGCCCGGGGCGATAGCGCCACTCGCCTCCGCTGCCAGCAACATCGCCAGCGCAGGCCGATCTTTGACGCTGCCACCCGGATTCTTACCTTCGAGCTTGGCGCAAACTTCTGCGCCGCCCACTGGCGAAAGCTTCTTCAGTCTCACCAGCGGCGTACGCCCGATCAGCGCTGCCACGCCGTCGTAGATCGGCAAACCTTACTCCCCTTGTTCGAACGTATCGTGATCGTTCGCAGGGCGCTTTCGCGAGGAGCGCAGCGCGTCTTCTTCACGCGAGCGCTGATCGTCGCGCGCCTCGTAGGCACGCACGATGCGTTGCACGAGCGGATGTCTGACCACGTCGACATCGGTGAAGCGGCAGATCGAAATCCCATCCACATCTTGCAACAGATTCAGCGCATCCGAGAGACCGCTGCGACGCCTGTCAGGCAAATCCACCTGCGTGACGTCGCCCGTGATCACGGCCTTGGAGTCGTAACCGAGGCGCGTCAAAAACATCTTCATCTGATCGCTGGTGGTGTTCTGTGCTTCGTCGAGAATGACGAAGCTCGAGTTCAACGTTCGACCGCGCATGAACGCTAGCGGTGCGACTTCGATGGTGCCGCGCGTCAGCAGATCCTGCGCGCGTTCGAGGTCCATCATGTCGTGCAGCGCATCGTAAAGCGGGCGCAAATACGGGTTTACTTTGTCCGCCAAATCGCCGGGCAAAAAGCCCAAACGCTCGCCCGCTTCGACCGCGGGGCGCGTCAAGATGATGCGCTTGAACTTGCGCGACACCAGCGCAGACACGGCCGCGGCCATCGCCAAATACGTCTTACCCGTGCCCGCCGGACCGACGCCGAACACGATGTCGTGTTCCTTCATCGCCTTCAGGTATTGCTGCTGCGCCACGCCTTTGGGCGAAACGAGCTTCTTACCATTTCCGACCGCAACTTCTTCGTCGAGCATAGTGGACAACCTAACCTCCGGGTGCCGCTTCAGGGTCTCGATGCTGCGAACCACTTCGCGCTCAGTAAGGTGCGTGCCGCGTCGCGCAACGGCGAGCAGCTCTGCCACCGCACGTTCCGCAAGGGCGACGTGCTTGGGGGGGCCTATCAATCGGATCGTGTTCCCTCTCAGCGCGATGCCAACGCCTAAACCACGTTCGAGTGGTTTTAGGTGGGCACCGTTCGGGCCGGTGAGGGCGAGCAGAAGGCCGCTGTCGGCGACTTCTATCTCGACGGAGATACGGGAGGTCTGATTAGGGGCTTCCGACTCCGATTGGGGCATGTAGCTCCTTGGTTAGAGATCTTTCACTCAAGCTACCACGCATGTTCGCGAGTAAAACGTCGTCGCGACTGATCGTGCGCGCAGCCGCAATTTGTCATCGCGATGGCTCACGGCCTGGCCATGCCGACTTCAGCAAAAATCGGCTACATTGCGCGATGAAGCTGCCGGATTGGTCAGATTAGTTGCCCATTTCGCGCCTCGCCCGCCTAGCCTAGAATTCGGTACGGCGCGCGACTGAAATCGTGGGCCGTCTTGCCGAAGCGTTCACTAGGCGATCGTGATGCCGAGCGACTGGCGCAGCGCGAGGTAGCGCGGCGAGACGGCGTACAAGTACAGCTCCTTGAGTCGGTCGCGCTCGGCCGCATGGCTGCTGTCGGCGGGGCTCGCACGCATCACCGCCACGGCAGCATCCACGCTGTTCGCGAGCACGAAACCCACGCGATCGGCCGTAAGGTCGACGCCGAGCGCCCAGCGCTTCATGTCGAGCTCGGGTTGTTCGCGCATGAGCTGGTCTACCAAGCTCGAGAGCGATTGCTGTTGCGGCATGGTGAGAATGCGCGTGAGGGCGGCCTGATAGCGCTCGACCTGCGCGCGCGTGGCCTCGGGCGCAGGAAAGCGCGGGTTGGCCAAGCGAATGGCGGCCAAGAGCCAGCTGCGCAAACCGCTGCCGGTCGGCACGAGCTGACGCATGTAGTGTCCCGGACGGAAGTAGCTGAGCTGGCGGCCGGCAATGAATGCCAGCGCTTGGTCCGGCGCGCTTTGGAACGCAGCTTGTCCAAGCCCGATGGCAGGGGGCATCGTGAACAAGAACGACAAACCACCCGCATCTTGCGGACGCTTGAACACAGGCGGCAGCGGCACCAGCGTGACGCCCGATGCGTAGAACAACATCTGCGACATCACGGCCGGATCACTTTGACAATCAACTTGACCATCGCGCGTGATGCCAAAGCTTTGCGGCGGCTGCCCAAGCTCGGCGACCGCTGCGCCCTGCATGGTCGCAAAGATGGTGGTGAGCAGCTCGTCCTGGTCGGCGTGCACCAGCAGCTCCTGCCAGATCTCTTCCGTGATGCATTCGCGCGCGGTGGCAGGTGCCTGCACGCGATGACGCTTGAAGAACGCTTCTTCATCCGGTTCGGCCATGTTCAAGCTGCGTAAGGCCTGGCATACACACCACGCTTCGTCGGGACGCGACAAGTGCGTGTAGAGCTTGCGCAGGGCCTGGTAGGACTCGACTCGGTAAGAGTTCTGCGAGAGCAACTCGGCGTGCGCGGCGATCGCGCGGTCTGCGTACTTGCTCGCATGCTTGCCGTAGATTTCGACCAAACGTTCTGTGCGCGTACGGTTTTCGCGATCGAGTGCGTGCGCCTGCTCGTACGCTTCGACCGCTTCGTCGATGCGATTCAAACGGTAATGGCAAGTCTCGCCCAGGTTGTCATAAAGCGAAGCGAGCTCTTCTTCGGTCACGCGATCTTTCACGCGCTCGATGTGCTGACGGTAAGCACGCGCGAGCTTCTCCCACGAAGCTGTGCGCTGCAGACAATCCGCCATGCCGCGGAATGCATTGTCGAGGCTCGGATCGAACGCGAGTGCGCGCTCGTAGTATTCGATCGCTTGCTCGAATGCACCTAGCTCACTCACCGAGATGGACGCTGCCGTGCTGAAATACTTGCCACGTAGCTTGTTGTCTTCGACCACGCCGGCCATGCGCACGAGCACTTCGAGCAAGCGCGACCAGTCTTTGTTTTCCGAGTACACCGCCATCAGCTTCGAGAGCAGATTGCGATCATCGGCATGCACTTCGAGTGCGGCTACGTAAGCTTTGGCCGCCTTTTCGCGGTCATTGAGCTTGCCCGCATAGACATCGCCTGACTTCACGAGGATGCCAAAGCGATCTTCTTCGTCCTGGGCGAGATCGAGTCTGCGGCGCAGGGTGTTGACGAGTGCCGGCCAGCTCTCTTGAACGCTGAGCACTTCGATCAGACGATCGAGCGGCTCCGCATCGTCGATCAGTACTTCGCTTGCGCGGGTGAACGATGCGGCTGCTGCTTCGAGATCGCCGCTGTTTTGCTGGGCCGTCCCGAGCTTGAGCAAAAGCTCAGCGCGCGCGGACGGTGTCAGATTCGCACCGGACGCTTCGAGCAGATCCGTCAGCAACGCCGCCGCATCTTCGGACTGTCCGGCCTTCATGGACAGATCCGCCAAGCGCTCGAGCACGCCGCGATCCTGCGGTGCAACGGCCTTTGCATTGAGATAAGCGCGCTCTGCTTCCCTAAGCTTGCCGAGCGCGCGGAACGCATCGCCCGCACCAAGGCAAACTTGGAGCGCCGTCTCCTTGGGCATTTCGGTCGTGCGGTCGAGCAAAGGCTCGAGGAACGACGCGGCCTCTTCCCACTTGGAGCGCTCGAGCGCGAGGCGACCAAGGCCGAGCAGCGCTTCGAGATTGCTGGGATCGAGCTCACGCGCGCGCTCGAAAGCGTCGGCGGCAAGCGCCTTGTCCTTGAGCTTTTCGAGACGCAAGGTGCCGAGCACGACTAGACGCTTGGCCTTGAGCACGGGATCTTGCGCGAGCTCGACCTTACGCAGCAAGAGCTCAGCTTCGCCGCGCGCGTCACCGCGCCGTCCGTACAGGCGTGACAGCGCTTCGAGCGCCGCTTCGCAACCCGCATCGGCATCGAGCGAAAGCGTGTAACGATCGATGGCGCCATCGAAGTCGTTCTGTTCTTCGAGCATCTTGCCCGCGCGCACCCAAAGCTCCGCACGCTTCTGAGTATCTTGCTCGGTGTCGGCCAACAGCTCGATGCCGTCGATCGCCGCCATGGTGTCGCCAGACAACTCGCGAATGCGTGCCGTCAGCGACAACGCTTCCGAATGGTCAGGTTGTATGCCGAGGATGCGCTCGCAGATGAATTGCGCGCGCTCAGGCGAGCCCACGTCGCCCATCAACACGCGCGCTGCCTGCAGCAAGAGCTCGACCTTACGCGTGTTGTTTTCGACGCTCTTGGCATGTCGGTCGAGGGTCTGTGCCAGATCGTCGAAGCGATGAAGTGCGCGATACAAACGCGCGAGCGCGGTATTCGCTGCGTCGTGACCCGGTGCAAGATCGATCAGTTGCTCGAAGCGTTCGGCCGCTTGTGCCGCATCGGACAGCTCTTCCACCATCGAGGCGATGCGCTCGAGTAGGCCGATGCGCTGTGCAGGTGTGGTCGCGATTTTGAGCTGCGCCTCCAGGTTTTCGAGCAGCTTCGTGTGATCGGCTTGGCGTGCGTAGATGCGCTCCATGCCCTTGAGCGCGACCAGGCTCTTCTCGTCGATGGCGATTGCCGCGTTGTACTGCTCTGCCGCGCGACGCAGATCCGTGAGACGGTCCTCGCATAGCTCACCGAGCTCGCACAAGGTCTCGACACGCGCGCGGCCACGTTGCTCTTTGGCTTTGTTCTCGAGCAATTCGGCCAACGCGGACCAGTTCTGCTCGTGCGTGTAGATGTTCTCGAGAGCCTTGATCGCCGCGGGGTGCGCAGGGTCATCCTGGAAAATCTGCGCGAACATTTGCTGCGCCGTGGCGACATCGCCGAGCTTACCGTGCACGACCGAAGCCGCTTCGGCGCGTAGCTCGCGTGCACGATTGGGGCTCGATGCCGCATCCGCGCGGTGCAGCAGCATCTGCACGAGCTCCTGCCACGACTGCGCATCGCGATAGAGCGAGGTCATCGCTTCAAGCGCAGGCTCATGGGCGGGATCGATCTGAAGCGCGCGATTGAAGTAGGGTAAGGCATAGTCAGGTCGCGATACGCGCTTCACGTAAAGGCCGCCGACGATCACGCACAACCGTAAGGCATTGCGCTGACGGTCGGTGGTCTCGATCGCGTCATGGAGCGTGGCGATGGCATCGCTCCATTGCTCGCTCGTCTTCGCCAAACGTTCGAGGGAACGCAGCAGGCGCTCGTCGTGCGGATCCTCTGCAAGCGCTTGCACATAGGCGACGAGTGCGTTGTCACGCTGGTCGAGCTGCTCCTCGTAAAGCGCCGCCGTCTCGCGCAAGATCGCAGCGCGCGTTTCCGGATCGCTCTCGTTTTCGAGCCTGTCCAGCAACAGGCCTACAAGGCCTTCGTGATCGCCCGCCGTGCGACGTAGCTCTTCGATTGCGTTGTGCGCCTGCGCGTCGGTCGCATCGTAGTCCAGCACCACGCGATACACGCGCTCGGCCGCTTCGATGTCTTTCATCTCGTCGGCCAAGATGCGCGCCGACCTGAATAGTAAGCGCTTCTTGATCTCGCCGTCCGACACGGCATCGGCCGCTGCGAGAAACGCATCGATCACTGGTTGCCAGGTCTTGGACGGGGCAACCAAGGCTTCGAGTTGTGCCGCGTTGCCTTCATCGGCCGGGTTGGCCTGGAAGTCTGCGCTCGCGCTCAAAAGCTGAGCCATATCGAGCTCAGGCGCGGCGGCCGGCGGGAAGATCGAGCGGGCCACGCTCTCGAGCGCATCGGCAAAATCGCGCGCGCTCTCGTAACGCGCCGCGGGGTCCTTACGGAGTGCGCGAAGCACCGCATCACTCAGCTCAGCGGGCACCCAGTTGCGCGGCGCACGCTCGGCCAAAGACACAGGTTCCTCATAGAGGTGCGCAGCCACGGTTTCGATCGCGGTGTCCGCTTTGAACGGTGCGCTACCGGTCAGCGCTTCATAGAGCACGCAGCCCACCGCGTAGATTTCGGAGCGCGCATCGACCGCCTGGCCACGCGCGACTTCTGGCGCCATCGTCGAGGGGTCACCCACTAGACGAAGCACACCCGGCAAGGTCTTGGTGCTGGCTTCGAGCAAACGCGAGGTCGCGAGGTCGGTCAGCACACCGTAAGGTTGCTGGCGCTCTTCGCCTTCGACCGCGGGCGGGCGTACCAGGAATACGTTCGCGGCCTTGATATGGCCGTGCATCATTCCGCGCGCATGCAGCGTGTGCAGACCCTTGAGCAGACTGCGGGCAATCGAACGCAGCTCGTTGAAGTGAATCGCACCCGTGCGGCCCACGCGCGCTTCGAGCGTTGTGCCAGCGATGTATTCGCTCGCGACGAACACGCGGCCATCGGGCAAGCTGCCCGCTTCGTATACGTTCGAGAGGCTCACATCGCGCACGTTCTTGAGCGCGCGCGCCGTCGTGAGCAGACGCCAGGCCGCCGCTCGGTCCACGGTCTTGTCCGCGTGGAACACTTTGATCGCAGCGCGCTCCGTCAGTCCATTCGCGGGGGCAGGACGCTCCGCCAAATAGACGGTGGCAAGGGGGCCAGCGGCCAGACGCTTCAAAATGCGAAAGCTTCCAAGCTCGGTGCCTGGTGCAAGCTCCTTGTCTTCCTTCGTTTCGGTGGGCTCGTTGCGCGGTGCTTCGCTGCGCGCGGACAGGCGAATCGCATCGGCCAACGCGCCGAGACCTGCGTGACTTGCGCAGTGCGTGACCAGCGCACGCGCATAAGTCCCCTTGCCCGCGGTACCGCCCAGATCGGCGGGATTGATGCCGAGCAGATCACTGCTCAGAGCCATCATCGTTTCGAGCTCGAACAAGCGTTCAAGCTCCTCTTGAAGGAAGTCTGTAGTCTTCATGAGTGAACCTATCCAGCGCAATACAGGTGAAGCAATCAACGCGTCAGATCAACGATTGAGAGCAAGTGGAGCGGCAAAATAATCGAGCAAGCTTTTCGAATGACTGTGGTCTCGGCGACGCCATTGCGCACCGGAATCCGGTGCCCCATGACTGGGGAAGGCGAGGGACCACACCCCACGCGAAACGCAGGCATCTTACACATCCCCACTGTGGCAACCAAGCTCGCTCTGCGCACAGAGCCGGTCGAAACCGTGACGGTTCTCGCAGTGTTGTGGGCATTGCCCCCGCCACCACGCGAAGTGATCGATTCAACCCCGCGCTACAATGGTGAGGCTTGATACGCATTCGCTTCGAACCCAGCGGCAAACAGATCGACATCGCAGGCCCCGAAGCCTTGATGGACGTACTTGACGAGCTGCCCGGCACGCACGTTTCGATCGCATGTCGCGCGTCGCATTGCGCTGCGTGCCGCGTTTGTGTCGAGCAAGGACACAGCAGTCTCGAGCCTGCAGCGGCCGACGAGCGCGCAACGCTCGATTTGCTGAAAAGCCCATCGGATCAGCGTTTGGCCTGCCAACTACGCATCCGCCCAGGTGCGTGCGAGCCCGTCGTATTGCGCGTTCTAACGTGATGGAACGGTGCCCAAACGTGGCGCGTGCGACCCCAACGTTAGGCCGTGCTTGGAGGCGGCGACGTGTGCGGCGGATTTTTCGCCATACGCAGATACATCTGGGCTGCGCGATTCTGCGGGTCGATCTCCATCGCACGCTGCCAACACTTGGTGGCGCTCGGCACGTCCCCCAACGAGAACTTCACCACTCCGAGCGCAATCTGCGCAGGAATGTAAAGCGGCTTGACCTTCAAAGCTTCTTCGAGCTCGTGGGAAGCCGCCTCCAAATCGCCAGCCTCACGGTACAGATTCGCAAGTCGTAGTCGCAAGTCTGCAAACTGGGGGCACAACAAGACGGCCTTACGTAGCTCGTGCAGGGACTCGGCATAGAGGCCTGCATCGAAGTAGGCCTGCGCCACGTCGGCGTGCAGATTCGCAATCTTACCTTTGACGAACGGTGTCACGCCGCCCACCGCTTTGGCGCCCTGCGCGAGCGCGTTGCGATACACGCGCTTGGCGTCTTCGTAGCAGCCCAGATCGTTGTAGGTCACGGCCAGATTGAGCGCGGCTTCCGTGTAAGCAGGATTTACCGAAAGCGCTTCTTCGAAGGCTGTTTGCGCTTCTTCGAAGTGACCGCGCCCGTGATGGATGACGCCCATCATGTTGAAAACATCTGCGACCGACACATTGCGCTCGATCACTTGTCGAAAGTAATGCTCGGCTTTGTCATACTCGCCGCGCGCGTAATGCTCACGGCCGAGCATCAACAGTTGCTTCGTGTGTTCATCCATTGTTTTCCAGCCTAAACCGTCGCGAGAGTCACTCGCAACATGTGCGCCTAGCCCGCAAGCACATCTGCGGTGTTCACCATCTACCCGGCCATTTACGTGTGCAGGTCTAGCCGCCGGTGGCCGCAAGAAATCGCTCTGCTTGCACCGCGCTGCCGGACTTTGGGTAGCGCGTTAGTACTTCGCGAAATGCGGCATGCGCGGCCGGTCGATCCTTCAGCATCAGTTGGGTGCGGCCCACGAGCACCAGCGCTTGCGGTTCAAAGCCGCTGCCTTCGTATTGCCCGAGCATGGTCTCAAGGCGCTTGATCGCAGCTTCGGGATGATCGCGATTCAAGTAAAACTCAGCCACGTAAATCTCATGACGCGCGAGCAACTCGAGCGTGCGCTTCTCCATCTTGCTCGCCTTTTCTGAGCGATCGTCGTACGGAAAATCGAGCAAGAAGCGGCGCAGGTCCTTGAGCGCATCGCGGGCGGCGCGCATGTCGCGCTCGAAGGTGGGCGGCGAGAGAAACCATTCTTCCGGGATCTGTTCATACTGCGACTGCGCAGCCTTGAAGCGCGCGTAGGGCACGTCTTCGTGGGAGGCGCGAACGCGCGCAAATCGCTGGTAGATTTCGATGGCCTCGGCGTGCTTACCGCCGATCGCCAGACAGTCCGCTTCGCGCAATTCCGAGAGCGCCGCGTAGCGCGTATACGGATAGTTCGCGCGTAAGTCGCGAAACAGCGGCTCGGCGGTCAGGCAGTCGTCGTCGTCGAACGCCTCCATCGCACCCTCGTAGGCGATGCGCGCATCCTCCGTGTAGGAGCCGGTTTTTTGGGTTCCGGCGCAGGCCACCAGCGCACAAGCGAGACTAAATACGAACGGGCGAAGCACGCGCCGAGGCTAGCATGGGTGCCAAGTGAAGCACCCGAGAGCGGTTCACGTCCGCCTTGCGGAGCCGGGCTGGCCTCAGCTAGCACCAGGTTTGGGCATGGCCCGGAGGCAGAGCGTGATGCGATTCAGTGCTGCGATGGTGGTGGCGGGGTGTTTGGGCTTGGGGCTCGCATCGGCGGCAAACGCCCAAGTTAGCGAGATCGCGAGCAAGCGCGCCGCGGTCAAAACGGCGCCCCGCGACGCCAGTGCGCAAACGGCATTGGGCGTCGTCGAACTGCGCGCCGGTCACTTCGCCGAATCCAAGCGCGCGTTCGAAGCCGCTGCGAATCTGTCGAAAGGTGATCCCCGCGCGGCGATGCGCGTTGCCGAAGTGGCGATCGCCCAGGGCGATTACAAGGCCGCCAAGAATCTATGTCGCAAGTTGTTTCCCGAACGCGGTACGCCTTCTCCGGTTGCCCATGTGTGCATGGCGCGCGCGTATCTCGCATGGAATCGCAGCTCGCGTGCCTTCGAGGATTTGGACAAGGCGTTGGCGCTCGATGCGACGTCATCCGAAGCTCAGCTCGTGCTCGGTCACGCCCATCGTTTGCGCGCTGCTGTTTCAGAATCTGAAACTGCGTACAACAAGGCCAAGGAGGACCCGGCGCTCCAAGCCGAAGCGAGCTTGGGCCTCGGCAAGCTCTACGCGGCGGCCGGTAGAAAGCCCGAAGCGATGACCGCATTGCGCGAGGCGCTTTCGCGCGAACCCGCATGGCCTGAGGTGCAGCTTGAGCTCGGCCTTTTGCTTGGAAACACGGAGGAGGCGCGTACCTTACTATCGTCCGCACTTGCGGGACGCCCCGGCTGGTCCGAAGCCGCGCGTGCACTCGGCGATGCGCGACGTGACGCGGGCGACCTCGCCGGGGCAGAGAGCGCCTATCGCGAGGCGCTGAAAGCAGACGCTACGCTTGCGCCGGCTTACGCTGGCCTGGGTGAGGTCCTATTTCGCAGCGGCCGTCTCGACGAAGCTCAAAGCGCGCTCGAAAAGAGTCTGATGCTGGTTGCGAGCAACGCACGAGCAGCGCTAGTGCTGGCCGAAGTGTTGAACAAACAAGGTAAGGTAGATGATGCGGTCGAGCAGTTTCGGCATGCAGCCGATCTCGAACCGCGCGATCCGACTGGCCTTGTGCGTGCAACCGAGCTCTTGCTTGCAGCCCAACGTGCCACGCTGGCAGCAGGCTTTCTCGATCGCCTGCTAGGAACCCACCCGAACCTTGCGCGCGGCCTCGCCTTGTACGGCGACGTGATGCTGCAACGTGGTGACAAAACTGCCGCGAAGAATTTCTACGAACGTGCGCTCAAGGGCCAGGGGCCCGTCGACCGTGGACACGTCGAGAAGGCTTTGAGCAGCCTTTGATGCGCGTTCGTGGCCCGCGTTGCTCAGCCTGAGACGAGCTTCTTGATCAGCGGTAAGTCGGTGGCGCGCAAAGCACCCGTGCGGGCACAGCGGACCTTACCATTGGGATCTACGAAGAGATGGATCGGTAAGGTTGCGCCGGCATCGAGCCCTACGCTCGTGAGCCAGGCTTCGAGTGTCTTGAAGTCGCTCAAGCGCAGGGAGCCCTTGGCTTCTGGGTGCGTGGCCTGAAAGCCGGCCATCGCTCCGGGCGTCTGATCGACTGACACGTAGACCAGGTCGACCTTGGCGCCCGCGCTGTTGAGGTCGCCGCGCATGCGCGTGATCAACGGCATTTCTTCGACGCACGGCCCGCACCACGAAGCCCACACGTTGATCCAGCGCCAACTGGCGGGAGCTGGCGTGGCCGCGGCTTGATCGAGCGCGGGGTAAGCGAACGTGGGCGCGCTATCGGCGGGCTTGAGCACGTCGCACAGGTCCGATTCGCTCGCTTGATTCTTGGCCGCTGCGACCGCGACCACGCGACCGGCCGGTTCGGCGCCAGACACATGAGTGCTGGGCCCATCGTCGCAGGCAACGCTCACCAATGCTGCGCACACAAAGCTTAGAGTCTGCAGTCGATCCATGCGAGGAACGCGCTCCGGTTGAGGTCTTCGGGCTTGCACTGTTCGGCCGCACCACTGCGCGACCACTGACAAAACGTGGGGTCAAGCTGCGCGTACTCTTCGCCTAGCGAGAGTAAGCCTACCTGCTTGGCCAAGTCTGGATCTTGGAATGTGGTCGTCAGATGATCGAGTACGGCGTTGGCGCGGTCTTGCGACAACGTACGGTTCTTTTCGGTCGAGCCATCTTGGGACGCGCGCGCGACCACGAAGAAGTAACTGGCGCCGCCCCGATCCGCGAACACCTTGTCGACGAGCTGCAAATCGCTCGGGTCGAGCACGTTCGCGTTCAGATCGAACTGCACGATGCCGCCACGCTGTTGCATCGGCAAAAACAGCGCGTTGAAATCGTTGCCCTGCATGGTGGCGACGCTCTTCGCCTCGAGAGGCTGACAGCCACGGCCACCGGATGCGCCGATGAGCCCACAGCTTGCGAGCACGCGCCGCAGGATCTGCTTGAGCTCGGGCGTACAGTAAGCCTCGTTCGCTTCATGCGCGACCGCTACCTGCGAAGCCTTGCTGCTTTCGGCCTGCTCGCCTTCCACCAAGCGCGCCTCTGCGCTGTTGATCCAGGTCGATACGAGCACCACAGGCAGCGCGATGAGCACGATGCCGAGGCCGATGGTCAGAATGCGTCCCATACAAGTCTCCTCGGTAAAACTTTAACGTTTGCTGGAGCCCGAACGCTCCACCAGTCGGGTTAACATGTAGTCGAGCCCTAAGTCGGTATCGGCGTCACACAGACGCTTGCCGTTCACGTAGAGCTGGGGCGTGAGCACAGGCAGTTGGTTATCGACAGCCCAGCGCAAGGCACGGTTGAGGCGCGCTTTGGCTTTGCTCGAGCCTACGCAACCCGCGAGGGATGGAAACTGTGCGACCGCGAGCCTGGCAGCGCTGCCAGCTTTGGCGCGTTCCGCCGCGACGATTTCTTCCTGCTCCTCGAAAGCCCACTCGAGCACGTCTTGGGCTTGGTCGCCCGCGCACAACATCGCTTCGCTTATCGCGCAGGCACCGGGATGCACCGCGCTATCCACCATCCAGTTGCAGCTGTTATCCAATGGAAAGAGCAGACCGCGGCGACTCGCACTCTCGTACAAATCGAGTGCCGCAAAGCGACGCTCGAAGGCGCGGCAAGCAGGACAGAGCGGATCGACGACCTCGATGACCTGCACGGAGCCGCCCTGTTTACCGAGCGGAATCAGTACGTTTTGCGGGTCTTTTGCGCCTGGCAAGTCCCCGCACGCGCCCGCGTACTTTTTAAAGCTCGGCGTGCTCGACGCGTAAGCCACCACCGACACGCCCACGAATACACAGCCCACCACGAACGCCACGACCAGCGAGCCCATCGACATCACGGGCTTTTGGCCTTCGCCTGCGGGCGGTGCTTTGCGTGCATCGAGCCACAGTAAGAGGGCACAGACTGCGCACACGGTGCTGGCGATATAGATGCCGACGCAAACCTTACAGACCGCATCGAGCTCGCGAATCGCGATCGTTCCCATCACGATCGACGTGAGTGCAGGCACGCCGGCTGCGAGAGCGAAGAAGCCTGTGGCTCGGGGATCGTGTTTGCGATCGGTCACCCAGATCATGGCGGCCCAAAACGCGAGGAAAGCGAACACGGCCATGGCGGGCAACGAGATCGGAATCCCGCCCCAAATGGAGTCGCGCATCACCGACGAGTAAGGACTCATCAGGGTGACGTGACAACCGCTGGTGCCAGTGGCGTCAGGAGTACCTACGCCCGGCAAGAATGAACAATGTAGTCCATGAACTTGACGATCGAGGTGAGCCACGAAGTCATAGGTAGACGTGGCGGCGAAGGTGAAACCGGCAGCGGCGGCGATGAGAGCGATGATCAACAACAGGGGGGCCATAAGCCTCCTAGGGCATTGGGCCGAATCATTGAGGCACGGCTTCCTACGCGTCAAGTTCTACCGCGCAAGCGGATCACGCTCGCTACCTCCAAATCAACGCAATACAGCTGAGCACGATCGCCGCGAAGAGGACGCGTTTGATCGCAGCCTGACCGCTCTTGATCGCAAAGCGCACGCCTAGCTCCGCACCGAGCGCGTTGCCGATGGCAAGTGTTAGACCGGTGGCGATGTCGACGCGCGCGCGCGCCGCGAAGATCAGGACGACCACGGTGCTGTAGAGAAAGATGACCGCGACTTTGAGGCCGTTGCCGCGCACCAGATCGATGCGTAAAAGCCCGCCAAAAACCGCAAGAAGCACGAAACCGACGCCCGCTTGCAGGAAGCCTCCGTAGAAGCCTGCGAGCAGCAATGCAAACCACGCGGAGGGTTTGGTCTTGGGATCGATCGGCGTGGCATCGGCCGGCGGTGCCAGCGTATCGGGCGATAGAAAAAGTGTGCCCGCCATGATCACGAAGGTGCCGATCAGGAGCGGCCGAAACACGGCGTTTGGAATGAACGTGGCCGCGATTGCACCGAGCACGGCACCGATCAAACTTGGCAGCGCGATCGCCCAGAAAAGCGATCCGTCGAGCTGTTTCTCGCGGCGGAAGGCCAGCACGCCCGTTGCGCCTTGAGCCAAGATTGCCACGCGACTCGTGCCGTTGGCGATATCGGCCGGCAGCCCGAGCCACATCAAGGCCGGCACCGTAAGCATCGAGCCGCCGCCCGCCAGCGTATTGATCCAGCCTGCAACGACGCCGACTGCGATCAGAAGCAGCGCGGACGGGATGGAAAGACTCATGCTTCTTGGAGATGCGCGGGCAATGCTGAGGCAAAGCGTACGGCACGTCCGACCGGTGTGCCGAGCAGCTGATTTTCGCGCATGACTACGTTGCCGCGCACGATCGTGAAGACGGGCCAGCCCGTGACCTTCATGCCATCAAATGGCGTGTAGCCGCAGCGGCTCGCGATCTGACGGTTCTCGAGCGTGTGGGTGGCGTTCAAATCCACGATCGTCAGGTCGGCGTCGTAGCCAAGCGCGATTCGTCCCTTGCTGGCCACGTCGTAGACGCGCGCGGGGCCCGCGCTCGTCAGATCCACGAAGCGCTCCAGGCTCAGGCGTCCGTGATGTACGTGATCGAGCATGATCGGAACGAGCGTCTGTACGCCTGGCAAGCCCGACGGGCTCGAAGGGTAAGGTTTGGATTTCTCTTCGCGCGTGTGCGGTGCGTGATCGGAGCCGATCACGTCGACGAGGCCGCCCCCGACGGCTCGCCACAAAGCCAGGCGATGCTGCTCACTACGGATGGGAGGATTCATTTGCGCGTAGGTGCCAAGGCGCTCGTAACAGTCAGGTGCGCTCAGAGTAAGGTGCTGCGGCGTGACCTCGACCGTGGCGAAGTCGCGCGCGGCTTCCAACAATGGCAGCTCATCTTCGGTCGTGACGTGCAGGATGTGCAGGGCGCGGCCCACTTCACGCGCGAGCTTGAGTACGCCTTCGGTGGCAAGGCGTGCTGTTTCCTCATCGCGCCAGATCGGATGCAGACGGGGGTGGGTGTCAGCGTGCTCGACCAGATACTTGCGCGCGTTCAAGCGGGCTTCGTGCTCTGCATGGATCGCTACGCGCCGGGTTCCGTGCTTGAGTACCTCGCGCAAGACCTGAGGGTCATCCACGAGCAGACTGCCGGTCGAGCTGCCCAAGAAGATTTTCACGCCCGCACAACCCGGAATGCGCTCTAGCTCAGCCAGCTGAGAGGCATTTTCTGCCGCCGCGCCGATGAAGAAGGCATGATCGACCCAGGTACGTTCACGTGCGAGGGAAAGTTTTTCTTCGAGCGCGGCGCGCGTAGTGGTGGCGGGTTTGGTGTTGGGCATCTCGAAGATCGCAGTCACGCCGCCGAGCGCCGCCCCACGCGTGCCGGACTCCAAGTCTTCTTTGTGCGTCAGACCCGGCTCTCGAAAGTGAACCTGCGAATCGATCACGCCGGGCAGCACGTGCAGTCCCGGCACGTGGATGCGGTCGGCCGTGGGCTTATCGCAAAGCGCGCCGATGGCCGCGATGCGCCCGTTGCGAATGCCGATGTCCGCCGTAATACGTCCGGCGGGCGTGACGCAGATACCCGACGCGATGATGCGATCGAACGCTTGTTCCACGCATCGCATATACCTGACGACCGCGAGCGGTACCATGGCCGGCACCATGGCGAGTGCTATGGCCCCGCATGCTCGAGCTTTTGTCGATTCCGTACTCCCCCTGGTCCGAAAAAGCGCGTTGGGCTCTGGAAGCGCGCGGCATTCCTTACAAGAAGCGTCAGTATCTTCCGCTCCTGGGCGAGCCTGCCCTACGCATCCTGCTGCGAAAGCCTTTTGGTCGAGTCAGCGTTCCAGTCTTGATCAACGGTAAGCAAGTGATCGATGGCTCTTTTGAGGTCGCGAAATTTGCGGACGCATCGGGCACGGGAGCACGGCTTTTTCCCGAAGGGACCGAGCTTGCGATCGCAGATTACGATGCCGCAAGTGAACGCGGGCTGAACGCTGGGCGCGCGCTTGCGCTTTTGCGCATGCTCGACGATCGCAAGGCGCTGGCAGAACAGGTGCCTCCGCAAGTTAGTAAGGTGTTGGGACCGCTCGCCGTTCCCGTCGCCAGAACAGGTATCGAGCGCACGCTACGTAAGTACGGGGCGTCAGCTATCAGCGTGGCCGAGCACCGCAGTCTGCTCGCGAGCGTGCTCGAGTCTTTGCGCGCGGACCTTTCGCGCAGTCCTGTCGGTGAGCCGCGTACCTTACTTGGGCATTTCAGCTACGCCGACATCGTCATGGCGCAGGTGCTCTCCTTCGTGGAGCCGCCACACACGCCCCATCTTCGGATCGGCGAGGGCAGCAGGCGCTGCTTTGGTGATGCGGAGCTGCGTCAGGAATTCGCCGATCTGTTGGGATGGCGCGACGCGTTGTATGCGCGCTACCGCGATCGGCCGTAAGGCCAAGATATAAGGCACGGTCCGCGCTCGGTTTTCAGCACAGTCATGTGGTAGACCGGCGCGCATGCGTACTCTTGCGATTCTGCTCGCGCTCGTGCTGCTCGGGGGCTGCCGTTCTGCGCCTCCTTCCGTGGTGCAGACAAAAACTGCGAGCGCGGTGTCGTCGTCACCACCGAGTCTGAGCGCGCCGCGTCTGATCTTGCAGATCACGGTCGATCAACTGCGTGCAGACTTGCCACTGCGCTTGCGCGCCCGCTTGGGTCCCGATGGCTTTGCGCGCTTTCTCGATCAGGGCGTGGTCTACGACAATGCGCACTACGCCCACGCGATTACGGAAACTGCGGTCGGTCACGCCACGCTGTTCACAGGTGCGCTGCCCAAGGACCACGGCATCGTCGGCAACGAATGGTTCGATCTCGAGAAGCGCGAACCTGAATACGCGGTCGATGATGACAGCGCGCCGCTCGTAGGAAGCGAGGGCACGGGAAAGTCGCCGCGTAAGCTGCTCGTGCCCACGCTGGGCGATGCATTGCTCGCCGCCAGCGGCGGAAAAGCGTTGGTGCGCGCAGTGTCCGAAAAAGATCGAGGTGCGATCATGCCTGCAGGCCAGGGCGGCATTGCGTATTGGCTCGATGATCGCGCCGGCGGTTTCATTACGAGCCGGTACTACCTTGCGTCGCTGCCTGATTGGGTAAGCAACTTGACCGTCGACCGCTACCGTAAGTTACCCATGTCGTTTACGCCCAAGAGCGACAGCACCAAGGATTTCACGCGCGCGCTGAAGCACACATCTTACTCTGACGAGCTGGTCTTGGAATTCGTGCGCGCGTTACTCGCCCATGAACCGCTGGGGCGCGACGACGTGCCCGACCTGTTATCGGTCAGCTTCTCGGCCACGGACTACGTGGGTCACGCGTTTGGTCCGGAAAGTAAGCAGGCCGAAGAGAATCTATTGCGGCTCGATCAGACCTTGGCGAACTTGCTCAAGTTGTTCGACCCTCAGATCGGCAACGGCCAAGTGGTCGTGGTGCTCAGCGCCGATCACGGCATCGCGGAATCGCCCGCTTGGTTTCTTGAGCGTGGCGAAGACGCAGGCCGGATCGATCCCGACAAGCTCGTCGCAAACCTGAATGTTGCGTTGCGCAAGCGTCTCGCGCTCGACATGGACTTGGTGCTCGATTTCGTCAATCCCAGCTTATGGCTCGACGAGGCCGCGATCGCGAAACACGGCCTCAAACTGGAGGTGGTGGAACATGCGCTGGCGGAGCTTGCGCTCAAGCAACCAGGCTTGATGGCTGCCTACACGCGCAGCGACGTACTGGCGGGCCACGTCTCGAGCAACGAGCTTGAGCGGCGCGTGACGGCAAGCGTCCACCCCACACGCTCAGGTCACGTCTATCTCGTGCCCAAACCGCACTGGCTGCTGGCAACTGACATCCATGATCTGTTCGCGATGCACGGCACACCCCACGCGTACGACACGCATGTGCCGATCTACGTGCTCGGTAGCAAGCGTCCGCCCATTCACGTACAACGCGCGGTCGATCCGCGCGACATCGTGCCCACTTTGGCGCGGCTATTGGGCATCGACCCGCCCAGCGGCTGCACAGGCCAAGCGCTCCGCGAAGCACTCCCTGAGTAGCGTGCGTAGTCGGCCTTACTGTCCGCGCCAAACGGGCTTGCGCTTCTCCATGAATGCGCGTGGCCCTTCTTTGGCATCTTCGGAGTGGAACACCGGCACGCCGTTCTTCATGTCGATTTCTCGCGCGTGAAGCTCGGGGATGCTCTCGCTTTCGCGCAAGGTCTTGAGGATGGCTTGCACGGCGAGCGGACCATTGCCCGCAACCACCTCGGCGATTTCAAGGGCCTTGTCGAGGGCGCCGCCGTCTTCTACCACGTGTCCGATCAAACCAAACCGTAAGGCTTCCTCGGCGCTGACTTGGCGACCGGTCAACAGCATCTCGGCAGCCAGCGTGTAAGGGATCTGCCTTCTTAGGCGAATCGCCGATCCCCCGAGCGGATAGAGCGACCACTTTGCCTCGGCCACGCCGAACTTGGCGCTCCTACCCGCGACGCGAATATCCGTGCCTTGCAAAATCTCGGTACCTCCCGCCACCGCGGCGCCTTCCACGGCCGCGATGATCGGTTTGCGCGGTTGCCAGTTGCGCAAGAGCGCCTTCCACTGGAGCTCGTGATCTTCCGCAAAACGATGCCCCCACACGTCGCTGGCCGCCGGATTCTTACCATCCTTGGGCGGGGCGACATCGCCTGACAAGTCCGCGCCCGCACAAAATGCGCTCGGTCCGCCAGTCAGGATGGCCACACGCAGGTCGGCATCGTGATCGAGCTCGAGCCAAGCATCGTACAGACGCACCAGCATTTCTGGACTCAATGCGTTCTTACGGTCTGGACGATTCATGGTGCACACGAGCACATGGCCCCGGCGTTCCACGATCAAATGGGGTGGGCCGGATACGCCTTCGACCGTGGCAGATTCGAGATTGGACATGGAGGAATTACACCCCGTTTTCCGCGCAATGCAACGGCTTGCAACGCGTTTCAGTTTGCCCTTGACGCCAAACTGAAACGTGTTCTAGCGTCGCCGGAAATGCGGCTCGCGCGAGGCGGGCCTGCCTTCTCGGAGAGCTGCCCATGTTCATCAATGTCTTTGCCATGCCCGAAGTGCCCGGCACCCTCGCGGAACGCAAGCAGCTGAGGCCCATCGGCAAGCGCACCGATCGCTATCAAATGATGTTGGATGAGCTGCGCCACATCACGAAAGTCTGCGATGAGACCGGCGTGCACTCGTTCGCCATGACCGAGCATCACTTTCACACGGAAGGTGGCGAAGCCTGTCCGAATCAAGCGCTGATGTTTGCAGACTTCGCGGCGCGCACCGAACGGCTCAACTTTGCACCAATGTCCACGGTCATCACCACCCACGATCCCATTCGCGTGGCCGAGGACTGGGCATTGCTCGATCAACTCACGCGCGGCCGCATCGCCGGCATCTGCGTGGCGCGCGGCTATCAGAAGCGCTGGGTGCAGATTCTTGGCCAAAAGAGTGCGGTCACTGCGGCAACCAGCGATCAGTCGCAAAGCGACGAACAGAATCGCGAAGTGTTCGATGAATACCTCGACGTGATTTTCAAGGCTTGGAACGAGGACGTATTCGAGCATGCTGGCAAGCACTACCAGGTACCTTACCCTCACAAGGAAGGCATCACCGGCTGGCCCGCACTCGAGTGGACGCGCGCGCACGGCGTCGATGGTGAGATCGACGCAGACGGCGTAATCCGTAAAATCGGCATCGTACCCTCTTGCTACGAGCGTAAGCATCCGCCGATCTGGGTACCCATGAACCTCAGCCCCAAGAGCATGCAGGAGGCGGCGCGTCGCGGTTTCATGCCGTGGATCTTCCCGCCCAACAAGAACGACATGATTAAGCTCGTTGAACAATACCAGCAAATCTCGGGCGAAAATGGCTTCCGCTTTGGTCGCGGCGAGAACGTCGGCGCCGTACGCGCGATTACGATCGGTAAGACGCGTGAGGAAGCCTTTGACCTCGCCGTCGCCACGACCGGTCACGTCTGGGACGACTATTTCGGCAGCTTTGGCATGTATGAAGCTTTCCGGGTCCCGGGTGATCCCAAGGACCGACCCGTGAAGTTCGCGAACAAAGCCGAAGCCACGAAACGCATGATCGAGACTGGCTACCAGCTCTGTGGCACACTCGACGACGTGAAGCATCAAATGGAAGATCTGCACACGGTCTACGGCACCGGTGGCAACCTGAGCGCGCTTTCGTGGAATTTCTTCTACCAAGGCCTCTCGCCCAAGCACGTGCAAGAAGAACAGCTTCAGTACATGGCGAAGCTCATGCCCATGTTCAAGTGATCTCCGTTCGCACCGTTGCAGGCGTTCTCGACCCGTGGTTAGCGGACGCACCTACGCGACTTGCGCTGGTGGACGATACGCATCGCTTCACGTTCGAGTCGTTGGATGAAGCCGTGTGTCGTGCAAGCAACGCGCTATACGCGCTCGGCGTGCGCGAGGGCGATCGCGTGGCTGCGAGCTTGCCTAATCGTGTCGGCATCGTGATCGCGTTCCTGGCCACGCAACGCTTGGGAGCCATCTGGCTGGGCGTTGCGTCCGTGCTGTCCGCGCGCGAAAAGCAGGCAATTCTCGTCGATTCGGGCGCCTCGCTCTATCTCGCCACGGAAGAGCTGGCGAGCCAAGCCTGCGACCTTACGGTTCCAAAGCTGCGCGAGATCGTAAGCTTTGACCTGCGCGACCCGAGGACACGCTTCACACGCGAGCTTGCGCAAGCGAGCACCAAGCCACGTCGCTCCGAGATCGATCCGCACGCACCCTCTGCCATCGCGTACACGAGCGGTACGACAGGTACGCCCAAAGGTGCAGTGCACAGTCAGCACAACTTGATGTTGATGGGCGCGATGGCGCGCGAGCTTGCGCTCTATCCGGCCGACATGCCCCATGGCGTGATGCTACCCCTCACAACGCTCAACCTGATGGTGTTGGTACCGCTCGTGACGCTGCAGCTCGGGGCGCCGTGCGTGGTGCTCGAGAGCGCGCGCCCGCTCGCGCTTGCACGCCGCGTGCGCGAAGAGCGTATCGGACACTTCACGGCCGTGCCCACGATCTATCACGATTTACTCACCCATCCCGATGTGGACCTGAGTGATC
>JBKJIA010000419.1:0-2661 GCA_046598735.1 Polyangiales bacterium
GGGCACTGCACACGACGCGTGGATGGCGGAGGCGAGCTTGCCGCGGCTGAGTGCGACCGTCTGCCCGGTCAGCGGCTCGTACACGCTCACGCTCAGCGGAAGCTGCGTATCTTCGAACTGACTGACGGGCAAGAGCGCTTCCAGCAGTCGGCGGAAGCGCAATCCTGATAACAAACCCAGGCCGGGTCGCGGATCCCAAAAGTCGCCGCGCCTAAGTCCCAAAAGTGCTGTGCGTAGCTGGTCTGGACCAACCCCACTGGCCCACAATCCCCCCACCAGCGCACCCGCGCTCGATCCGCTGACGCGCGTGGGCAACAGCCCCGCTTCTAGGAGGGCAGTCAGCATGCCGGTGTGGGCAAAAAATCCGAAAAATCCCGAAGACATAGCTAGGCCGAACGGGGCTTGTCTCAGGGCTTCGCGCAGGGTGAGGTCGGCGGTCACAGCAACGTCCTTTGACAGGGGATGCAAGAAATATTTCAGTCACAAAGGAAAGTATTCACGTCGTTGTTACTTGAAATCATCTTCTGAGGGGGTTAGATCCGTTCGCGGTCGGGGCGTCGGTGGCTCAAATGTGGTGGGCTTGAGCAGGCCCGTGTCGATCCGAGCGAAGCGCGCTTACACGAAGCGGGGGGAACGTATGGAAGCAGGTCGTTATGTCCAATGGACGCTGGGTCGGGGGGCCTTGCGCGCCGGTGTGCTGTTGCAGCACGCGGGAATTCACGTTCGGCACGCCTTGGTGGTGGCCGGAGCCTATCGCCGAGCCCTGCAGAAGTCGCGCGACTTTCGTCGCCTGACTGCGGGCTAGATATACTCGCGGCGCGTGTCCGCGAATCAGGCTTACCTTCGGCTGCAGCGACGCCTTTACGGCGCGGTTTTCGCTATGGCGGGCGTCCTGACCTTGGGCGGCCTCGGGTATCACCAGCTCGGGCAAGGGCGCTGGAGCCTTGCGGACTGCTTCTACATGACGGTGATCACGCTCTCGACCGTGGGCTACGGCGAGGTGCTGGTCGGGATCGAGAGCGTACCTTACGGTCGCTTGTGGACCGTAGGGCTGATTTTGCTCGGCAGTGGAACGCTGCTTTACAGCGTGTCGACCCTGACGGCGATCATCGTCGAGGGCGACTTGGGTGGCGTGCTGAGGAGTCGGCGAATGCAGCGGAAGATCGAAGCGCTTACGGACCACATCATCGTGTGCGGCGCAGGCACCACGGGCGTGCACGCCATTCGTGAGCTCCTGAGCACCAAGACTCCGTTCGTTGTGCTCGACCGCGACGAAGCCCGGCTTGAGGAGTTACGCGACGAGCACGGCGCCGACATCCTGACCATTCACGGCGAGGCCTATGACGACGGAGTGTTGGCGCGTGCGGGTATAGAGCGTGCGCGCGGCGTGCTGGTGATGCTGCACGACGATCGCGACAACGTGTACTGCACGCTGACTGCGCGTTCGCTCAATCCCAAAGTGCGCATCATCTCGAAAGCGATCGACCATTCGGCAGCGGCCAAGCTCGGGCGCGCGGGCGCCGATCGCGTAGTGAGCCCGAACTTCATCGGCGGCATGCGACTGGTGAGCGAAATGCTCAGACCGTCCGTGGTGGAGTTTCTCGACACGATGTTGCGCGGTCGCGACGGCCTGCGGATCGAAGAAATTCGCGTTGAGCCGTCGGCCAAGGTAGTGGGCAAACGTATCGATCAAACCGAACTAAATCGGCAGGACAACGCGCTCGTACTCGCGATCCGCAGCCCCAAGGGCGACTATCGCTTCAAGCCGCCGCCCAGCTTTCAGATCGAAGAAGGTATGGCGATCGTGGTGCTTGCGCCGATCGATGAGGTGCTCAGGATCCGCGCCGGCATCCACGACGGCTCGCTCGTCTCTTGACCTGAGCCTTGGCCACATCGCTATGCTCGCTTCGTGAGCGAGCCAGCTGCCCTAAAAAAAACGTTGGGTCCCTTCATGTTGTGGGGCTTGGGCGTCGGTTACGTGATCAGCGGCGAGTACTTCGGCTGGAATCTCGGTCTGCCCCTGGGCGGCACCTACGGGATGTTGATCGCCACGCTGCTCGTCACCGTCATGTACGTGTGTTTCGTGCTCAGCTATGCCGAGCTTGCTTGCGCATTACCGCGCGCAGGCGGCGCCTTCGTGTATTGCGCGCGTGCGCTTGGCCCCTTGTACGGATCACTCGCGGGCTTTGCGCAGCTGGTCGAGTTCGTATTCGCACCGCCCGCTATCGCCATGGCAATCGCAGCCTACGTGTCCCAGCGCTATTCGGGCTTCGATCCGCGTCTTGTCGCGATCGGCGCCTACGTCTTGTTCACGGGGCTCAACGCCTGGGGTGTCAAGCAAGCGGCCTTGTTCGAGCTTGTGATTACGGTGCTAGCAGTGCTCGAGCTCTTACTATTCGTGGCGTTCACCTTGCCGCATTTCGATTTGCACGCGTTCTCGCTCGAGCCAATGCCGAATGGGGTAGAGGGCGTATTCGCATGCTTACCGTTTGCGATCTGGTTCTATCTCGCGATCGAAGGCGTCGCGAATGTGGCCGAAGAAGCCAAGAACCCGCAACGCGACGTGGCGTTTGGCTTTGGCGCAGCGATTGCCACGCTGGTGGTGCTGGCTTTGCTCGTCTTTTTTGCGGCCACGGGCGTCGCGGGCTGGCGCGCCGTGGT
>JBKJIA010000441.1:0-11066 GCA_046598735.1 Polyangiales bacterium
GCGGCATGGTGGCCCGGCACCGTACAGGTCGCAAGGCCCGTTTACCCAGACTTGCCCGGCAGTTGCTCGCATGCTACCCACGGCAGCCCCGTGCATCGTGACGGGCGCGTTCGTTTGGAGAAGGTCATGAACAAGCAGCCGCTCGCCATCGTGAAAGAGCGCTTCCAAGACAAGGCCGGCCTCGTAAAGGCCGTGAAGGATCTCGCCACGGAAGACCTCTGGATCGACCGCCTGGACGACAAGGGTCTCGACTGCGTGTCGAACAAGAAGCTTCTCCATCTTCACACCGTGCTTAGCACCGTGAAGGAGAAGTTCGGTGGCCGCACCAAGTTGGTGGAAGCCATCCTCAAGCAGCAAACCCGCAGCAAGGACGACGGCTACAAGTCAGGGCTCAGCCGCCTGAGCCTGCCGCGCTTGTGGGATCAGTATCGCGCCGGCGAGAAGCGCGCCAAAGCCGCGAGCTGAGCCGTTACCGGTCGCCTCCCGTCAAGGGCGTGGCGAAAGACTGGCCTGGCTGCGCAACGGACCTCAGTCGTTGGCGGCGCCGTTGCCGATATCCATCCAGCGCACAGGTTTGAACCAGCGCAGGATGAAGAACACATCGAGCAACACGAATGCCAGGCAGAGCGCGCTCACGATCCACGTCCACACGTACGTGCTGGGCGGCTCGTCGGCCAAGAGCAAGAATGACTCGCCCGTGACGGGCAAATGCATGTCGCGCTGCATCACCCGGGCGAGCTCGGCATAGCGCCCGCCGAGGTCGTCGAAGGTCACGAGTCGGCCGGTGAACTCGGACCGCACGAAGCTCTCGCCGCCCTCGTCCGCGATCTGCACGTACACGTTGCGCTGGCCTGCGAGTGGGAAGACCCGGTACCGAGCGCCCATGCCACGCGAAAAACCGACCGCATGTGCGAGCGTGGGCATGCCCTCGACGCGGACATACTCGTTGGACACGAGCTCACTTGGCCCCAATGCCTGCACGTCACCGAGATCGGTAGCTTGGGCGGCAGCGAACGAGTAGCTCAGGTCCGCGCGCAACGTGAGCACCATCGCCATCGCGGCAACTACCGCGCCGGCCATCACGGTTAGCGCTGCGACGCGCTGACCTTGAGGGGGCGCTTGCAACGCAATCAGCTCAGGATCGATACCATCCACATGCTCCGCAGGCACGCCCGGCGGAGTGGGGCGCAGCGGCTGGCCAGGAACGGTGCGGTCTGCGGGCGGCACGTAAAGTCTGACAACCTCGATGTGCTCAGGTTCTCAGATTTTCATAACCACGCCACCTCTCGTTGGACTGCAGCTCAGCGCCGCCCCAACGCGCTGCCAGCATGCGGCTGAGGCGATACGTCAAATCGCTAGTAATTCAGAACTCTTACGGACGAATTCGGAAGTGTGAGCAATGATTTCCGGGCCGAAGAAGAAATACTCGAGGGCTGCCACCGCCAACATGGGGCCAAAAACAATCTTCGCCGGCCCGTCCGCTTCCTGGGACGGGTCTCCGACTCCGTTGTTGTCGAGGGGGCGCTGCGAGGGGCCCAGCACTTCCTGGGGCCCAGGCCCCAGCTGCGCTGAGTTGGGCTCGCTTTTCGCGGTTGCCTCGCCCCCGGGGTCTCCCGTGAGACCCGCAACATTCCCCGTAGTATCGTCTGTGATTTGTGCGGGGGAGGCCTCCTCGTCCGGTCGCTTGGGTATCAGAGCCGAGCCGGTGGCCAGGCCGATGCCGGCCACGACTAGACCTTGGACCGAGCCCGCGATCAGGCAAAACAGCACCGCTTCCCAGCCGAGAAATGCCCCGATCATGGCCAAGAGCTTGGCGTCGCCTTCGCCCATACCGGGTTGGCCGCGGAGCTGCTCGTAGATCCAAACGAATGGCACTTGCACGATCAGAAAGCCGAGGCCGGCTCCGATCGCCGCGCTGATCGGGCCGGGTTGGGTTCGCAGAGTCACGGTGGCAAGGCCCAGCGCGGCGCCTGGCAATGAGACCTCGTCGGGGATTTCCATCCACTCGAGATCGACGAAAGTCGCGACGACTAGACCGCCCGCGAATACGAAATAGAGCAGGGTCTCTAAGAACGTGGCGTTGAGGTCGGCCTCGGGATCCGCGCGGCTGAATACGCGACTGGCTACGGCCATGAACAAGACGGCTGTCAGCAGCTCCACCCAGACGTAGCGGGGCGTGAGCTTGGTACCGCAGCAGCGTGCACGACCGCCGAGCAAGGCATAGCCGATGATCGGTACGTTCAGATACCAGCGAACGGGCGCACCGCACGAGGGGCAGTGACTCGGCGGGCTGACAACGGACATACCGCGCGGCCAGCGATAGATCGCCACGTTGAAGAAGCTGCCCCAGAGGGCTCCGAACACGAACGCGAAACCGCGCACGAGCCACATGGGCAAGTCAGCCACGAAGAGCACCGGTAATTTGTATCACGACCGGCGTTCATCGCGGCAGGAACGCGCGACTGGCTCGTGCTACAGAGCGCGCCAAGCGAGCCCGAACCCAGCGAGCACCCTGCCATTCCGATGGGCGACACCAATCCCAGACAGTACTTGAGCGATGCAAAGCGCGTCGTCGTCAAGATCGGCACCAAGTCGATCACGGGCGATTCGGGGCGTTTTGCTAGCGTCGCACGGCAAGTGGCCGTGCAGCGGCTCGCAGGGAAGCAGGTGGTGCTCGTGTCGTCGGGGGCTATCGCGCTTGGGTTTCCTCGCCTTGGGTTAAAGACGCGTCCTACGCAGATGCCGGAGCTGCAAGCTAGCGCGGCGGCGGGTCAATCGCGGCTGATGCACGCTTATGAAGAGGCGTTTGCGCCCCATGGCATCGAAGTCGCGCAGATCTTGCTGACGCATGACGGGATCGCCGATCGCAATCTGTACCTCAATGCGCGTGCGGCGATCGATGCGCTGCTGGGCCACGGCTGCGTTCCGATCATCAACGAGAACGACACGGTCGCGGTCGACGAGATTCGCTTTGGCGACAACGATCAACTCGCAGCGATGGTGGCGACGTTGGTGGGCGCGGATTTGCTGCTGCTATTAACCGACGTCGAAGGCTTGCTCGACGCGGCGGGCGAGCGCATTCCGACGGTGGTTGACGTGGAAGGGGTGCGCGGTTTGGTGCGTCCGCATGAGGGCGGCGGGCTGAGCTTGGGCGGCATGCAAAGTAAGCTCGAAGCCGCCCGGCGCGCGAGCCTACGAGGCCTGCCGGTAGTCATGGCCGATGCCCGAGATCCGGACGTGCTTGCTAAGGTGCTCGGGGCCGAAGACGTGGGGACGCTGGTGCTCCCGCAAGGATCGCCGCTTGCGAGTCGTAAGCATTGGATTGCCTATACGCTTAAGACGCGGGGTGTCGTGATCGTAGATGCGGGCGCGGCGCGGGCTATACGCGAGCGACAGAGCAGTTTGCTTCCGGCTGGCGTCGTCGGTGTGCGGGGTGATTTCGGCCAGGGCGATCCGATCGGCGTGTTTTCGGAAGCAGGCGAGGAAATCGCCCGCGGCTTGACGCGTTACGCCATGGTGGATGTGGCGCGGTTAGCGGGTGCGCGTGCCGCGGATATCGAGCAGCGCCTCGGCCATTACGCGGGCGATGCCGTGATTCATCGCGACGATCTGGTCATCCTGTGAGCGGCCCGGACGAAATGCTAGGGTCCCGAAGACAGCCGATGACTGAAGACCTGAACATCGAACAGCAGGTGCGCGCGCTCGCAACGCGCGCCAAAGCCGCTTCGCGCGTCATCGCCAGCGCTAGCAGCGCCACCAAGAATGCGGTGTTGCGTCGTGTGGCCGAAGCCCTACGCGGGCCGGCGGGTGATCGCGTGCTGGCCGCGAACGAGCAAGACTTGATCGTTGCGCAGGACATGAACCTGAGCGCACCGATGCTCGAGCGACTGCGCCTGGATCGCCAGCGCATGGACGCTATCGCCCACGACGTCGAAGCCGTGATGCGACTGCCCGATCCCGTGGGCGCTATCGAATCGTTGCGCGAGATGGAGAGCGGCGTGCGCGCCGGTCGCATGACGGTGCCGCTCGGGGTGATCGCGATGATCTACGAGAGTCGTCCCAATGTGACGGCCGATGCTGCCGCGTTGTGCTTGAAGAGCGGCAACGCCTGCGTGCTACGCGGTGGCAAGGAAGCGTTCCATTCGGCCACGGCGATAGCAGAGATTTTTTGCGAAGCGCTCGAAGCGGAAGGCCTGCCACGCGATGTGGTCGCGTTGATTCCCACGACGCAACGCGAAGCGACGCTCGTCTTACTATCGCTCGATGGTTTGATCGATCTGGCGATCCCGCGCGGCGGCGAAAGCTTGATCCGCTTCGTCGTCGAAAACGCGCGCGTGCCCGTGATAAAGCACTACAAGGGCGTGTGTCACATCTACGTGGATGCCTCAGCCGATCTGAGCAAGGCCGAGCGCATCGTGATCAACGCTAAAACGCAGCGCCCTGGCGTGTGCAACGCGGCCGAGACGCTGCTTGTCGATCGCGCGTGCGCGGCCCAAGCCTTACCGTTGCTGGCGCGTGCCTTGAGCGCCAAGGGCGTGGAGCTACGCGGCTGCGACGAGACACGCAAGCTATTCAGCGACGCGAAGCCCGCGAGCGCTGCGGACTACGACACAGAATATCTCGACTTGATCATGTCCGTACGCGTCGTGGATGGCTTTGAAGGCGCGGTTGCGCACATCGCTCAGCACGGCTCGTTGCATACGGAAGCTATCATCACCGAGGACTACTCGCGGGCTCAGCGCTTCTTGCGCGAGGTCGATGCGAGCGCGGTGGTGGTGAATGCATCCACACGCTTCAATGATGGCGGCCAGCTTGGTTTGGGCGCCGAGATAGGGATCTCGACCACCAAGCTTCACGCTTTTGGTCCGATGGGCCTGCGCGAGCTGTGCACGCAAAAATGGGTGATTTACGGCGACGGACAGGTTCGCACCTGATCCGACGAGGAGCTGATTTTGGCCGCGAAAAAAACGACGGGAGCCGCCAAGCGCGCGCCCAAGAAAAAGACTGCCGCAAATCAGGCGCGCGATGCAGCGTTAGCGATTGCTCAAGCAGGTCTCGACAAGAAGGCCCTGCAGGTCGAGATCATCGATGTGACCGGTAAGGTCGACTACGCTGATTACGTGGTGGTCATGAGCGCATCGAGCGACAGACAAGCCAACGCCATCGCCAAGAACATCGATGCCGAGATGAGTAAGATCGGCATGCCCGCGACTAGCATCGAAGGCCTGCCGCAAGGCGCTTGGGTGTTGATCGATTTTGGCGACGTGATTGTCCACATCTTCCATCAGGACACGCGTGGCTACTACGACCTCGAGTCGCTTTGGTACGACGCGGCGCGCGTGGAAGTGATCGACCGCGCCCAGCCTTGAGAGCGCCGTGCACGTTCATGTCGTAGCGGTAAGTAAGATCAAGGAGCGCGGTCTGCGCGACGTGATCGACGACTATGCCAAGCGCATCGGTCGCTACGGCACTTTCCACGAGGTGGAGCTCAAGGACGGCAACGAAGCCGAGGTTCAAGAACGCTTCACGCGTGCGATTCCGGCACGTGCGAAAGTCGTCGCGCTCGAAGTGGATGGTAAGCCTTACTCTAGCGAGCAACTGGCCCGTTTCGTGGGCGATTGCGAAAATGGCGCCGTGCAGCACGTGGTCTTCTTAATCGGTGGAGCTTACGGTTTACCCAAAGCGACCTCGCGCGCTGCAGACTTGCGGCTGTCGATGTCGAACATGATCTTTCCCCACCGAATCGCACGTGTGGTGTTGGTGGAGCAGATCTATCGCGCCTTTACCATCCTGCGCGGTGAGCCGTATTCGCACGCTTAACGGGCGTTGGCTCGGTCTGGCACAGTCGATCAACTCGGACATTCGTGTCGGGGTATGCGCTGTGAGACGAAGCCATCGCGCTGAACCACGGGCCGCGCAGGAGCGCAAAACGCGAGGATTCGCGATCATTCGCGCGTCGGTGTCACATGGGCATGGTCTCTGCTTCAGCCCGGGACCATGGCACTACGAACACGAACACGAGTTTGGCTCACTGCCGCGCTGCTGATCGCAGTGGGATGTGGGGGCGAGAGCAAGAGCGACGAGTCCGACTTGGACGGACCAGGCGGCTCGGGAGACGGTAACGACGGTGAAGGGACGAACGGCGGGGCGAACAACGGCGGCAGCTCTCCGGGAGGCTCGAACGGCGCGCTGCCACCCGAGCAAGAAGAACCGCTAGCTTTTGAGTTGCCACAAGCGGGCGCGACTTCGGTCTATGTGCCCAACCCTGTCACCGATCGTGTGGCCGTCGTGAACGCGAACACGTTTGCGATCGAGACGGTCCGCGCAGGCAAGGCACCAACCTACACGGCTACCGTGCCAGGCAAAGACGTAGCGATCGTGCTCAACGTGGGGACGCGCGACGCGAGCCTGCTGCGAACCAGTGAGGGCCACACGGAAGTAGTGAGTCTGCCGGTCGGACACGATGCCAATGCGATTGCGATAGCGCCCGACGGCCAGCACGGTCTGATCTATTTCGAAGGCGGCGACACCAATCAATCAGCGCAAAGTTTTCAAGATGTCACTGTGGTCGACCTTTCGCCGGGCAACGAAGGTTCACGTGGCGTGAGCGTAGGCTTTCGCCCGCGGGCGGTTCGGTTTTCGGCGAATGGCGATCAAGCATTCGTGATTACCGAAGATGGGATTTCGGTCATCGATCTGACAGCCGTCGATCAAGGCCCCGTGATTGCCCGCTTGATCAGCGTGGGTGATTCGTTTTCCGATCCCCTGTCCACCGATGTTGCGATTACGCCAGATGGTAAGTATGCGCTGGCACGTCGTACTGATCAGACGATCTTACGGTTGGTCGATCTCGCCAATGGCGCCATTGCGGAGCTCGATCTCAAGGTCTTGCAGGGCACGCCCGCCCAAGATGGCATGGCTGCAGTTCCCGGCGCGCTGGCAACCAAAACGCTTGAGATTACGGATGTGGACATTGCTCCCGACGGAACGTTTGCCGTGGCCGTTGCCCGCAGTCATGGCGCGCTGATTCGCGTGCCGATTCCCGGTGGATTTAGTGATGCAAACAGCCTGCTCGTCACCAAGATTGAGGGGCAGTTGGTAGGCTCGGTTTCGATCGCGAACACCGGAAAGATTGCGCTCGCGTACACGACGGCGACGGCCGTCGAAGGTGTGACGGTTGTGGACCTGGTCGGAGCTACTGCGCCGCGAGGCATTCGTTTGCGTAAGAGCGTGCGCGCGGTCGCGCTCTCGAGCGATGGCAGTCGTGCGCTCGTGCTTCACGCCAACAGCACAGGGGCGGCCGAGCAATCCGGCATCACAGAAGAAGAGCGCATCGATCGCTCTGAGGGTTACAGCTTGATCGACACGAGCTCGGGCTTTGCGAAGCTGCAGCTCACTAGCTCGCGCGTGAAGGAGCGCGATCTGGTGATCACGGCTGATGCAGAGACCCTGGTCGCCACAAGGATTTTCGCACTTCTGCGTGATGACCGTAAGGGCGTGCGCCTCTTGCAGATGGCGGATCTGGAATCATTTCAGGTCACGACAACCTCGCTCGTTGCGCCGCCTTCCTCGATCGGCATCGTGCCAGGCGCCGATCGACTATTCGTCGGTCAGGACCTGACGGGAGGCATGATCACATTCGTCAACACCAAGACCGGTGCAGTGGAGAAAGCCGTCACTGGCTTCGAGCTGACCAGCAGGATTCGCCAATGAACAACAGTAAGATGTGGTTGGGAGTTGCGCTGTGCGCACTCCTGGGCTGTAGCGACAAGGACGGGCCGCGGCTACCCGTGGTTGGCGACGATCCGCGAGCGGTCGAGAACGGCCTGTTGTTCCTCGATGACGATGCGCCGCAGGCTTACCTGCTCGACGTCACGAAGAAGGAGCCAAAGGTTAAGCAGATTGACCTTCCAGCAGGCGCCAAGCTTGCCTTGCAGCGCCCCGGACAGAAGCAGGATCAGGTCGTAGTGCTCACATCAGGCCTTGCTGCCGTGCGCGGCGATGGCGAAAACCAGCCGGAGGTCGAAGCTCACGTGCTCGTGATTGCTGCAGCGGGGGAGCCCGCGCTCTATCCGTTGGGCAGTCGCTTCGAAAACCTTACCTTGTCCGACGATGGGCGTTACGGCGTGGCCTACGCCCCAAGTGCAGGCTTCTCGTTCGGCACAAGCATTGCGGTCGTCGATCTGGATATGCCTCCGCTTGCGGGCAGCAATCCTCGTTTGATCAATGTGACTTCGCTCGATGGTCAGGTGCCCAATCGCTTCGTGTTCTCACCTGAGGCGCAAGTTGCCGGTGAAAAGCGTCGCTTTCTGATCACGCTCAGCACGAACGACATCAATCTCATCGACCTCGGACATCTCGAGCGCGGTGAGGTAACGATTCCGCTGACGTTGGGCAATACGGGTGAATCGTTCGATCCCGAACAGCTCGTGTTTGCGGGCGATCAAATCTATCTGCAGTCGCGAGGCGCTTCCGACGTGCTCGTGATTCAGCTTACCGAGACGACGTTGCAAGCGAATCGCCACGGCTTTGCGGTGTCGCTGCTCTCGTTGCCAGTGGGCGATTCCCTGCAAGGCATTGCCCTCTTGGGCACGGGGGACGCGCAGCGCTTGCTCGCGCTTTCCAGCCGCGGAGGACGCGTGATCGATCCGCGTACTGGCAACGGCGTCGACCTTGATCTGAGCGGCAGCTACACGCACGCGATTACCTTCAAAGCGCGTTCGCCGAGCGACGACACGCTGAGCGAGCGCGCGGTGCTCTACGGTAAGGATTCGCGCATAGCATTCATGGACCTGAGCGAGAACGGAAGCGCGATTGCCAGCAGCGTCGAAGAGATCCCGCTGAACCAAGACGTGACCTCCGCACTGCCACTGATCGAGCGTAAGCAACTGGTGCTGACGCATGATGGCGACCAAGTGAGTCTGGTCGACCTTGAGGAACGGACCGTCTCGCCGTTGACGCTGGGCACCCAAGTCGATGTGAGCTTGCTTGATGGGGAGCGTGCGCGCCTTTGGATCACCACGGCGGATGGCAGTCTAGGCACGTTGGATCTGAAGACGCTCGCGCCGTCGCGTATTCTGCTCGATGCCGACGCGAAGGGGCTCGTTCCTATCCGCGGAAAGCGGGCGCTCATGGCGGTGATTCACCCGTCGGAATCAGGCTTTGTCACGCTGCTCGATGCGGACAAACCAAACTTGGACGATGCAACGAGTCTGCTTGGCTTCTTGTGGAATGGGATCTTGGAATGAGGTGCTGCGTCATGGCTACGGTCCGATATTTCATGTTGGTGTGGGCGCTCAGCGGGACGGCAACCGTAAGGGCTCAGGAGGCAGCTACTGCTGCGCCAACCAGCGAATCGCGCACTGAGCAACCGCCAGCGCAGCCGACCGCCAGCGTGCCTGCGGCATCGTCTGAGCCTGCAGCGGAACTGCAAGCGCCGGTCGCATCGCCTTCAGTGGCAACGGCACCGCCCGTCTCAGTGTTCCCGCCGCCACCTCCACCCTCTCAAAACACGCAATTCATGTATGAGCCCGCGCCCACGCGCGTGGTCATGCTTGTGCCTCGTACCCATGCCATTCGCACACCTCGTGCGCCTACCTATGGCAACGCGGGGGCGCCGTTCGCGATCGGCGCAGGCCTGAGCTTTAGCTGGCCGTCGGATGTCGGTTACTCGCTGAGCGGGCGCGGCCGCAGCGTGAGCCATGGCGAGCTGTTCGCGTCTTACGATGTTTGGCAACCAGTCAAGAAGCTTGTCTTTGCGGCGGGCGCTCATTTTCGAGCCTCGATCGCAGGCAGTAATGATCGGGCAGATATCACTGAGCGCGCCATTCAAGCCGATTTGACCGCACGCTACACCGCGACCTCGTGGCTATTTCCGCACCTTCGCATCGCGGGCGGTGCGGTAGGCACGACCATGAGCATCGACGACCAGGCTGACTATCGGATCGGCGGCGACGACCAGCGAGTGACTTACGAAGACAAAGACTGGGCCCCTGTGGGCACCCTGGGCGCGGGCTTTACGCTTCGTACCCGAGCGCGCGCGTTCGAGACTGATGCGGGTCGCGTGTCATCGCTTTCGCTTGGTGTGCTGATCGAAGGCGGTTACACGTTGGCATCGGCCGCGCAGATCAAGCTGCGTCCCACGAGCTCGCCTGCGTCTGGGCTCGATGTGAAGACCTCGCAGGCGGGGTCGCTCGATCGCAGCGCCCCCTATTTGCGCGTGGCCGGCGTGGTTCGTTTCTAGCAACCGTTCACGCGTGGGACCGATAGGCAAGCATGTTGCCTAGGATCTTACGCGGGTTCGTCGACTTGCTCGCGCCGCCATGTTGCGCGGCCTGCCTGCTGCCCATCACGCAATGCGACGGGGGACCGGCTGGCTTCTGTGCTGGTTGCGGCGTCTTGATCGACGAAGCGGCGCTCGAACCTAGCAGCCAAGATCAGGCCGCGTGCATGTACGGCGGTCCGCTTGCGGAGGCGATTGCGCGTTTCAAGTACGCGGGGCGCAGTGATCTCGCGCCGGCACTGTCAGGTCTGTTGCTACGGCGGAGTCGCGAACAAGCGGGTTTTGTGGATGTGGTTTGCTGCGTGCCTTTGCATCGCGCGCGTCTGCATGAGCGCGGCTTCAACCAGAGTGCGTTGTTGGCGCAGCCAGTCGCCCGACAGCTCGGCGTTCACTTTCGGCCAGCGCTTTTGGTGCGCAGCCGTGCCACGCCGCCGCAGGCCGGACTCTCCCGCGAGCGAAGGTCGCGCAACCTGGCTGGTGCCTTTCGTGTGGCCGGCCAAGTGCAAGGCCTGCGCGTGCTGCTGATCGATGATGTGGCCACGACGCTGGCAACCCTCTCGGAGCTCCGGCGCACGCTGCTAGATGCCGGGGCGGTCCAGGTTCGTACGCTCGTGCTCGCGCGTGCGGAGCGTGCCGAGACTGAGTGCTAGAACTTGCAGGTGCGGCAAAAAAGCAGCGTGATCGTCGGACTCCTGCTCGCTGTGGGCTGCGCCCGTGGCACGCGACCTGAGTATTTAACAAACGAATCGGCGTTCGTGCGCCTCGGTGTAGACCGTAAGGCCGA